>CAZSCC010000664.1:0-3574 GCA_964604905.1 uncultured Planctomycetales bacterium
CGACCAGGTGATCCCGGCGGTGGGGGTCCTCTACGCGATGTGCGCCCTGATCCGCCTGGCGCGCTTCACCGTCGAGACCACTCCCGACGAGAGTTCCCACCGCGAATTCGCGGGCCTCCCCTCCCCCGCCGCGGCGGGGATCGTGGCGGCCGGCGTCCTCGCCTCCATGTCCCGGCAGGTGCCGAGTGCTGACGCCCGGATGATCGTCGCGAGCGCCATCCCGGGCCTCGCGCTCGCAAGCGCGGTCCTCATGGTCTCCCGCGTGAAGTACGCCCACGTGATCAACAAACTCCTGCGCGGCAAGCACCGCTTCGTCACCCTGATCGAGATCACGCTCGCCGTCACCCTCGCGGTCATGTTCGGGGAAGCGGCGATCTTCCTGGCGTTCTTCGGCTACGGCATCACGGGCCCCCTGTTCTGGGTCAAGCGCCGCGTCTCCCGCAAGCCCGGTACGGCCCCCGTCCCCGAGAAGGCAAAGAACGCCCCCTGAGGAACCATCCATGTCCATCCGCGCCTACATCGGTCTGGGGTCGAACGTGGGCGACCGGAAGGCGACGATCGAAGCCGCCCTCCGGCAACTGTCGCCCCGGCGCGTCTCGGGGATCGTCGAAACGGAACCCTGGGGCCGCGCCGACCAACCGGGCTTCCTCAACGCCGTCGCCGAGATCGAGACGGCGCTCGACCCCGAGGGCCTCCTCGAACGGCTCCTTGCCCTCGAGCGCACCCTCGGACGGGTACGCCGCGAGCGCTGGGGCCCCCGCACTCTCGACCTCGATCTCCTGCTCTACGGCGACCGCGTGATCCAGACGGAAACGCTCGCCGTACCCCACCCCCGCCTCGCCGAGCGCCGCTTCGTGCTCGAGGGACTGGCCGAACTCTGCCCCGACGAGCGAGTGCCGGGGCTCGGGAAGACCGTCCGTGAGTTGCTGGAGGAGTGCCCCCGATGCGGATGATCGAGACCATCGCCGGTATTCGCTCCTTCGTCGCGGTCTGTCGCCAGAAGGGGAAGTCCGTGGGGTTCGTCCCCACGATGGGCGCCTTCCACGAGGGCCACCTCTCCCTCATGCGCGAAGCGCACCGCCGTAACGACGCCGTGATCGTGAGCATCTTCGTCAACCCCCTCCAGTTCTCCGCGGGCGAAGACTACGACCGCTACCCCCGCCGCCTGGACCAAGACACCCGCCTGGCCGAAGCCGAGGGCGTCGACGTGATCTTCTCCCCCTCGGTCGCGGAAATGTATCCCAAGGGTTTCGACTCGTTCGTCGACCAGACCGACCTCCCGGCCAAGCTCTGCGGCGCGTTCCGCCCCGGCCACTTCCGCGGCGTCATGACCATCGTCACCAAGCTCTTCAACATGGTGAAGCCTGACGCCGCGTACTTCGGCCAGAAGGACTTCCAGCAATACCTCATCATCCGTCGCACCGCCACCGACCTCAACCTGGGTGTCGACGTCCGGCTCATGCCCACCGTCCGCGAGGAGGACGGCGTGGCCATGAGCTCGCGTAACGCCTACCTCGGCCCGAAGCAACGGAAGGACGCGACCTGCCTCCACCGGGCCCTCCGCCGCGCCGAGGACCTCGTGGCCGCCGGAGAGAGCTCCGCCGCCAAGGTCGCCGGCGAAATGAAGAGACTGATTCACCGCGTCAATGGCACCCGCATCGAGTACGTCGCGATCGTCAACTCCGACACCCTCGAGCCCGTCAAGGAGATCAAGGGCAGGACCCTGATCGCCCTCGCCGTCCGCATCGGAAAGGCGCGGCTCATCGACAACGCCCTGGTATGAAGCGCGTCCGGACCCGCTGCCCCGCCAAACTCAACCTCTTCCTCGAGGTCCTCGGCCGCCGCCCCGACGGATACCACGAACTCTCCACCGTCATGGCCCCGATCGACCTCACCGACACGCTCGAGGTGACCGAGGCGAAGCGCTTCACGCTCGAGGTCGACGGCCCGCCCCTCCCGGGGACCAACACGGTGGAGAAGGCGTACCGCGCCGTGGCGAAACGCCGGAGGATCCCCGGTGTTCGCGTTCGGCTCTCCAAGGGAATTCCCGCGGGCAGCGGCTTGGGCGGCGGCAGCTCCGACGCGGCCGCGATGATCGAGGCCCTCGACACCCTCTTCGACCTCGGCCTCGACCGCCACGACGTCGCGGCCGAGATCGGGAGCGACGTCAACTTCTTCCTGGAGCGCGGCCCCGCCCTCTGCACCGGCCGCGGAGAGCGCGTCGCCCCCCTCGCCTCCCGCACGCGCATCCACGCCGTGATCGTCTGGCCGGGATTCGCCCTCAGCACCGCCGACGTGTACCGCCGAGTCCGAGATTTCTTGACTCCCACTCCGCGCGATGTTATAGATTTCTTAAACAGGTTCGATCGAGGCGAACCCGGAGACCTCGGTCACGCTCTTTTCAACCGGCTCGAGTCCGCGGCTTTCGACCTGCATCCGGAGCTCGCAAGCGCCCGACGCGCGCTGGCGAGGCTCCCCTTCGCGGGCGCGCGGATGACGGGCTCGGGATCCGCGCTGTATGGCCTCTGCGCGTCGCGCGCCGAGGCGGATCGGCTTGCGCGGAAGGTCCGGGGAGTGCGATCGGAAGCGTTCGTCGCGGCCGCGTCGGGCCTCGCAGGGGAGCGTTCGTGGAAATCACCGAAGTCCGCATCAAGCTGATCCTGAACCGGAACGACAAGCTCCGTGCCTTCTGTTCCGTCACGCTCGACAATGCGTTCGTCATCCGGGACCTCAAGATCATCGAGGGCGCCAAGGGCCCCTTCGTCGCCATGCCCTCGCGCAAGCTCACCGACCGCTGCGCGCGCTGCGGGATGAAGAACCACCTCCGGGCCAAGTTCTGCAACGACTGCGGGAGCCGGCTCTTGCCCGACCGCGCTCCCAGCGACGGGGACGGCCGCGCCAAACTCCACGCCGACATCGCCCACCCGATCAGCGCTCCTGCGCGCGAAGCCGTGCAGAAGCGCATCCTCGCCGCCTTCGCCGACGAGGTCGAGAAGTCCAGGCTCCCCGGCTACAAGCCCGTCGAGATCTACGAGACCTCCGAGGGCTACGACCCCGAATAGGCCCACCGGACGAAGGGAGATTCGGCGAGGGCCGGAGATCGGAGGAGGCGCCTTCCCGACCGAGGGACGCCGCCTCCTTGACGTACGCCTCCCGGGAGGCCCCTAGGTAGGGATCCATCCAGGTAGGATCCGGCCTCCGCCCTCAGAGAGGGCTCGAGGATCTCGCGGAACTGACGCGCTTCGGCGACCGGATCCTCGATCGTCCGGAGCCGCCCGGGGTCGGCGCATCCCGCGAACCGACAAGAGACCCCCGGATCGAGCATAGGCTCCCGGAATCATACCCTCCGGGTGCTTCCCCGCGAGGCGCTTAGGTCCTGTCTGAAAACGAGAATTTGAGGTACCGTTGGATCATCGCGACCTTCACCATCGCTAGGAAATTGATGGCGAGCTTTTCGAAGCGAGTGCCGAGGCGTCGGCATTCCTTGAGCCATCCGATGCACTGCTCGACGATGCTCCGGCGGCGATAGGCCTCCTTATCGAAGATCAGAGGGCGACCTTTGTGGTAAGCCCGT
>CAZSCC010000665.1:0-21543 GCA_964604905.1 uncultured Planctomycetales bacterium
CCCCACGCCGGTCGGGCCGACGAAGGCGACGCGGACGCAGCGGCCGGGCTTGAGGGTGATCCCCTCCGTGCAGCGGATCATCTCCTTGACGAGGCCCTTGATCGCCGTGCGGAGCCGGGCACGGTCCCGGAGCGCCTCCGGGGGCAGCTTCGCGCGGATCTGGGCGGCCATCTTCTGGGCGAGCTTCTCGGAGACGCGGTTGGCCGCGAGGGCGGCGTACTCCTCGGCCAGCTCCTGGGGGCCGTCGAACCCGTTCCGGCGGGTGACGAGGTCCTGAGTCTCGTTGATCAGCCGCTTGATGTCGGCGATCTCCTTCTTGAGCGAGTCGGGGGCGACCGCGGGGGCCGCCTTCGCCTCGGCGGACGGGGCGAAATCCTTCACGATCTTGAAGCCGCCTCCCGCGACGATCTCGAGCCGGGGCCGGCGGAAGAACCGGAGGACGCCCCCCTGCTTCTCGTACGCCGAATGGAGGATCACCGCATCCGCCCCGAGGTCGGTCCGGATTCGTCTGAGGAGCTCCTTCTCGTCGCTCCCCGCGTACCGCCTGATCTGCATCAAGCCTCCATACCGGGAACTCCCAAGCCCCAACGCCCCCCGCTCCACGCCTTGAGAGTTCTCATGCTTCCACCGCCACCATGCCCAGCGCCTCCACCTGGACGTCGCGCAGGATCTCGTTGTAGGACAGGACCGCGATGCCCGGCTGGATCGTGTCGGCGATCTTCTTCACCTGCGCGCGCACCTGGGGCGAGCAGAGGATCACCGGCGTGTGGCCAGCGGTCACGAGCTTCTCGACCTCCTTGCCGATCCGCTCCGCGATCTTGTTCACCGTCGCGGGCGTCAGGCCGAGGAAGGTCCCCCGGTCGGTCCGCTCGATCGCCGACTTGACCATGTCCTCGAGCTTCGGGTCGAGCGTGATCACGTACATCTTCCCGTCCCGCCCGACGTGCTGGCGGCAGATCGTCCGCGCCAGCGCGTTCCGCACGTACTCCGTGAGCACCTCGGGGTCCTTCGACCGCGGCGCGTAGTCTCCGATCGTCTCGAGGATCGTCCCCAGGTCGCGGATCGAGACGCCTTCCTTGAGCAGGTTCTGGAGGACCTTCTGGACTTCGCCGGGCTTCATGACGGCCGGGACGACCTCCTCCACCACCGCAGGGCTCTGCTCCTTGAGCGTCTTGATCAGGTTATTCACCTCGTCGCGCGTGAGCAGCTCGTGGGCGTGCTGCTTGATCGACTCCGTAAGGTGCGTGGCGAGCACCGTCGCCGCGTCGACGACCGTGTAGCCCAGCGCCTCGGCCCGCTGCTTCTGCCCCTCGACCACCCAGTAGGCGGTCAGGCCGAAGGCCGGTTCCTTCGTCTTCACGCCCTCGATCGGCCCCGTCGCCGCGCCCGAGTCCATGGCGAGCCAGTGCTCAGGCAGGATCGACCCCTGGGCGATCGAGGTCCCCTTGATCTTGATCACGTACTGGTTGGGCTCCAACTGCATGTTGTCCCGGATCCGGACGGGGGGGACGACGAGGCCGAGGTCCACCGCCATCTGCCGGCGGATCCGGGTCACGCGGTCGAGGAATCCGCCGCCCTGTCCCGGATCGACCAGCCGGATCAGGCCGTAGCCGATCTCGAGCTCCATGGCGTCGACGTGGAGGAGCCCCTCGACTTTCTCGGGCTTCTTCGCGGCGACGATCTCCTTCTCCTTCTTCGCATGCTCGACCCTGGCCTTGTCCTTCTCGGCGGTGCCGAGCACCCAGGCGATGACTCCCAGGAACGCTCCCACGACGGCGAGCTGGAACTTCGGCAGGCCGCTTTCCATGAAGAGCGCGGTGAGAAGGAGCAGGCCGACGAAGCCCATCGCGATGAAGAGGACCTTCCGCTCCGAGAAGATCTGCCCCAGGAACTCCTTGCCCAGATTCGTGTCGGCGGTGGCGCGCGTGACGATGAGGCCCGCGGCGAGCGAGATGATCAGGGCCGGGATCTGGGAGACCAGGCCGTCGCCGATCGTCAGGATCGTGAACGTGTAGAGCGACTTCGAGGCCGGCATGTCGAAGCGGAGCCAGCCGATGATGAACCCCGCGACGATGTTGATGAGGGTGATGATGATCCCCGCGATCGCGTCGCCGCGCACGAACTTCGAGGCGCCGTCCATCGCGCCGTAGAAGTCGGCCTCCCGGGCGATCTGCTGGCGCCGCTCGCGGGCCTCCGACTCCCTGATGAGCCCCGCGTTCAGGTCCGCGTCAATCGCCATCTGCTTGCCCGGCATGGCGTCCAGGGTGAAGCGGGCGGCGACCTCGGAGATGCGGCCCGAGCCCTTGGTGATGACCACGAAGTTGACGATGACCAGGATCGCGAAGATGACGAAGCCGATGACCGGCTCCTTGCCCGCGACGAAGTTCCCGAACGCCTCGATCACCTTGCCGGCCGCCCCGGTCCCCTGGGTCCCGGCGTTCCCCAGGATCTGCCGCGTCGCCGCGACGTTGAGCGCCAGCCGGAATGCCGTCGTCATCAGGAGGACCGACGGGAAGACCGAGAACTTGATCGGCTCCTTGGTGTAGATCACGGTCACCAGGATGAGGATGGAGATCGTGATCGAGATCGTCAGCAGGAAGTCGAGCACGAACGGCGGAAGCGGGACGAAGATGGTCCCCAGGATGCCCAGGATCGCCGTCACGAAGATGACGTCCTGGTGCTTCCCGAACCACTCCGCCCAACGAGGCATAACGAGCTAGAGGCTAGAAGCTAGAAGCTTGAAGCCATCCTCCTGTCAAACCGCTGCGACGAGTCCTTTCAAGCGGTACACGTACGCCAGCACCTCGGCCACCGCCTGGTAGAGTTCCACCGGGATCGACTGGCCGACTTCGACGCTCTTGTAGACCGCCTGGGCGAGATCCTTGCGCTCGACGATCGGCACGCCATGCTCGAGGGCGATCTCGCGGATGCGCTTGGCCAGCGCCTCGGCCCCCTTGGCCACCACGATCGGCGCCTCCATCTCGTCCTTCCGGTACTCGATGGCGACCGCGAGGTGGGTCGGGTTGGTGATGACGACGGTGGCCTTCGGAACCTTCTGCATCATCCGCTGCATGGCGAGCTGGCGCTGGATGGCGCGGCGGCGCTCCCTGATCTTGGGGTCGCCTTCGAAACGCTTCATCTCCTCACGCACCTCCTGCTTGCTCATGCGGAGGTCCCGCTCGTACTGCCACTTCTGGTAGCCGTACTCGAGGATCGCCAGGACGAGGAGGACGAGCACCGCCCGGAGCGAGAGGGTCAGCATCATCCCCGTGCCGTACTTCACGATCTCCTCGAACGCGTGGCCCATGAGGCCCACCAGGCGAGAGCGCTCGGCCCAGATCGTGAGGAAGACCACGAGGCCCACGGCCGCCACTTTGAGGAGGCCTGAGGCCATCCGCGCCACGCTCCGGACGGAGAAGATCCGGCCGAAGCCGGCGATCGGGTCGATCCGGTCGAAGCTGGGTGCCAGCGGCTCCGTCACGAACAGGAATCCCACCTGCGCCAGATTGATGCCGATCGCCGCGATCACGATGACGAGGAGGATCGGCAGGAACCCGAGCAGCGCCGCGATGCAGGCGCCCCCGTAGTGGAGGCCCAGGTTCTCGCGGCTCCCGTCCACCTCCGCCAGCCGCTGGAGGATCCCCGCGGTCGCGCCGAAGAGGCTGTCCATCAGGCCGCGGCCGAAGAACTGGAGGGCCAGGACCGAGGCCAGCAGGATCACCGCCGACGAGAGGTCCGCGCTGCGGGCCACGTGGCCCCGCTCGCGCGCCTCCTCCCTCCGGCGGGGAGTCGCCGCTTCCGTCCGTTCGTCGTACCGTTCTTCAGCCATGGGCCTATCCGCCGAGGAGTCCGATCAGTTTCCGGAGCGAGCCGTCCTCGCGCCGGATCATGGGGTCCAGTCCGTACACGAACACTCCGACGCCGATCGCCAGGACCGCGAGCCCCACCCCGACCCGGAGCGTGAACCCGAGGACGAAGATGTTCATCTCCGGCACCGTCCGCGCCATGAAGGCCAGCGCGATCGTCACCAGGAAGAGCGTCACGAGCGACGGCGCCGCGATCTGGACCGCCGCGCGGAAGAGGTCCCGGACCAGCGTGTCCGAGAGGTGCATCACCGCCCCGTCCGTCAGGCGCAACCCCGCGATCGGGATCGCGCGGAAGCTGTCCGCCACCGCCCGGATCAGGAAGTGGTGGCCGTCGATCAGGAGGTAGACGACGGTGGCGAGGAACAGCTTGAACTGGCCGATGATCGAGACCTGCTCGTTGGTGATGGGGTCCAGGATGTTCGCCATCATGATGCCCAGTTCCTGGTCGATGAGCTGCCCGCCGAACTGGACGGCGGCGAAGAGCAGCGAGGAGGCGAAGCCGATCAGGAGGCCGAGCCCGAACTCCTGGAGCACGGCGAAGGCGTAGAGGCCCAGGTTGGGATCGACCGGGGCCACGGGGCGGCCCACGAACGGGAAGAAGAGGACCGCCATGAGGAGCGAGGTGAAGACCTTGACCATCGGCGGGACCACGCCGCTCCCGAAGAGCGGCGCGGGCATCATCACCCCCGTCACCCGGAAGAAGGCGAGGAGGAAGACCGGGAGGTCGCCCGTCGAGACGTTGAGGATCTTCTCCATCGTCACATCCGGCTCAGCGTCGTCCCCATCTCCCGCACGAGGTCCACGGTGTAATCCACGAGCATCGTCATGAGCCACGGGAGGATCAGGAACACCACCGCCGCCACGGTGAACATCTTGGGCACCTGATTGATGGACTGCTCCTGGATCTGCGTCGCCGCCTGGAGGACGGAGATGACCGCCCCCACGATCAGGCCCGCGACCAGGATGGGGAACGAGAGCTTGATCGCCATCAGGAGCGCCCCGCGCCCGAGATCGACCGCGACCTGGAGGCCGTCGCTATCCATAGAAGCTCTGCACCAGGGAGCCGATCACGAGATGCCATCCGTCCACGAGGACGAAGAGCAGGATCTTGAAGGGGAGCGAGATGAAGATGGGCGGCAGCACCATCATGCCCATCGAGAGGAGCGTCGCCGAGACCACCAGGTCGATGATCATGAACGGCAGGAAGAGCGCGAACCCCATGATGAACGCGCGTCGGAGCTCGCTGATCACGAACGCGGGGATGAGCACCTCGGTGGGGATGTCCGCACGATCCCACCCGCCCTCCTTCCGGGGCTGCTTCGTGGCGTCCATGAAAAGGGCGATGTCGCGGACCCGGGCGTGCTGGAACATGAACTCGCGGAGATGGCCCACCGCCCGGTCGAACGCGACCGATTGCGTGATCTGTTTGGACTTGTCGATGTTCGTGTAGGGGTCGAGGGCGTCCCGCTTGATGGCGGAGAACGTCGGCGTCATGACCATGAAGGTCAGGATGAGGGAGAGCCCGGTGATCACCTGGTTGGGGGGGAGTTCCTGGGTGTTGAGGGCGCGCCGGACGAACGAGAGGACGATGACGATCCGGGTGAAGGAGGTGACCATGACCAGGAGCGCCGGCGCGAGCGAGAGGACGGTGAGGAGGAACGCGATCTCGAGGGTGGTCGAGATGTTCTCCGGCTTCTGGGCCTTCTGGACGATCTCCACCGGGTCGAAGGAGGGCTTGTCGGCCGGCTTCGGGGCGGACTTGTCCTGGGCATAGGCCGCGCCGCCCATGAAAAGGGCGGCGAGGCAGGCCAGGACCCTTCCCCCTCTTCGTGCCACGTCCTCTTCCCCCGGGAAAACTCCCCGTAACAGAACGAACCGTTTGTCTTGTTGCTCTAGGCCCGCCAGGCGCGGACCGTCTTCTTGATCTCCGCCAGCTCGCCCGCGATCGAGTCGAAGACCCGGGCCGTCGCCGGCTGGGGGTCCTCCTCGTCCCTGAGCCCCTCGCGGAGCGAATCGCGGAACGCGAGTTTCATCGAATCGTCCTTCCGGCCCGGCAGCTTCGCCCGGAGGACCGCCACCTCATCGGGGTTGGCGAACTCGCCCAGCGTCGTCAGGCGGTCGCGGGTCGAGCCGACGAGGAAGACCTTCGTGCCCACCTCGACCAGGAAGACCTCCTGCCGCTGACCGAGCGCCTTCCGCGCCAGGACGCTGATCGCGCCGTCGCCGGCCAGGAACCGCGAACCGCGGCCGAAGCGCTTGAGGAGGACGAACAGCCCCACAAGCAGGCCCATGACCGCGATCGAGGCGCCCAGGAATCCGCCCAGGCTCGGGCCTGACTCCGGACGGTCGACCAGCTTCTGCGGCACGGGTTTCGTCTCGGCGGGCGGGATGATCTTCGGGGAGTCCTTGACCGGTGCCGAGGGCGCGGGAACGGGCGACTCCTGGACGGGGGCGGTCGCCTCCGGGGCCGGAGCGGGGGCCGACGCCACCTCGGGCGGAAGCGCCGGTCCGACCGTGGGCTCCTGCCGCAGGGCCGCGGCCAGCGCCAAGATGAGCGCCACCATTTCTTCCCCCTTCTCCATTCGGGACCTTCGTCCCGGCACAATTATAACTTATAAATCGTAACTGACAAGGGCCGGCCGGAAAAAATGTTCGCCCCCCGAACGGTGTGGCATAATGGCGCCGCCATGGGCCGGATGCTGATCCTCGTCGACGAGCGCGACCGCGTGATCGGTCGGGCCACGAAGCGCGCGTGCCACACGGGCCGCGGCCTCCGCCACCGCGCCTTCCTCGTCATGCTCTTCAACGCGGAGGGCGGGCTGCTCCTCGCGCGGCGCCACCCGTCGAAGTGGCTCTGGCCGGGCTGCTGGGACGGCACGGTCGCGGGCCACGTGGAGCTGGGCGAGACCTACGCCTCCGCCGCGCGCCGACGGGTCTTCGAGGAGGCGGGAGTCCGCCCTAGGCTCAAGCGCACGGACAAGTTCGCCTACACCGCGCGGTGGAAGAAGGACGGGGAGAACGAGATCTGCGCGGTCTTCGTCGGCCGCGTCGGGGACGTGAAGCCCCACCCAAAGGAGATCGACGCGATCAAGTTCTCAAAGCGCCCGGCCGGAAAGCTTGTCCCGTGGCTCCGGATCGCCCTCCGCCGCCGCCGTCGTCGTTGATCGCGGATCGGCCTCGGCGCCCTCGAGCCGGCACGGGGGATGGAGTGGCCGTCCCCTGATTCGTGATTCCCGATTCCCGATTCGGCGGGTCTAATTTCGCTGCCTCCGCTCGTGCAGCACTTCCTTCAGGATCGCCTCCGCCGTCGACGCGTCGGGGCACCCTTCCTTCCGCAGGCGCTTGGAGAACTCGTTCACGATGTCCACGGTCTCCTCGTGCGTGATCTTCGTGCCGCCGTGGACCAGGTAGTCCTTGCCCTTCGTCAGACGCTCCTTTCCGTCGCTCCGGAAGTCCTTTCCGAGGACGAAATGGCGCCGCTTGTCCTTCTTCGAAGCCATGTCCCAGCATATCTCAAAGCGCCGGACGGCGCACGGGGATTGAGGGCCTGAGGCGCGACGCTTGATCGGAACCCCTCCGCGCCGTACGATGTCGGCCATGAAATTCTGGTGTGCCTTCCTCGGCCTGTCGGTCGCGTCCTTCATCGCGGCGGTTCAATGGCTCCTCCCGCCCCTCCCGCGGCAGCTCGCGAACTTCCGCCAGCTCACCCGCGACGGCACGCACGCCGAAGCCTACTGGTCCTCCGACGGGAAGAAGATCGTGCTCATGGGCGAGCGCGCCGGCGACCCGGCCGACCAGCTCTACGAACTCGACGTCGCGACCGGCGGCCTCACGCGCATCTCCAACGGCCAGGGGAAGTCGACCTGAGGCTACTACCTGCCCGACGGACGGATGGTCTATTCGTCCACCCACCTCTCGGGACCCCAGCCCCCCGCGCGGCCCGACCGTTCGAAGGGTTACGTCTGGCCCTTCTTCCGCGAGTTCGAGCTCTTCCTCCGCGAGAAGGACGGGACGCTGAAGCGCCTCACCGACAACGACGGCTACGACGCGGAGGCGACCGTCTCGCCCGACGGGAAGCGGCTCATCTTCACGTCCGCACGCGACGGCGGGATGGGGCTCTGCACGATGAACGTGGACGGGAGCGACCTCCGCAAGGTCACGAAGCGGCGCGGCTACGCGGGCGGCGCCTTCTTCTCGCCCGACGGGACCTGGATCGTCTACCGCGCCTTCTACCCGAAGAACGCCGGAGAGGAGGCCGTCCTCGACCGCCTCCTCAACGAACGCCTCCTCGAGCCGATGAAGTGCCACTTCGAGATCTTCGTCGCGCGCCCCGACGGCTCGGAGGAGCGGGCGCTCACGTCGAACGGGAAGGCCAACTGGGCGCCGAGCTTCCACCCGGACGGGAAGACGGTCGTCTTCGCCTCGAACATGGACGCCGCCCAGCCGGGCCGCTTCTCGCTCTACGCGATGAGCGTCGACGGCTCGGGACTGCGCCGGCTGACGGCGCACGACGGATTCGACAGCTTCCCCCACTTCTCGCCCGACGGGACGAAGCTGATCTTCATCTCAAACCGCGACGGCAAGGACCCGCGGCGCGACCTCAACATCTTCATGGCCGACTGGAGGTAGGGATGGCCCGGCTCACGGCGGTCGAGCCCGCGAAGGCGGACCCCTCGCTCAAGCCCCTCTTCGACGATCTCCTTCGAGAGCGGGGCGCGGTGCCCAACATGTTCCGGACGCTGGCCCACGACCCGAAGCTGCTCCAGACCTGGTTCGACGCCTTCCGGGCGACGCTCCGGGAGGGCGAGGCGACGACGCGGGTCAAGGAGATGGTGGCGGTCCGCGTCTCCCACCTGAACGGCTCGCGCTACTGACTGGGCTCCCACACGGGCCTCGCGCGCCGGTTCGGCGTGACGGAGGCCCAGGTGTCCTGCCTGATGGACGCGGAGAAGGCCGACTTCACGCCGGCCGAGCGGGCGGCGATCGCGTTCGCGGAGGAGCTGACGAAGAGCCCGGCGGGGATCGCCGACGCCACGTTCGCCGAGCTCCGCCGCCACTGGAACGAACGGCAGATCGTCGAGATCACGGCGACGGCCTGCCTCTTCAACTCGTTCAACCGCTTCAACAACGCGCTCGGCGTCGACCTGACGGTCTACCCGGGCTCGCTCGAGGCGAAGCCTCCGCAGGGCTGCGCGTAGCGACACCCCAAAGGATCGGCCGCAGGCACGGAGCCACGGAGCCGACGCCCCTCCAATGTCCGATCCCCCTTCGCCTCCGAACATCGAATTCAAGAAGGGTATCTTCCCGGAGCCTCTGCGACTCCGTGGCTGAGCCTATGAGGGATTGCACTGATTTCTCAGCTCCAGGTCGGCGATCGCCTGAGGGCCTCGGCGAGCCTCGCGAGGTACTGTTCCCTCGAGATCTCCACGGCGCCGAACCGCGCGGTGTTGGGGAGGACCTGCTGGATGTCGAGGAGAACGAACCCTCGCGCCCTGAGGTGCTCGACGAGCCGGACGATGCAGGCGCCGCTCGCGTTGGAAACGGAATGGAACATCGATTCGGCGAAGAAGGCGCCCCCGAGACGCACCCCGTAGAGGCCGCCGGCGAGCCGGCCGCCCTTCCAGGCCTCGACCGAGTGGGCATGGCCCGCTTTGTGGAGCGTCACATAGGCATCCCGGATCTCCTCCGAAATCCACGTGACCGGCCGCGTGCAGCCGTCGATCACCCGCTCGAAGTCCCGATCGAAGGCGAACTCGAACCCCTTCATATATCTCAGGAGCCGCCGGGGGGCATGGAAGGCGTCGAGCGGGAGGATCCCCCGCGGGTCGGCCTCGTAGAAGCCGAGCGACCCGTCGGACGGGTCGGCCATCGGGAAGAGTCCGCGGCGGTAGGCGGAGAGGAGGGTCTCGAGCGTCAGCCTCATGAAAGGAAAAGCCCCGGCCTCATCGGCCGGGGCTTCCGGTGTTCACGTATCATTGGCTCCCGCGGCAGGCGAGAGCACGCCTGCTCCCGTTAGCCCGGGAACCTCCGAGTACTTGGACCACTCCGCACTAGACCACCTCCTCTCTCGCGGGGAAGAATCCGCCACAAGTACGGCCGGCGCCTCCCTTGGCGCATCGACCGGCGTATCTTTAACCCCCACCGCGAATTGATTTCAGTATATCCCGTTGAAAGCTACTTTGAGGTCTCTTTCGCCCCGGCGACCTCGATCGAGGGCTTGGAACCCTTCTCGTCCCCCTGCACGACCTGTCCGGCCAGAGTGACGGCGGTCTTGCCTCCGTCGACCAACTTCTTCAGGTCGGCCGTGGGCTTGAGGCCGTACGCCTGCTTCGAGCCGCGCGCCGTGAAAACGTAGGCGTCGCCCGACTTCTCGACCGTCCCGGCCAGATCCATCACCTCGAGGCCGACGAAGCCGTAATCCTCGAGCTTGACGAGGAGCGCCTTGATGGTCGAGGGGAGCAGCGGCTTGCTCTCCAGGACCTTCAGTTCGTAGAAGAACTTGTTCTTCCCCATCTTGCTTTCCTTGACGCCGTCCAGGCGTCCGAGCGCATCCTGGATGCGATCGATTCAGCTCGGCCCTCAGACGTCGGTCAGCTGGACGGTCACGGGGTACGTCGGCTCGTCCGCCTTCGCTTCCGCCACCCACGCGGGCGCGAGCACGGCGAGCGCCAGGATCAGGACTTTCATAGTGGCACCCTCCTCGATGAGTCCCATTGGATATACGCTATTCCGAACGGTTATGCATCAGCTTTTCATCCCGTGGGGCTCCCCAGGGGGGTCGCCCGGAGGACGTCTCCCCGTTCGCTCCCTTGCGCCGATGGCCCCTCCTGCCAGGGAATGGACGTTCGGCCCTTGAGGCGTTCGACCCGGCTCCCGCCGGTGTCGACGACGATCCGGGCGCTTCTCCAGCTCACCCACTCACGTGCCTCCCGGAGGCACAATCCGTACATGAGAAGGAATCCGGCTGCACCCCGACTTCGCCCCAGTTCTGGCCCGCCCCATTCACGCTCCCTGGAGAATTCCCGCGGAGTGTTTCAAGGGCGGGAACTCCCATCAACTTCCAAGACCCAAGGGGATCGCCCTCTCGCCTCGCGCTGGGGGGACGGAAGGCGAAAGTGAGTTGGGGGTTGGAGTGTTGAAATTGGGAGTTCCGCCCCACCGAGACCCGTGGGCGTCCCCCGTGGAGGTGCATGAATCAGGCCGGCTGGGGTGAAATTCGCGCTCCACGACCGGGATTGCATCCCAACTTTCCTGTTGAAATGACGCGCGGAATCCGTCATCCTAGCACCCTTATGCGACGCACGGACGGGCGGACCCTGACGATCCGAATTAGCCGCCGCGAATCGGCCCCGGGCCTCCTCTAGCCCCTCCGATTCGTGCTGTACGCGTCCGTTTCCCATCCTTCCGCTGAACCCAGGAGATTCCGGCCATGGCTCGACTTGTAAAGGTCTTCGACACGACCCTGCGGGACGGTTCCCAGGGAGAGGGCGTCAACTTCTCCATGGAGGACAAGGTCCGCATCGCCAAGCGGCTCGACGACTTCGGCGTCCACTACATCGAGGGCGGCTGGCCCGGATCGAACCCCAAGGACATCCGCTTCTTCCAGCAGATGCAGGGGGTGACGCTCCGGAACGCGAAGCTGACCGCGTTCGGCTCCACCCGCCGCCCCGGCATCCCCGCCGCGCAGGACACGAACCTGCAGCGGATGGTCGAGGCCCGGACGCCGGTCACCACGATCTACGGGAAGAGCTGGGACTTCCAGGTGACCGAGGCGCTCAACACGACGCTCGAGGAGAATCTGGCGATGATCGCCGACTCGCTGGCGTTCCTCCTCCCCAATTTCGAGGAGGTGATCTACGACGCCGAGCACTTCTTCGACGGATTCAAGGGCAACCGCGCGTACGCGATCAAGACCCTCCAGGCGGCCGAGGCCGCGGGGGCGAAGTGCCTCGTCCTCTGCGACACCAACGGCGGGACGCTCCCGCACGAGGTGGTCGAGATCATGCGCGAGGTGAAGAAGCACGTGAAGGCCCCGCTCGGGATCCACGTGCACAACGACGGCGAGTGCGCGGTCGCCAACACGCTGGCCGCGGTCCTGGAAGGCGCCGTCCAGGTGCAGGGGACGATCAACGGCGTGGGCGAGCGGTGCGGGAACGCGAACCTGTGCTCGGTGATCCCGAACCTGATGCTCAAGCTCGGGATCGAGGCGATCCCGCGGGAGAATCTCGCGGGGCTGCGCGAGCTCTCGCGGTTCGTCTCGGAGATGTACAACCGCCAGCCCTGGCAGCACCAGCCGTACGTGGGCGAATCGGCCTTCGCGCACAAGGGGGGCATGCACGTCTCGGCGGTGACGAAGCATCCCGAGACGTACGAGCACGTGAATCCGGAGCAGGTCGGCAACAACCGGCGGGTTCTGGTGAGCGAGCTGGCCGGCCAGTCGAACGTGCTTTGGAAGGCGGCGAAGTCGGGGATCGACCTCGACAAGAACACGCCGGAGACAAGGCAGATCCTGAAAGCGCTCAAGGACCTCGAGGACCAGGGGTACGAGTTCGAGGGGGCCGAGGCGTCCTTCGAGCTCCTGATGGAGAAAGCGCGGGAGAAGCACCAGTCGAGCTTCGATCTCGAGGGCTGGCGGGTGGTGGTCGAGAAGCGGGGCGAGGCCGCGCCGGTCTCGGAGGCGACGATCAAGCTGAGGGTGAAGGGGATCCCCGAGCACACGGCGGCGGAAGGGAACGGCCCGGTGAGCGCGCTCGACGCGGCGCTCCGGAAGGCGCTCGACGAGTTCTACCCCAATCTCAAGACGATGTCGCTGCGCGACTACAAGGTCCGCATCCTGGAGGGCACGCAGGGGACGTCGGCCAAGACGCGGGTGCTGATCACCTCGGGCGACGGCCACGAGACCTGGGGCACGGTCGGGGTGGGCCACAACATCATCGAGGCCTCCTGGCAGGCGCTGGTCGACTCGGTGGACTACAAGCTCCGGATGGACGCGCGCCGCGCCAAGCTCCCCAAGCCGGCCCCCGCCGACAAGGCGTAAACGCAACAGGCGGTTTTACGCCACCTCAGTGGCGTAAAACCGCCTGGCAGATTTGCGCCACCTCAGAGCAGGCGGCGGGCGGCGGCGAGGGCGTCCTCCAGGGTCTTGACCTCCCCCTCCAGTTGGAGCTGGTAGACCTGGTCGGTGATCGACCCTACCCGGGGGCCGGGGGTCAGGCCCATCTCAAGGACGTGGCGCCCAAGGAGTAGCGGCTTGGGTCCATCCTGGGACACGCCGAGCGAGCGCGCCCGATCGAGGAACCACTCCTGAGCCGCCGACTGGGGCTCCGGCGCGCCCGGGGCCCGGCGACCCAGCGAGTCCGCCTTCGACACCCGGTAGAGCAGTTCCAGTTCCACCTTCAGCGACAGCCGCCGGAAGGCGCTGTCCCCGATCTTCGCCCGCTCCCGATAGAAATGCGCCGGCTTCAGGTGGTCCGCCACCAGAGCCTTCACCTGCCGCCGCACGTCGTACCCCTCGACGGTGTGGACGTTCAGCGTGTCGAGCACCCGCTCGGTGGGGGGCACCCCCTGGTCCTCGTGATCGAATGACCGGATCCGCCCGTCCACCACCTGCGTGGTCGGCGGCTTGCCGAGGTCGTGGCAGAGCGTGCCAAGCACGACCGCCAGTTGCCGGCCCTTGTCGAGGTCCCCGATCATCCCCGCGGCCAGATCCACGGCCTGGAGCGTATGCACCCACACGTCCCCCTCGGGGTGCCACGCGGGTTCCTGCGGGCAGCCGACCAGCGCCTTGAAGTCGGGAAAGAGCCGGTCGATCACGCCCAGATCGAGCGCCGCCGCCAGGCCGATCGACGGCCGCTTCGCGAGGAGGAGCAGCTTCTCGAACTCACCCCAGATCCGCTCGGCGGGCAGGTCCGCGAGCGGGATCGTACGGCAGAGCGCCAGCGTCGCCGGATCGATCGCGAACTCGAACCGCGCGGCGAACTGTATCCCGCGCAGGACGCGCAGCGAGTCCTCCACGAACGTCGCCGGATCGACCGCCCGAAGCACCCGCGCGCGGAGGTCGTCCCGGCCGCGGGTCGGATCGATCAGCTCCCCGGTCAGCGGGTCCTGCAGGATCGCGTTGATCGTGAAGTCGCGCCGCCGCGCCGCTTCCTCGACGGTCATCGAGGGGTCGCCCGTCACCGTGAATCCGCGGTGGCCTTCCCCGGTCTTCGAGTCGCGACGCGGGATCGAGACGTCGACGTCGCCGATCTTGTAGACCGCGAACGCCTCGCCCACGACCTTGACCTTCCCGAGCTTCTCGAGAACGCCGCGGAGCGCGGCTCCGTCGAGGCCGTAGACCTCGAGATCGTAGTCGCGGGCCTCTTCGCCGCTCTCCATGAGGAGGTCCCGGACGAGCCCGCCCACGAGAAACGCCCGCCCCCCCGCGGCCTTCACGGCGCGGCAGATGTCGGAAACAAGGGGATTCATCGCCGACCGAGGATATCCGATGGGAGGGACCGCGGCAACCGCGGTCTACGACCGCTCGAGGAGGGTCGCGAACATCCGCTGGAGTTCGGTGCGGGTCATGCCGGCGCGGCGGGCCTCGATCACGAGGTCCCACATCCGCTCGCAGACCTCATCGAGCTCGACCGAGTCGCCGGCGGCCGTGTGCTCGTCGGAGACGCGCCACTTACCCCCTTCCGAGAGGAGGAACCCCCGGTCGGAGAGCTCGGCGTAGGCACGCTTGACCTCGGGGGCGCGGACCTTCAGGCGGTAGGCCAGCGCCGGGGCGCCGGGGAGGGAATCCCCCGCGTTGAGCTGGCCCAAGGCGATCAGGGCCTTCAGGTACGCGGCGACCTGGCGGTGAGCGGGCAGGTCGGCCCGCAGGGTGAACCGGGAGAAGTCGATCTCCGTGACAGGCATGGCTCGGCCTCCGTGCTACAGGTCCTCAGAATCATATCGACTCTCCGGTCGGCCGACAATATTACGGTGGAGAGGCGCGAAAGAATTCACTTTCCCGGCCGGACGACGTAGACCACCCCCGACCCTCGTTCAAGAAAGGTCGTCCAAAGCTGATGCCTCTTGTACATCCGCCGCACGCCGTCGGGCATCGCCGCGGGGTCGTTCACGACCACGTCCCCCCGCTCCGTGAATCCCACGACCACGATCAGGTGGCCGTCGGATGAGGCGATCGGCGCGTCGTCCAGATCCCCCGGATTCCAGCGGTGGGAGAGCACCACCGGCCGCCCTGCCGCGATCTCCTCCTCGATCTCCTCGAGACCCCCGGCGCGGAGGACGTACGCCTCGAACCCGCCCGCCGTGTGGGCATAGGCCGTGTTGAGCGGCCAGTTGCCGTAGATTTTCTCCGCGGGATCGTACACCCCCTCGCAGACCTCGCGCGTCGACTTCCTCACGCCGTGAAACTCGAGGACCATCGAGAGCGACGTCGGGCTGCAGATCGACCCGGGGTCCTTGGCCTCGACCCGCTGCGAACGGCGCGGGACGTCGAGCAGCTTCCCCCACGCCGCCGAGCGTGTCTCCGAGTACGGCCGCTTCCCGCCCTTCGTCCACGTGGTGACGGCCACGAGCGTCACCGCCGCCCCCTTCTCCGGCGTGAGGCGAAAGCGGAACGCCGCCGCCGGCTCCTTGAGGACGAGCGTGTCGACGTCGACCGACGCCGTCTTCGGGGTCGCGGGGCTCATCCGGTGCCACGCGCCTCCCGCCTCGAGTTCGAACGCCGCCGTGCCCGAGGCGTTCCAGGAGAGGACCGCGCGGTCGAAGGGGCGCACGCGGAATTCCTCCGACGTGAACGGCGCGGTCGCCCGGCCGCGCCAGAGCGCGGTCTCGCCCGCGCTCGCGGGAACCGGCGCCGAGCCGCACGAGGCGATCATGAGGACGGCCAGGAAACGCACTCGAAGGAAGTATACTCCCCCGCATGGCCGAGGTGATCCTCCTGCAGGTCGAGCGGGTGAAGAAAGAGCCCATGGTCCCCCTGGAGGCGCTCCGGCTCGCCGACGGCCTGGGGATCGAAGGCGATTCGCACGCGAAGCCCGGCAGCGCCCGGCAGGTCCTCCTCATGGCCGAGGAGAACTGCGACCTCTTCGGCCTCGCCCCCGGCGAAGTCCGCGAGAACCTCGTGACCCGGGGGATTGACCTCCAGGCGCTCGCGCCCGGCACGAAGCTCGCGATCGGCACGGCGACGCTCGAGATCACGCAGGACTGCACGCCGTGCGCGTTCATCGACGCGCTCCGCCCCGGCCTCCGCGCCAGGATCGCCGGCCGCCGCGGGATGCTGGCGCGCGTCGCGTCCGGCGGCGAAATCCATAAAGGAGACGCGATTCGCGTCGTTCGTTGAAACGCCCGACCCTGCATGACGTATGTAGGGATAGCGAGCGGGATCGAGCGGGACCATGCCTGGCCTGTACGTGTAAGGTAAGGAGGGCGCCATGCTCAAGATCCTGTCCGACCAGTCGTTCGAGGATTGCCGGGGAATCCGGCGTCGGGACTTCCTGAAAGTCGGTTCCCTCGGGCTGGGCGGCCTCGCCCTCCCCGGCCTCCTCCAGGCCCGCGCCCACGCGGCCCCCGGAACCGCCAAGGACACCTCCGTGGTCTGGCTCTGGCTGGGCGGCGGCGCCACCCACATCGAGACCTTCGACCCGAAGATGGACGCCCCCTCCGAGTACCGGAGCGTCACCGGCGAGGTGAAGACCTCCCTCCCCGGCGTCACGCTGGGCGGAACCTTCCCCAAGATGGCCCGCGTCGCCGACCAGATGGCCTTCGTCCGCTCCTTCACCCACAAGAACAGCGGCCACGGCGGCGGCACCCACTGGCTCATGACCGGCTTCGACAACCGCATCGTGGACAACGGCGGCGCGCCGTCCCACCCGTCGATCGGCTCCATCCTCTCCCGGGTGCGCGGATCCAACCACCCCAAGTCCGGCATGCCCACCTACGTGCGGCAGAGCGGCGTGAGCTACGACGGCCCTGCGTTCCTGGGCGCCGCGTACGCCCCCTTCGACCCCTCGGGCGGCGCCGGCGCGAACCTGACGCTCAAGGTCCCGCGCGAGCGCTTCGAGGACCGCCGCCACCTGCTCGAGAGCCTCGACACCCTCAACCGCCAGGTCGACAGCCGGGGCATCATCGAGGGTACGGACAAGTTCGAGCAGCAGGCGATGAACACCGTGCTCGGCAACGTCTCGAAGGCCTTCGACGTGAAGAACGAGGATCCGAAGACGGTCGCCAAGTACGGCGGCCGGCTGGGCCAGCAGATGCTCATGGCGCGACGGCTCTGCGAGGCGGGCTGCGGGTTCGTCACGGTCTCCTACGGCGGCTGGGACATGCACGGCGACATCAAGAAAGCCATGGAGAACCGCTCGCCGGAACTCGACCACGCGGTCGCCACGTTCATCGAGGACCTCCGCGAGCGCGGGCTGGACAAGAAGATCCTCCTCGTCATCACCGGCGAGTTCGGCCGGACGCCCAAGGTGAACACCGGCGGCGGCCGCGACCACTGGGCCCCGCTCAGCACGCTCGCCTTGGCCGGCGGCGGCCTCCGCATGGGCCAGGTCGTGGGCGAGTCGGCTCCCAAGGCGGACGTCCCCAAGTCGAACCCCGTCTCGCCTCAGGACCTGATGGCCACGATCTTCCACGTGCTCGGGATCGACCCGCAGGTGCAGTTCATCGACACCTTCGGCCGGCCCAAGTACATGATCGAAGGCGGCCGCCCGATCCGCGAGCTGATCTAGGAAGGAAGCCAGCCGCAGAGGCTCGGAGGCTCAGAGAATCCCTACTTCTCTGCGACTCTGGGCCTCTGCGGCCATCCCCATCCGACCGAAACCTTTCCCACCCCCGCGGGTTGAACTCTCAAACGGATTTTGGAGGTCAACCATGATCGCATTCGTCCTGTCAGCGGCCTGCGCCCTCCAGAGCGAGGAGCTCGCCGCCGCGGCCAAGAAGGCGTCCGAAGCGGGCAGCTACGCGTTCAAGATCGAATCCAAGGGCGACGGCAAGGGCGTCAATACCTTGCCGAGCGTCGAGGGCCGCTACGAGAAGGACAAGGCCCAGGCGCTCAAGGTCAACGGCACCGAGAGCTTCCGGAAGGCCGGTCTCGTGGTCGTCAAGGACGGCGAGGCGTGGAAGCGCCTGGAGAAGCCCGCCAAGGGCGACAAGCCCGCGAAGGGTTCGCTCACGATCCAGACGTTCGGAGCGATCAAGCTCCCTCACGAGGAGCTGACCGACTTCGAGAAGAGCTTCGAGAAAGTCGAGAAGGCCGAGGAGGGCGACCTCACCGTCTTCACCGGCGCCCTCACCGCCGCCGGCGCCCGGACCCTCGTCTCCTCCGGCTCGAAGGCGGAAGGCAAGGCTCGGGCGAACTTCGTCTACAGCGGGACCGGCAAGGTGTGGGTGAACAAGGACGGCGCCATCGTGAAGTACGAGGTCGCCGTCAAGGCGAAGGGCACCCTCAAGGAGAAGGACGTCGAGCAGACGATCACGCGCACCGTGCAACTGAGCGACGTGGGGACCGCGAAGGTCGGGATCCCCGAGGCCGCGGAGAAGGCCCTCGGAGCGCAATCCTAGCCGGCCCTATTCAGGGTCGTTCGCGGCGGACGGCGTCTTGTTTCGCTGGGGCGGAACTTTCAAGCTCCACACGCCGACTCCCAATCGGGCGATCCCCTTGGGAGTTGGCCCTTGGGGATTGGGAGTTCCCGCCCTTGAGACACTCCGCGGCCATTCTTCAGGGAGCCTGAATAGGGCGGGCTACTTCCCCTTCCCCTCGGCGTGCTTCTTCATGTGCTCCAGCATCGCCTTGGCGCGGTCGGCGAACTCGGTCTTCGCGTACTTCTCCATCATCGATCTCAGGATTTTCTCCGCCTTCGCGTTGTCCTCCTTGGCGTGATGGTAGAGGTTGGCGAGGACGAGGAGCGAGTCGGGGACGCGGTCGCCGTCGGGCCACTTGGAGACGAGTTCCTCGAGCTTCTTGAGCGCGGCGTCCAGACTCTCCCTGTTGCAGTCGACCATCGCCCGGACATAGGCGGCGTCGTCCCTCAGACCGAGCTTGCCGTCGGCGTCCAGCGCGTCGAGCCGGTCGGCGATCCCGGCCATCGACGCGTTCACTTCGTCGTCGCTGTCGAGGTCGTTCAGGAGCTTGAAGGCCCTCAGGAGAAGCGCCCCATGCTCCTTGGCGCCGGCGGTCTTCGCGGCGGCCCGGCCCAGGGCGTCCGCCGCCTTCTTGGAATCGCCCAGATCCTCGTACACGCCCGCGGCCTCGGAGAGCAGTGCCGGATCCTCCGGCGCGACCTTGAGCTTGGGGGCGAATTCGAGGAGCTTCTTGTGGCCGGCGAGGGCCTTCTCGATGGCCTTCCGGTAGTCGTCGGGAGGCAGGTAGCCCAGGAAGGTGCTCACGCGCTCGCCCTCTGGCGAGAGGAGGAACGTGACGGGGATCGGCCCGACCTTGTACTTCTCGGCGGCGGCCTTGTCCTTGTCCGTCCGCAGGTAAACGTTGACGAGATTCTTGTTGGAGAATTCGACGATGCCGGCGTTGGAGAACGTCTCCGCCTCCATCTTGTCGCACCAGCTTCAGTTCGGGCCGCTGAAGTGGACGATGACGTACCGTCCGGCCTTGGAGGCCTCCTTGAGCGCGGCGTCGGGGTCCTTCTTCCAATCGAGCTTGTCCTGCGCGGCCAGGGCCAGGAGCGCCATCAGGGTCGTCATCGGATTCCCTCCGAGTTCACGGCTATGTAACGGTCGGGACGGGGACAGCAGTCCGGCTATTCCGCGCGGTCGTGGCGGACCTCGACGACGGCCCGGATCCCGCCGCGGGCGTTGAACTCGCCGCGGACGGTCATCCACACCGGGTCGCACGCGCGGACCAGGTCGCGCAGGATGCGGTTGACCGCGTTCTCGTAGAAGATGCCCACGTGACGATAGGCGGTCATGTACATCTTGAAGGACTTGAGCTCGAGGCAGCGCCGGTCGGGCTCGTACTGGATCGTGAGCGTGCCGAAATCGGGCAGGTCGGTCTTGGGGCAGATGGCGTTGTACTCGGGGTCGACGATCGTGATCGCGGTCTTCGGGAACTGGCTCTCCCAGGTCTCGATCCGGGGGAGCTTCGCGTCGAGGCCGGCCTCCGCGCAGGACCGGTAGGACCGGGCCATGGCTAGTACTTGAACGAGACGACCTTGTAGCGGATCTTGCCGCGGGGGGCGGTGAACTCGGCGATCTCGCCGACTTTCTTGCCGATCAGGGCCTGGCCGACCGGGGAGGTGACGCTGACGGTGTCCACCTTCTCGCGGACCTCGCCCTCGCCGACGAGCAGGAACTCGTCCTTGCCCTTGCGATCGATGTCCTCCACCTTCACGAAGGCGCCGATGGCGATGGTGTCGAGGTTCATCTTGGAGGCGTCGATCACCTCGGCGAGGGAGACCTTGGTCTCGAGTTCGGCGATCATCTGGTCGAGGTTCCAGAGTTCGTTGCGGGCCGCGTCGAACTCGGCGTTCTCCGAAAGATCGCCCATCTCGCGGGCCTCCTGGAGGGCCTTCTGCACGCGGATCATCTCCACGTACTTGAGGTGGTCGAGCTTCTTCTTGACCTGCTCGAACCCCTCGCGGGTCATCGGGACGCGGTCCATAAGCAAAATATCCTATCGGGGGGGAAGCTGCATCGCAACTGAATAACCCCGGCGCGAAGCGCCAGGGATATCCCCTAGACGGCCGACTCGCCCCGCTCGCCCGTACGGATGCGGATGACCTCCTCGAGGGTCGAGACGAAGATCTTGCCGTCGCCGATCTCGCCGGTGCGGGCGGCGCGGGTGATCGCGTCGATCACGCCGGCCACGGCGGCGTCGCCCACGACGACCTCGACCTTCACCTTGGGGACGAAGTCGATGGTGTACTCGGCGCCGCGGTACTGCTCCTTGTGGCCTTTCTGCCGGCCGAAGCCGCGGACCTCGCAGACGGTGAGGCCCTGGACGCCGATCTTGGAGAGCGCGGACTTCACTTCATCCAGCTTGAACGGCTTGATGACCGCTTCGACTTTCTTCACGAGGTTCCTCCCTAACGTCCTAATTATAGACCCGTCTCCCGGGAAGGGAAAGGATCGGCTGAAACCCCGGGAGGGCCGCGGCGGTAGAGGAAAGGAGGAGGTGGCCGATGAAGTTCGTCCTCGGGATCCTGGGCGGCATCCTGGCGCTGGCGGTGGCGGGGCAGGCGTTCGTCCTCCGGGAGACGCGCCGGGAGCTCGACGAGACGCGCGCCCAGGTCCAGCGCCTCGAGGCCCGGCAGAGGGAGACGGTCGCGAACTCGGGCCGCTCGATGGACGAGGTGCGCGAGCAGCTCGCCCAGGTGGAAAAGAAGGCGGCGGAGGCGAAGCCGGCGGCCGCCGCGTCGGCCGGGAAGCCCGGCGCGCTCCCCACGTTCGTCAGCGAGGAGGACATCCAGAAGATCGTGGATGAGAAGCTCGAGGAGAAGCTCCAGGCACGGGGGGAGGCGAAGAAGGCCGGTCCCGGCGGGGGCGACCGGAAGATGCCGCTGCACGACATGGCCAAGGAGCTGGCGCTCGACCCGAAGGCCCAGGCCAGGGTCGCGGAGATCGCCAACGGCGCGAAGAAGGACATCTTCGAGATCATCAAGACGCCGCGGGCGGACGGGACGAACGTCGCCGACGAACTGCTCGACGTGATGCTGAAGGGCGACCAGGCCGC
>CAZSCC010000666.1:0-5235 GCA_964604905.1 uncultured Planctomycetales bacterium
CATCCGCGATGGGGCGTGATGTGTTTCGGTACACTACGTGGGCGGATAGGGCATCACGCCTCCTTGGGGCACTCATCGCACTTCCATCACCGGGTTCACTTGGAGAGAAGGTTGGTTGCTCTCTTCGAGGTGAACGCTTACACAGCCGGAACTACTCCTACGACATGGACCTCGACAGCGGCCGCCTCTACACCGGCGGAAAGATCACGGACACGATCTCGGCGACGCTGAACGCGGAGTTCACCGGCGGCGTGTCGGTGCTCGATGCGATCGCCCAGTTCCGCTTCTCCGACGAGTTCAACATCTTCGTCGGCCGGCACCTGCCCGCGTGCGACCGCTCCGATTCGGACGGGCCGTACTACCTGATCGCGTGGGACTACCCGGAGCTTTCGGTCAACTTCAACCCGGCCACGAACGGGTTCGGCCGCGACGACGGCGTCACCCTCTGGGGCGACGTGGACAAGTTCAAGTACTGGGTGGGCGCCTATGAGGGGCAGGACCCCTCGCCTCTCGCGAACGTCTCGGATCACCTGCTCTACGCCCTTCGCGTCCAGTACAACCTCTGGGACGCCGAGAAGGGCTACTACCTCTCGAGCACCTACCATGGCGAGAAGAGCATCCTTGCGCTGGGCCTGGCGCTGAACTACCAGGCCGGGGTGGAGGGCGTGGCCGGCGACACCAAGGCGGCCCTCAACGTGGTGATCGACGCGCTCTTCGAGAAGAAGCTCGAGTTCGGCACTCCGACGCTCGAGGCCGCCTATTACATTTACAAGCGGGGCGGTTACGGCTTTAACGCGTTGCCCCTCCCGGCCCCCCAGGTGCCCTCGGTCGATCGGGGCGAGGGCACCGGCTTCCTGGTCACGGCAGCCTTTCTGTTCCCCCAGAAGATCGGGTGGGGCCAGTTCCAGCCGTTCGTCCGGTACCAGGTGTTCAACGAGGTCGGCCTCGACACGGTGGAAAACCCCCTTAAGAACGACTTCGACCGTACGGACGTCGGCGTGAACTACGTGTTGAAGGGCCACGACGCCCGGATTTCGATCGTCTACTCGTCGATCACGAACGACACGGGCAGCGGCCCCGGGTCCCACGACGTGGACCACCAGTTCCTGATCGGCACGCAGGTCCAGTTCTAACGTCACTGACTTCGATTTTGAAAGAGGAGGCATTCCCATGAAGTTGCTCAGGGGTTTAGGGGCGGCGCTTGTCTGCGCCGTGTTGGCATCGGCCGGCCCGGCGCTGGCCCAGGATGCGGAGAAGGGTCCGATCAAGGTCGGGATCCTGCACTCCCTCAGCGGCACGATGGCGATCAGCGAAGTGTCGCTGCGCGACGTGACGCTCATGGCGATCGAGGAGATCAACGCCACGGGTGGCGTGCTCGGCCGCAAGGTCGAGGCGGTCGTGGTCGACCCCGCGTCCAACTAGCCGCTCTTCGCCGAGAAGGCGAAGCAGCTGCTGCTCCAGGACAAGGTGTCGGTCGTCTTCGGCTGCTGGACGTCGGTGAGCCGGAAGTCCTGCCTGCCGGTGTTCGAGAAGGAGAACGGTCTCCTCTTCTACCCCGTGCAGTACGAGGGCGAGGAGTGCTCGCGGAACGTCTTCTACACGGGAGCGGCGGTCAACCAGCAGGCCGGCCCCGCGGTGGACTACCTGCTCTCCAAGGAGGGCGGCGGGAAGAAGAAGTTCTACCTCCTGGGGACGGATTACGTCTATCCCCGGACGACGAACAAGATCCTGCGCGCCCAGTTGATCGCCAAGGGCATCCCCGAGGCGAACATCGCGGAAGAGTACACCCCGTTCGGCCACCAGGACTACCAGACGATCGTCCGCAAGGTGAAGGCCTTCGCGGCGGGCGGCGGCGCGGCCGTCGTCTCGACGATCAACGGTGACTCGAACGTGCCCTTCTACAAGGAGTTCGCGAACCAGGGCCTGACCTCCGAGAACTGCCCGGTCGTCGCCTTCAGCGTCGCTGAGGACGAGCTCCGCGGCATGGAGACCAAGTCGCTGGTCGGCCACCTGGCCGCCTGGAACTACTTCCAGTCGATCGACACTCCGCAGAACAAGGTCTTCGTGAAGAGCTTCAAGGCCTACTGCGAGAAGAACGGCCTCCCCGGCGGCGCCAAGCGCGTCACGGACGACCCCATGGAGGCGGCGTACATCGGCGTGAACATCTGGCGCCAGGCGGTCGAGCAGGCGGGCACCACGAACGTGGACGCCGTCCGGCAGGCCATCCAGGGCCAGCACTTCCTCGCGCCCAGCGGCTGGACGCAGATGGACGAGAAGAACCACCACCTCAAGAAGCCGGTCATCATCGGCGAGATCCTCGCCGACGGCCAGTTCCAGGAGGTGTGGCGCACGAAGGGCCTGGTCCGCGCCGAGCCCTGGAGCAAGTACGTGAAGGATTCGAAGGACAAGGTCGCGGACTGGAACTGGCCGCACCTGTCGGGCAACGACCCGGCTCCCAAGTTCAAGGCACCGACCCCTCCCCAGCACTAGGCGTCGGGTAACGTCGACCGAGTAACCGGGTCGGGGTCCTCCGGGGTGGAAACGCCCTGGAGGACCCCTCCCGAATTCGGGAGGGCCGGCCACCGTGGCACCGATCCGAGGTTCCGCGCCCCCGCGGCTGTCTTCCTGCTGGGAACTCCAAGAGGCCTTCATCAGGGTGGGGTGTTGACGGTGAGGCACCTAGCGCAGTATCTCGTGATCGTCTGCGGCCTCGCTGGCAGTCCGGCCTCGTCCGCCGCGCAGGAGGCGAAGCCCCCCGACTTCAAGCAGCTCATCACGGACCTCGCCTCGAAGGACCGCAAGGTCCAGGAAGCCGCGATCGAGGAGCTCGGGAGACGGGGCGACTCGCGCGCCATCCCCGCGCTCACCGCGCTCCGCCAGGGCAGCCTCTTCCGCATGGAGGATGACCGCATCGTCATCGTCCCAGCGGAGAAGGAGAAGAAGAGATTCCTCGCCGACGGCACCGAGCTCGCGCCCATCACCGACGTGTTCACCGGGGCGGTCCTCCCCGGGCCCGACGGCAAGGCGCTCATGCAGGACGTCTCGACGCTCAAGCGCGTGGTCGCCACGAACGCGCTCAAGCAGAAGATCGCCCCCGTGCTCAACCGCTTGAGCCTGGCCAGCCCGGACTCCGAGGCCCGGAAGTCGGCGGCGGTCAAGATGGGTGCGGACCGCCTGCCCGAGTTCATCCCCTTCCTCGAGGAGGCGCTCAGGCTCGAGAAGGACCGGTGGGTGCGCGAGGCGCTCGACGAGGCGATCCAGATGATCCGCCTGGCGGACGCCGACCCGAAGGTCCGCCTGGCGGCGGTGCATCGCCTCCGGGAGCTCGACGGGTCCAACGGCGTCCCGTTCCTCAAGCAGATGCTTCAGCCGGGCCCCGAGGGGAAGCCCGTCGAGGCCGATCCCGCGGTCGCCGACGCCGCCCGCACGGCGATCCGGAGCATCGAGTCCCACGAAAGCCTGACCCAGGGGGTGAGCACGACGTTCGAGGTGCTGAGCCTGAGTTCGGTGCTGATGCTCGTCGCGCTCGGCCTGGCGATCACGTTCGGTGTCATGGGCGTGATCAACATGGCCCACGGCGAGATGGTGATGATCGGCGCCTACGCGACGTACGCGGTCCAGACCTTCTTCCAGGCCGCGTTCCCGGGTCACCCCGACCTCTACTTCGTCGTCGCGATCCCCGCGTCGTTCGTCGCCGCGGCCGGCATGGGCCTGCTCATGGAGCGCTGCCTGCTCCAGAGGCTCTACGGGAGGCCGCTCGAGAGCATGCTCGCCACGTGGGGGATCAGCCTTGTCCTCCAGCAGGCGGTCCGCAGCCTCTTCGGCGCGGCCAACGTGGACATCAAGAGCCCGTCGTTCCTCTCGGGGGGCCTCCAGGTCATGTCGGGCCTCACGCTCTCCTACAACCGCATCTTCATCTTCGGCTTCAGCTTCCTCTGCCTGCTGGGGGTCTACCTGGTCCTCTGGCGCTCGCCGATCGGCCTCCGCATCCGCGCGGTGACGCAAAACCGCGGGATGAGCGCGTGCCTGGGCGTGGCGACCGGGCGCGTGGACGCGTTCACCTTCGCGATGGGCGCCGGCGTCGCCGGGATGGCGGGCTGCGCGATGAGCCAGTTGGGCACGGTCGGTCCGGGCATGGGCCAGACCTACATCGTCGACGCCTTCATGGTGGTCGTGCTGGGGGGCGTGGGCAAGCTGCTGGGCACCGTGGTCGCCGCGTTCGGGATCGGCGGCGTCAATAAGCTGCTCGAGACGATGATCGGCGGGGCGCTCCCCAAATGGGGCCCGATCCTTTCCAAGGTCGCCGTCCTCGCGCTCCTCATCCTCTTCCTGCAGAAAAAGCCGTCGGGCCTGTTCGCCATCAAGGGGCGCCATGCGGAAGCCTGATGCCTCCGGTCTGCTCCG
This sequence comes from uncultured Planctomycetales bacterium, assembly GCA_964604905.1. Taxonomy (GTDB): domain Bacteria; phylum Planctomycetota; class MHYJ01; order MHYJ01; family JACPRB01; genus JACQFK01. Next base: position 4,405 of record CAZSCC010000666.1, read on the forward strand.
GCTCCACACGCCGAGGCAGTGGATCGCCTTCGGGGTCCTCTCCCTCGTCGCGATCGTCGTCGTCCCGCTCCTCAACGGGGCGGTGCCGAAAGGATCGTTCTTCCACGTCTCCGACTTCCACCTGGAGCTCCTCGGGAAGTACCTGACCTACGCGGTGCTGGCGCTCGGAATGGATCTCCTCTGGGGCTACACGGGGATCCTGAGCCTCGGGCAGGGCGTCTTCTTCGCGCTGGGCGGGTACTGCATGGGGATGTATCTCATGATCCACATCGGTCTGGAGGGCCAGTACAAGAACCCCCTCCCGGACTTCATGGTCTTCCTCAACTGGAAGGAGCTGCCGTGGTACTGGCCGCCCTTCGGGAGCTTCCCCTTCGCGGTCGCGGCCGCGATCCTCGTCCCCACCGGCTTCGCCGCGCTCTTCGGCTTCCTCGCCTTCCGGAGCCGCATCCGGGGCGTCTACTTCTCGATCATCACCCAGGCGTTGACCTACGCGCTCATGCTGCTCTTTTTCCTCAACGAGTTCGGGCTTGGGGGGAACAACGGGCTCACCGACTACAAGACGATCGCCGGGTTCCGTATCCAGGAGATGCCCACGAAGCGCGGCCTGTACGTCGCGTCGGGGGTCGTCCTCGTGGGGGCGTATCTGCTGTGCCGGTGGATCACGCGCTCAAAGCTGGGCCGCGTGCTGGAGGCGATCCGGGACGGCGAGAACCGCGTGCGCTTCTCGGGATACTCGCCGGTCGGGTTCAAGCTCTTCGTCTTCGCGGTGGCGGCCGCGCTGGCCGGGATCGCCGGAGCGCTCTACGTCCCGCAGGTCGGCATCATCAACCC
>CAZSCC010000667.1:0-10438 GCA_964604905.1 uncultured Planctomycetales bacterium
GCTGGTGGCGTCCACCTTGCCGTTGACGGACAGCGAGCGGTCGACCAGGCCCTCCGTGACCAGCACGTTGCAGGAGGCGCCCTCCTTGAAATAGATCAGCGTCTTGGCCTGGGCGTCGCGGTAGCCGTAGAGATACATGCCTTGGTCCGTCTCGCGCGGGTCGAGGTTCCGGGCGCCCAGGGCGATCCCGCCGAACGAAAGGGCCGAGACCGCTGCCAGCGCGATCTTGTCCCGCCGGGTGCGGAGGGGCATGAGGAGGAGGGCCGAGACGTAATAGAGCGTGAGCCCGGTCGCCTGAGTGAGGGCCCCGCCCAGGAGGGCCAGCCCCAGGGGGGCCGTCGCGGCCGCTCCCACGATGCTGCCGGCCGTGTTCCACGCGTAGACGCTCCCGACCGCGCGGCCGGCGTCCTGGGCGCTCCGCCGGGTCAGATGGACGAGGAGCGGGAAGAGGAATCCCATCGCGACGGAGGGGACGAACTCGAGGACCGCGCTCGCGGCCACGCAGACGGCGGCATTGCCCAGCGGCAGCGACCGGAGCGGCCCCGAGACCCCCACGCCCACCGAAAGCTCGGGGATCAGGATCCGGGCGGCCCCCGCGGAGGCGATGAGGAGGCCCAGCGCCCATCCGGCGGCATGGGCCGGTTCGGCGAGCCGGGAGACCGTGGCGCGGAAGATCAGGCTCCCCAGGCCGATCCCCAGGAGGATCACGAAGAGGGTGGCGGTCAACGCATAGGTCGATCCGCCGAGCATCACGCAGAGCTGGCGCGTCCAGACCATCTGGAGGAGCAGGGCCGCCAATCCCGTGATCGCCGCGACACCGTAGAGGGTCCGCAAAGGGAGGCCCTGGACGGCGGCTCCGGGGGTCGGAGGCGGAAGAGGCGCCGGAGGGGCGGTCGCGGGCAGCGTCCGTGCCAGCGCGAAGGCCCCGGCCGCCACGGCCAGATTGATCGCCGCCGCCAGGAAATTCGTGCCGGACAGTCCCAGCCACGGAAGGAGGTGGAATCCGGTGAGGTAGCACCCGATGGCCGCGCCGCCGGTGTTGACGGCATAGATCCACCCCGCTGAGGACCCGATCTCGCCGGAGGGGGGCGTGAACTGTCGCACGAGGAGCGGGAAGGTCCCGCCCATGAGGATGCACGGCGGGCCGATGACCAGGAAGGTGAGGAGGAGCCGGACCGCGGTGTGGACGATCGGCAGGCCGTGGAGCGCCGGGTAGAGCGCGGCGGAGATCGGGGCGAGCAGGCCGCACTCGTAGGGGATGAGCAGGGCCAGGAGGCCGATCCCGGCTTCGCACCACGCGTATCCCTTCAGCGGTACGCGCGCCCGGTCGGCGCGGCGGCCCATGAAGTGGGCGCCGATCCCGAGGCCCAGCAGGAAGGAGGCGACCACGGCGGCCATGGCCAGCGAGGAGGCGCCCCAGATGTGGGCGAAGCGACGGAACCAGATGACCTCGTACGCGAGGCCGGTCGCGCCGGAGGCGAGGAAGAGGAGGGAGCCGACTCGCAAACCCGGGATTCTTGCCAAGGGCGGTCCACCTCCCGAGGGCCCGAAGAAAGCGGAGGTCGGCGGCGGTTTCCGGGGAATAACTCCCGCTCCTCCTTATCCAAGTGGAGTATACAAAGCCGCGGATATTCCCGGACATTGATGGAGGTCGTGGCCGTTATCTTCACGGAACTTTGTCGGCCGTGTCGTGTTAGAGGGAACGGTGGGGTAATCTGTACGGACTTTTTTTGAAGGGAGCATCTATGGCGCGCGTGAAATTCCTGATGGCCGCGATGGCGGTGGTCCTCGCGGTGGGCACGGCGATCGCGGTCCAGCCCCAGGCGCAGGCCCGGCCTGCGTTCCTGACCCTGGAAGACCTGCAGAAGAAGGCCGACTTCACTGAGAAGCAGCTGGAGTTGGCCAAGCCCATCGTCGAGAAGTACACGAAGTCGGTCACGGAACTGCAGGAGAAGGCCAAGACCTCCGACGACAAGAAGGCGGCCTTCACGGCGGTCCGGGACGAGCAGAAGAAGGGTCTGGACGAGATCCTGGCGCTCTGCAAGGACGCGGACGGCAAGGAGAATACGGCGCAGATCGAGAAGGTGAAGGCGCTCATGCCCCAGGGCAAGAAGAAGAAGACCACCTAAGGAACAGACTCGACCGGGAAGGGCGCTCCGACGGACTCGCTGGGGCGCCCTTTCTTTTTTAAACCGCTTCGCGCAGCGAGCTTCCCGTCTCGGCCTTGAGGTCGACGCGCTTGATGCGGGCGCCGAGCGATTCCAGCCGCTTCTCGATCTGGTCGTAGCCGCGGTCGAGGTGGTAGACCCGCTGGAGGCAGGTCTCGCCGCGCGCGGCGAGGGCGGCGACGAGCAGGCCGGCGGCGGCGCGGAGGTCGCTCGCCATGACGGGGGCGCCGGAGAGCTCCTTGGCGCCGATCACGATGGCGCTGGGGCCCTCGCGGACGATGTTGGCGCCCATGCGGCCCAGCTCGCGGACGTGGTGGAAGCGTTCGGGGTAGATGCGCTCGGTGATGATCGAGATCCCCTCGCCGCGGGTCATGAGGGCCATGTACTGGGCCTGCATGTCGGTGGGGAAGCCGGGGTAGGGGAGAGTGGCGACGTTCACGGGGCGGAACATGCCGTTGCCGCGGACGCGGATCCAGTCGGGCCCGGTCTCGATGATGGCGCCCGCCTGCTTCATGCACTCGGTGACGCACATCAGGTGGTCGGGGTTGACGCGCTCGATGGAGACGTCGCCGCCGGTCATCGCGGCGGCCGCCATGAACGTGCCCGCCTCGATGCGGTCGGCGATGATGTCGTGGGTGCAGCCGTGGAGCTTCTTGACGCCGTGGATGGTGAGGCGCGGCGAACCGATCCCGTCGATTCGGGCGCCCATCTTGACGAGGAGCCGGGCGCACTCCTGGACTTCGGGCTCGCAGGCGGCGCACTCGATGACGGTGGTGCCGGGGGCGAGGACGGCGGCCATCATGACGTTCTCGGTGCCGGTCACGGTCGACCCGTAGGGTCCGCCGAGGTACATGGAGCCGCCGGCGAGGCGTTTGGCGTTGGCGTAGACGTAGCCGCGCTCGACGGCGACGGACGCGCCCAGGGCGGCCAGGCCCTTGAGGTGGAGGTCGATCGGACGGTCGCCGATGGAGCACCCTCCGGGCATGGAGACCTCGGCCTGGCGGCGCTTGCCGACGAGGGGTCCCAGGACGCAGACGGAGGCGCGCATCCTGGAGACGAGCTCGTAGGGCGCGCAGGAGTTCTTCTCGCTGGCGACCTGGAGGGTCATCTCGTCGCCGCGCCGGTCGATGCGGATGCCGAGCTGCTGGAGGACGAGGACCATCGACTTGATGTCGGACAGGTTGGGCACGCGGCGGAGGACGAGCTTACCCTCACTGAGCAGCAGCGACGCGGCCATCATGGGCAGCGCGGCGTTCTTGGCCCCGCGGATTTCGACGGAGCCCCGGAGCGGCCGCCCGCCCTCGATCAGGAATGCATCCATGTCTTCCTCCCCCCTCTCTCTCTTCTCGTGGTGCCATAAATTATAAATCATAAACTATGAAATGCAAGGGTCGTCACAAAACAAACCGTTTGTCTTGTTACGGCTTCTCGGCCTTGGCCTTCTGGTCGGAGATGCGTTTCTTGAAGTCGTCGCCCTCGGCCTTCTCGAGGGCGGTCTGGTACCAGGAGAGGGCGGAGTCGCGATCGCCCAGGCGGCGGAAGAGCTCGCCGATCATGTAGGCGACCCCTGGGACGCGCTTTTCGAGCGTCTTGGACTCGATCGCGGCCACGTAGGCGTCGATCGCCTTCCTCTGGTAGATCCGCTCAAGATCGATCGAGGCCCGCACCTTGACGGCGGCGTCGTCGACGATCGAGTTCTCGCCCTTCACCTTATCGACCTCGGCGAGCCAGCGGAGGGCGTCGACGTTCTCGCCGTGTTTGCGGTAGAGGAAGGTGACGAGGTAGCGCGCCAGGATCCGGTTCACCCCCCGCTCGTACTTCTTGGCCTCGAGGTCCTTCTCGACCCTCTTGGCCGCCTCGAGGTCGTGGTCGGTCCGGTTCTTCTTGAGGTCGATCTCCATGGGGGTCTTGTTCAGCCCGTAGGACCCCTTCAGCTGTTCCCACTCGTCGAAGTCGGCGAAGTCGATCGCCCCCTGCTGCCGTGCGCTCCAGGAGGCGCCGAGCCACGCGACGGCCGTCTGCTCGGGGGGCGCCTTCCGGATCCGGGCGACCTGGGCCAGGAGGTCGAACTTGACGTGGCCGGGGATCTCGGTCTGCTTGGCCCCCTTGGGGATCGCTGCCGCCGGTTTGAGCTGCGCCGACAGGGTCCGTTTCTCCTCGTCGGTCAGCTTGGCCTCGAAATCCTTCTTCTTGCCCGCAAAGCCGCAGGTGGGGCAGACCCAGACCCAGTACTCGAGGGGCGTCGTCTTGAGCGCGTGGGGGCAGTTGTCGTAGTCCCGTCCGCCCCACGGGTTGGTCGCGACGACCTCATACGCCTTGAACTTGGTCCCTTCCACCGGGCAGACGGCCTCGACCTCCTTGCGCTCGTCCGAAGTCGCAACAAAACAAACGGTTTGTCTTGCTGCGGCGAGGGCGAGGAGCAGGGCGATCATGAGGCCTCCAGAACGCGGTCGAAGCCGTCCAGATCCTTCGTAATCAAGACGTTCCGATAGCCTGCTTGTAAAGCGAGATTCCGAACGGCGTCGGCCTGATGGGGGGCGATCTCGAGCAGGAGCCGGGGCGCGTGGGCCCGCGCCCCTGCCACGATCCGCCGGATGACGTCCAGGCCGTCCGGGCCCGCCTCGAGCGCGAGCGGCGGCTCGTGCCTCACCTCGGGGGGGAGGGCCGCCATCTCGCCGGTGGAGACATAGGGCGGGTTGGAGATCAGCAGATCGAACGCGCCTTCGACGAAGAGGTCGGCCTTCATGAAGGTGATACGGTCCGCCACGCCGTGCCGCTCGGCATTTTCGCGCGCGATCTCGAGGGCCCGGTCCGAGAGGTCGGTCGCCGTCCCGCGCGCGCCCCCCTTGGCCAGGGTGATCGCGATCGCGCCCGAGCCGGTGCCGATCTCCAGGAAGGTGCCGACCGCGCCCGCCCGCTCGACGAGCGACTCGGTGCTCGGGCGGGGGATGAGGACCGAGGGGGTGACCTTGAGCTCGAGGCCCATGAACTCCTCGGTCCCGACGATATAGGCGGCGGGCTCGCGGCGGTCGCCGCGGCGCGAGATGAGGCGCCGGAACTTCGCCTGGGCGGCGGGGCTGAACTCGGAGGGGGGGGCGCCCAGGGCCGTCTTGAGCGGCAGGCCGGCTGCGAAGGCGGCCATCAGCTTCACGTCGTCGTCGGGATGGTCGATCCCGCAGGAGCGGAGGTAAGCGCGGGCCTCATCGAGGGGGTTCACGCCTTCTTGCCGAGGGCCTTGAGCTTCTCGGCGCGCTCCCACTTGAGGAGCCGATCCATCAGCTCGTCCAGGTCACCCAGGAGGAAGGCCTCGAACTTGTGGATCGAGCCGGAGGCCCCCAGCCGCGTGTCGGTGATGCGGCTGTCGGGGAAATTGTAGGTCCGGATCTTCTCGCTCCGGTCGCCGCTGCCGACCTGCGTCCGGCGCAGGTCGCGCCGTTCCTTCGCCTTCAGCTCCTCGAAGTGCTCGTAGAGCTTCGTCTTGAGCGCCTTCCACGCCAGCTCGCGGTTCCGAATCTGCGACCGCTGGTCCTGGCACTGCACGATGATCCCCGTGGGAGTGTGAGTGAGCCGGACGGCGCTCTGGGTCTTGTTGACGTGCTGGCCGCCCGGGCCGCCGGCCGAGTAGGTGTCAATGCGGACGTCCTGCGGGTTGACGTCGATCTCGACGTCTTCCGCCTGGGGCAGGACCGCGACGGTGGCGATCGACGTGTGGATGCGGCCGCTCGCCTCGGTCTTCGGGACGCGTTGGACACGATGGGCGCCGGTCTCGAACTTGAGGAACTTGTAGACGTCCTCGCCTTCGATCGCGAGCGTGCCGTACTTGAGGCCGCCCAAGTCGCTGTGGACGACGTCCATGAGCTGGACGTCCCAGCCCTTGCGCTGGGCGAAGCGGACGTACATGTCGAGCAGCTCGCGGGCGAAGAGAGAGGCCTCCTCCCCGCCGACGCCCGGCCGGATCTCCATGATGGCGTTGCGGCTGCTCTGGGAATCGCTGGACAGGGCCATTTCCTCAAGCATGGCCACGAGGCCCGCCTCGCGCTTTTCGAGCGTGGCGATCTCGCTCTGGGCCTCGGACTTCATGTCGGGGTCGGCCAGCAGCGTCTGGGCGTCCTTCTTCTGCGCCAGGACCGACTCCAGCTCCTTGTAGGGCGTGACGGTCTTCATCAGCCCGCCGCGCTCCTTCATGAGCGCCCCGTACTGGGCCGGCTGGGAGATGACGGCCGGGTCCTGGATGAGGCGCTCGATCTCGTCGAAGCGGGCGGCCTTCTGTCTGATCGCGTCGAGCATAGAGTATCTCTTCGGGACCGTGAAGGGAACTTAAGCGTTCTTGACCGGGGGCGCGGCAGGCGCGACAGGCGTGGGGGCCTTCGCGGCCAGGGCGGCGGCGGCGGCGGCAGGCGCGGGGGCCTTCGCGGCAAGGGCGGCGGCCGGGACGGCCTGCTTGGGGGCGCCGAGCGTGGCGGCCAGGGTCTGCTGCTGGCGGGTCGCCTGGAGCCGGGCCGCGGCGGCCGCGGCCTTCTTGACCTCGGGCTTGGCGGTGGCGGCCTTGGCCTTCTGCGCGGCCTCGCCGGTCCACTTGCGGGTGAACCGGTCGACCATGCCCGCGGCGTCGAGGAACTTCTGCTTGCCCGTGTAGAACGGGTGGCAATTCGAGCAGACTTCGATGGCGATCTTCTCCCGCGTGGAGCGGGTGGTGAACGAGTTCCCGCACCCGCAGGTGACGGTCGCTTCCTTGTAGACGGGATGAATGTCCTTCTTCATGGGGCGCGTAAAATAGCAAAGCGATGCGGGGAAATCAAGCGCAAACGGATCGCTAATTGCGGGTCTGCGCCTGGTTCCACCAGTTGGACCACTTCGCGTGATCGGATCCGAAGTTGAGGCCGGTGAGGGAGCGGAGGGCGTCCCCGGCGCTCGCCACCACGTTCGGGTCCGGGTCCGCCAGCCAGGCCACGAGCGGTCCGACCGCCGCGAGGATCTTGAGCCTCTTGGACGCCACGGCCAGCTGGATGCGAGGCCGCATCTCCTGCTCCAGGGGGAGGCGCTGGAGGATCGCCTGGATGGCCAAGTCCCCTCCGAGGCCGGTCAGCGCAAGGGTCACCTGGGACCGCACGAGGGCATTGTGGTCGGAGATCATCGTGAGCAGGATGGGCAGCGACTCGTTGCTGCCCGTCTTTCCGATCGTCTGGATGAGATCCGCCCGGATTTCGCTGTCTGCCCGATCCGCCATGCGAGCGAGTTCCCGGCAGGTGGCATCCGCGCGATCGAGCTTGCGCGAGAGCTCAAGGACGGCGAGTTGGGCGACGCTCCGGACGCCGGGGCTCGAGTCGTTGCAGCAGGCGAGGATGGGGTCGTAGGAGTCGGGGTCCTGCAGCGTGAGGAGGGCCCGGATGCCGGCCGAACGCACGGAGTCATCCTCGTCCCGGAGGAGGGGGCGGATCCACTCCGCCGCGGAGCGGTCGCCGGTGCTGGCGGCGATCTCCAGGAGCTGGGGCCGGATCTCCTTATGCGAGGTGGCCAGCATCTCCCGGAGTGCGGGGAGGGATTGACGGTCCTTGAGGAGGAGCAGGATCTCCGCGAGATACCCACGGATCTCCGCCTCCGGATCCTCGAGCAGGCTCACCAGGACGGTGCCGGCATCCTTTCCGGTCTCCAGGATCTTGCGCATGAGCAGGTATCGATGTTCCGGGGCGGTCCTGCGGTACTCGTCGACGAATTGGATCACCGTCTCCCGGATCTTGAGCGCGTCAGGCGAGAGTTGGACGGCCGCCCGCACGAGGGGGGGCGCGGAGGCGCTCTTTACGGCCGCCGGCTTGGCCAGGGTCTTGGGTCGTTCGTAGAGGTTGCGCATCTTGACGAGCTCGATGCGGTCGATCTGGTCGTGGCGGATCACCATGTCCCCGGCCTTCATGTGGAGGGAGACGTGGGCCTCCGTCTGGCGGGTCATGGAACCGTCGATGAAATTTCCGTTCCGGAGGTGGACGCGGTGGAAGCGAACCTCCACCCACTCCGTCTCCTGTGCGGCGAGCGGAGCCGACAGGACGGCGACCAGCGCGAGGGCGGCGAAAAGGGTTCTCATTGGAGGATCTTTCTCCAGTCCAGCACGATGCAGGCGGCGGGACGGACATTGGGAAGGTTGCCCAGCACGGCGCTGGAGAACTTCGCGGTCGAGTTTCCGTTCCCGAAGGCGTTCCCGATCTTGCTGTCGGAGAAGGCCATGATCATCCCAAGGATGTTGGTTCCGGCGTTGATGTGGTCGATGGCGTCCGCAAAGAGCACTCCTTTGAATTCGCCGTGGATGTTCTTGAGCAGGGAACTCGAGGTGGAGTTGTGCACGACCAGGATCGAGGGTTCGGTGTTCATGGTGTTCCCCAGCTCAAAGGGCGGTGAAGTGGTGTCCACTTCGAGATAGATCACCTGGCCGCCGGGCATGTTCCCGCCGTTCGCCGAAATATAGGCCTCGTAGGCCGTCTGGCTGTTGAAGTACGTGCCCGCGGTCTTGGCGATCGCCTTGAGCGCGCCGGTCTTGCCCTCGAGCGCTTCGTCCGGGCCGGCGGGGAAGCCGCCGGTGAAGACGTGGGAAGGATCCAGGCTGTCGGTCGCGGCGCCATTGGATGGAGGGGGGTTGCCGTTCCCCCCCGAGGCCGAGGCTCCTCCGATCGAGATAGTATCGTCGCTCACCACGGCGTGCACCCCGGGGCCCACGACGTTGGCCCCGTTGATGTCCCAGTCTCGGCCGTCTACCGTGATATTGCCCGTGAGGTCCACCGCGGCGTTCGCCACGATGGCGCCGATGCCCTTGCCCTTCAGGGGAGAGTAGGGATAGAAGATCGTGGATTCGATCTGGCGCTGGGTGCCGTCGCGGAGCGTGGCGGTGACGATCAGCACCGCCTTGTTGTCCCCGTCCTTGAGGGGGTCGGCATCCGGGTCGGTGATGTTGTCGCGGACCACGATGTGGAAGGCGCCGCTTCCGTAGGGCACGTTCCAGCCGATGAAGACCCCGTTGGCCGTCGGGTCCGAAGCCGAGGGGTAGGTCTTGACGGAGGGGAGGGGAGCCTCGTTCGAGGTGTTGAGCCCGGAGCTGCCTTGGGCAAGCGAGGATTGGTAGCTGGTGAACTGGGACGTGCCGAGCCGCGACTTGAAATCGGCCTTGATGGTCGCGGCGTCGGTGGAGATATTCTGGCAGTAGGTGAAGACCTGGTTCCAGACCCAGGTGCCGTTGTTCTGGTAGACGCAGAGGGCGCGGCGGGCCTTCTCGACGGCGGCGTCGCAGATCATCAGCGCCTCGTCGGCGCGATGGGCCGATCCCTGGGCCTTGCTGCGGAAGACGGTCTCCGACAGGAACGCGCCGCCGATGCCCAGCGCGATCAGGACGATGATCGTGGCGATGAGGAGCGCGCTGCCCCGGTCGTGACGGTGTCGAAGCATACGGATTCTCCTCTACGGGGTTGGGGGGGTTTGGGGGTTTCGAAAGCGGACCGTGGTGGAATTCTTGCGGATCGCGAAGCCCTTGCGGTCGTCCTCGTAGTTCCCGTGCCAGATCGTGACGGCCACTCCCTTCGCCGTGGCGGGCAGGTTCCCGATGAGGACCCCGTCGGGTCCGTCCTGATCGACGAAGAGGAAGAGGGGGTCGAGCTGGCTGGCGGGGGAGGAGGCGTTCGAATCGACGTTCCAGTTGTAGCGGCCGGGATACGAGGGGTCGACGCTGAGGATCACCTGGTCGCTGAGGATCTCCTTGCCGAGGAGGCACTGGCTCGAGTTGGCGGTGTAGACCGAGCCATTGAAGGGGGCGAAGACGTACTTGCGGATCTTGCCCCGGACGAAGGTGTCGGACAGGTCGCCGTCCTTGTTGACGTCGATGTTGAGGACGGTGGCTGCCGGCAGGGTGAGGTAGTCGAGGAAGGGCGCGCCCCAGTCGGCCAGTTTGGTGGCGGCGGGCGCGCCGGAGCTCTCCTTGAAGACGGTGTCGGCTTCGAAGCGGATGAAGCAGGCGAGGGTCTCACGGAAGCCGCGGACGCCCGTGAACGGGCTCGTGTAGCCGAACACCACATTGCCGTTCCCCAGCGAGGTCCCGGCGGCGTTGACGTTCCCCGGCATCTGGTAGGCGATCGAAGTGCTGAAGGCGTTGGGGTCGATCCCGAGATTGGTGGCGCCGGAAACGCTCAGCGTGATCTGGTCGGTGAACCGAGCCTGGAGGAACTCCTCCTTGCAGAAGTCGCTGAACTTCCGGCCGCGCTCCTCGCGGTCGGACGTGAGGGTGGCGCGGGCGGCCA
>CAZSCC010000668.1:0-13564 GCA_964604905.1 uncultured Planctomycetales bacterium
GTTCACCTTGTTGTTGTCCCGGTCGTTCGCGCGGAAGTCCGCCTCGGCGGTCGCGATCGTCTTGAGGCTGGCGCTCGCGTTCCGCTCGTTCGACTCGCCGCCCCCCGCGTCCAGCCCCACCGAGAGCGAGAGCGCCGCCAGCTCGCCGAGATAGGCCGGGGGAGGCGTGGGGATCTCCTGCCGCGCCGCCTGGAGCCGGGCCCGCGCCTCGGCGTCCTTCTCGACCTTCATCCCCGCGTCCAGGAGCGGCATCGCCGCGGGACCCCACGCCTTCAGCCCGGCCATCGCCTTCTCCCGGGTCTCGAGATCGTCGTCGCCCATCCCCTCGAGCAGCGCCTCGATCTCCTTCCGCTCCGCCTCCGTCAGGCGCGGCCGGGCCGTCGCTTCCAGCGCCGCCTTCTCCTCCGGGGTCAACGCCTTGAGAAGCCGGGCCTTCGGGTCGTTCACCTGCACGCGGACGAATGCGGCGTCGCTGATCATCCGATAGGGCTCGCCCCAGGGGTCGACCGGCATCCGCTCGCCGGGGATCCAGCCTCCCTCCGGCCACACCTCGGCCCACTCGGGCCGCTCCCAGAGCGCCGCCTTTTTCGTCGGGAGCTCGCCGTACGCGGTGCGGAACCCGCGCAGCGCCGCGGCCAGCAGATGGACCTGCACGCGCGCGGTGTAGTACTTCTGCAGCCGCTCCGTGGGCGCCCCGACCGGCTGCCGCGACACCGGCGGGACCGGCACCGACGCCTCCGGCCCGGTGACGCGCAGCCCGTCCGCCTCCCGCCGGAGTTCGAACCCCTTCGGCGCTCCGCCGCCCAGGAGGAACCCGCCCTCGGGCCAGAAGACCTCGGGCTCCAGCCACGCCGGCCGGCGGATGAGGTCCTCGAACGACGCCGGCGCGCGGCCGGTGAACTGGCCGAAGAGGCGCACCGATTCGGCGATCTGCCCCGCCCTCGCCAGCGCCAGCCGGCGCGGCGATTGGAACGAGAACTCGGAGTCGGCGATCTCCTCGTCGATCGCGAACGTCGTGAAGGTCTCCGTGCAGTGGGACCCCTGGATCCGGAGCTCGCGCTTGAGCGGCCGCTTCTCCGTTGCGTCCACCCAGAGCTTGACCGCGATCTCCTCATCCGCGAACAGGCTTCCCACGAACTTGAGGGTGTACTCGAAGGTCTGCGCCTCGCGATCCCCCACCTTCTCCTTGCCGCCGGCCTTGACGGGGCCCATCTCCGACAGCTTGCTCGGACCGCTCTCCCTCGACTCGAGGTAGAACGCGTGGGGGATCATCGAGGCCAGCAGGCAGTGCCGGATCTCGCCGGCGAACTCCTCCGGCTTGAACATCCCGCCGGAGATCCCCTCGGGACCGCCGCTGACGACCACCTTGCGTCCATCGCAGAGCAGCGTAAGGGACTTCCGCTCCCTCCTCCCCCTCTCCTGCATCTTGATCTCCACCGTCCAGAGGTCCTTCCCCTTGGCCTTCACGGCCCCCTCGACGACGGCCAGGGACCGCCCCCCTTCACTCACCGCGATCGTGTACTCCACGCGCAGGGTCTTTGCCTTCTCGATTTTCTCCCGCATCGCCTTGAAGAGGTCCTCCTGGGGGGAGAGGAGGAGGAGCAGGCAGAGAAGCCTCAAGCATCACCTCTCGTCAAGGGGCGGTCGTGCGGAGCGCCTCGTCGTGCTCAGCCCCGCCGCGCGGGACGGCCGTCGTGTCGCCCGACTTCCGGAGCACGACGACCTGCTCGCCGTGCGCCTCGTCGTCGCAGATCCCGACGAAGTCGCCGTCCGCGAGACGGGAGACCGGCCGGACCGGGCCCCGGAAGGTGCAGACCCCCCGCTCCGCCGCGATCCCCGAGGCGGGACAGACAAAGATATCCAGGCCGCTCTCGTCGATCAGCGGCGGCATGGTCTTCGCGAGCGCGAGCCAGAAGTCCTTCCCCGTGGCGTCGGGCATCTTCTTCATCCGCCCGCCGAACTGGGCCATGTAGACGCACTGCATTTTCCAGAGCTGCGAGAGGTTATTCTGGCACGAGGTGAGGAGCGCCCCCTCGGTGGAGAGGCTCTCGTTGGCCCCGAGGGTCAGCTGAAGGGCCGCGAGCTCCTTCATCCAGGCGGGACGGCGCGCGGGGACCGCCTTCCGGATCTGTTCGACGCGCAGCCGCGCCTCGCCGTCCTTCTCGTTCTTCAGGCGCTCCTCGAGGAGGGAGGCGATCGCCGGGCCCCATGCCTTGAGCTCCGACTCCGCCTTCTCGCGCGCCTCCAGGTCGTCCTCGCTCAGGCGGTCGAGGAGCGCACTCACCGCCTTCCGCTCGTCGTCGCCCAGGCGCGGGCGGGCGACGCTCTCGAGCTTCTTCGTCTCGTCGGCGGTCAGCTGCTTGAGGGCCAGCGCGTGCTCCTTGGGGTCGCGGACCAGGACCCGCACCTGGCCGGGATCGCTGATGATGCGGTACGGGCTCCCCCAGGGATCGAGGGGGACCTTCCCTCCCGCCAGGAAGAGCTGGTCGGGGGTCTCCCAGAGCGCCGCCTTCCTGCGGGGCAGCTCGCCGGTCGCGTCGCGGAAGGCGCGGACCGCGGCGGCGAGGAGCTGGACCTGGATGCGGGCGGTGTACTGCCGGCGCAGGCGGTCGCTGGGCGCTCCCACCGGACGGCGCGTGACGGGGCCGACCGCGACCTCGGCGTCCTCCGCATCGCCCGAGCCGCCGGGGGCGCCGTCGGAGCCGAGGCTCACGACCCGCGCGCGGCCCCGTTCAGCCCGGAGTCCATAAGGGCGGCCCCAGGAGTCCCTGGGGACGACGCCGCCCAGCACGAATCCTCCCTCGGGCCAGAAGACCTCGGGCTCAAGGTGGGCCGGACGCGCGGCCAGGTCGTCCAGCGAACGGGGGAAGCGGCCGGTGTAGAGGCCGTACAGCTCGACCGATTTCGCCACCTGGCCGGCCCGGACCCGGGCCAGCCGGCGGGGCGACGCGAAGGAGAACTCGGAGTCCGGCAGGTCCTCGTCGAAGGCGAAGGCGGCGTAGGTCTCGACCGACTTGCTTCCCTCGTCGGCGATCTCCTTCCGGAGGGGACGCTTCGTCGCGGGGTCGACGACGAGCCGGACCTTGGAGACCTGATCCTCGAGGCGGATCGAGTATTCGATGACGCGGGCCTGGATCTCGCCCACCCGTTCGGTCCCGCCGTCCTTCACGTCGGCCAGCACGGGAGGGACGGGGCGGACGGCCTCCTCCGGATCGCGATAGAGGTAGGTCTCGAACGAAGGAACGCCTCCCACGGTCACGAGCCAACGGAGGATCTCGCCGCCCTCGTCGAGCTTGAGGGCGCCGGGGACGTCGGTCCCGGTGACCAGGACCTTCTTCCCGTCGCAGTAGACGGCGGGCATGAAGCTCCCGGAGCCCGGCCCCAGGTCCTTCACCTCGTAGACCCAACGGTCCTTGCCCCGGATGCGGATCGAGAACGAGAGGTCGCTGATCGTCTCGCCGTCGGCGACGCTGGTGGTCCGTCCCTCGACGCGGAGGGACTTCGCCCGATCCGCGCGCTCGCGGACCGCCTTGAGGAGCTCCTGGGCGGCCTTATCGTCCGCCGCGGGCGCGAGGAGCAGGAGGAGGCTTCCCGCCAGCCACTTCAGCGCCATACGATCCCCACCCGCAGAAGGTACCCATAGGATGGTACCCCAGGGGCGAGAGAACTGCGAGGGCGTTATGGAGGACTACTTCCACTCCCGGAGCCGGCCGGCGGCGTCGCCGCTCCAGAGGCGGGGGCCGGCGGGACAAAGGGCGTTCACCCAGTCGGCGTGACCTTCGAGAACCTTTTCTATAGTGACGTCGTCGGGAGCGATCAGCCGGACCTTGCCGTCGCTCGAGGCCGAGACCACGTTCTTCCCGGTCCAGACGAGGTCGAGCACCGTCCCCTCGTGGCCCCGCACGATCCGCACCAGGCGGCCGATCTCCGGCTGCCAGATCCGCACCGTCCGGTCCGCCGACCCGCTCGCCAGGTACTTTCCGTCTGGCGAGAAGGCCAGCGCGTGGACCGCGTCCCAATGATTGTTGATGGACCGCAGCAGGTTCCCGCCCCTCCACACCCGGATCGTCCGGTCCGCCCCGCCGCTCACGACCACGTCGCCGTGGACCGCCAGGGCGAGCACCGGCCCCGTGTGGCCTTCCAGATAGCCGACCTTCCCCGTCTCGACCTCGATCACCCCGATCTTCGCGTCTCCCCCCGCCGTGTAGAGCGTCTTCCCGTCGGCGGACCACGCCACTCTGTAGATCAGGTCGGCATGGGCCTGCACGGTCCGGACCGCCCGCTCGTTTTCCCAGATCCGTACCTCTCCCCGCTCGCCCGCCCGGCCGCCGCACTCCGCCAGCCGCTTCCCGTTCGCGGCCAGCCCCATGACCGCCCGCTTCTCCTCCCCCAGCGTCCCCGTCCTCCGGCCGTCGCGGTAGACGTCCACCCCGCCCGGCCGCGCGACGAAGAGGCGCTCTCCGTCCCACGCCATCGAGGTGATCGTGAAGAGGAGCGCGATCACGCGATCGCCTCCTTCACCGCCTCGCCGCTGCCCAGCACTTTCACCGGCCGGCCCGTCTCCGTCCGGTACTCGCGCTCCGTGTCGATCCCGAGGAGCGCGTAGACGGTGGCCAGCAGGTCCTCCGGCAACACCGGTCGCTCCGCCGGCAATTCGCCATAGGCGTCCGTCTCGCCCACCACCTGCCCGCGCTTCACCCCGCCGCCCGCGAGCAGCACGGACATCGCCCGCGGCCAGTGGTCGCGGCCGCCGATCGAGTTCAGCTTCGGCGTGCGCCCGAACTCGCCCATCAGGATGACGAGCGTCGAGTCGAGCAGGCCGCGCTCCTGCAAGTCCTCAAGCAGCGCCGAGTACGCGATGTCGAGGTCCGGCAGCTTCCCCGCGTAGATCTGCTTCCCCTGGGAGAACGTCCCCGCCAGGCGCTTCCACGCGTTGTCGTGCGTGTCCCAGCCGTCGTCGTTCACCGTCACGAACCGCGAGCCCGCCTCGATGAGCCGCCGCGCCAGCAGGCACGACTGCCCCACGCGCGACGAGCCGTACCGCGCGCGCGCCCTCGGGTCCTCCTTTGAGAGGTCGAACGCCGCCCGCGCCTCCTTCGACGTCACCAGGCCGAACGCCTGCTCGAGGAACGTGTCCCGCGCCGGGTACGACTCCACCGAGGTGCAGTACCGGTCGATCGCGGCCAACATCTCCCGGCGGCGATCCAGCGGCACGGGCGACTCGAGGTCCTTCACCTTGTCGACGCTCGCCGCGAACGGCTCGAACGCGGCGGTCAGGTACCCGGCTCCCGAGTACTGCGGCGCCGTCGGGACCGCGATGTAATTCGGCAGCGCCTTCCCCACGCCGAACTCCTTCGCCACCACCGACCCGAAGCCGGGATAGACGAGCGCCGGCGTCGGCCGGTACCCCGTCAGCATGTAGTGCGACGCGCGGTCGTGGTTTCCCTCGGGCGACGTGACCGACCGGATGAGCGTGCAGCGGTCGAGCAGCTTCGCGATCCGCGGCAGGTGCTCGCAGACGCGGACGCCGTCGAGCGGCGTCTTCGTCGGCCGGAACTCGCCGCGCACTTCGGCGGGCGCGTCGGGCTTCAGGTCGAACATGTCGAGATGGCTCGGCCCGCCGTTCAGCCAGACCAGGATGCAGGACTTCGCCTTGCCGTCGCGCGCGTACGCCAGCGCGTCGGCGAGCGTGAGGCCGAAGACCGAGCCGACCAGAAACTCTCTTCGTGTGCACATATCAGTGGTTCGTCCCAAATTCCTTGGAGTTCAGAAGGGCCCAGTGCAGATCCTTGAGATACGCGTCGTCCGTGCCGGTCCAGTGGGCGCGCTCCTGCGCCGTCGGGAACCGCGAGAGCGTCCTCAGGTAGAGGTTCTCGACCGTGTCCGCCGTGAGGAGCCGCTGGATCGCCTCGCTGTTCATGAGATGGAGCGTCCGGGCCAGCGTCTCGCCATTCATCACGGGGTCGGCGATCGACGGCCCGATCGCCCGGGCCAGCGTCTCCGCGTCGAGCGGCTTCCACATCCGCGACGAGTAGAACGGGTCGCCCTTCCCGCTCTTCCGTGCGTACGCGGCGGACTTCATGATGAAGGCCGCCAGACGCCGAATCTCGAAGGTCTTCCGGAACTCGGCGGCGAGAAGGTCGAGGAGTTCGGGGTGGGTCGGCGGGTTGCTCGACCGAAGGTCGTCGACCGGCTCGACGAGGCCCCGGCCCATGAGGATGGCCCAGACGCGGTTCGCCGTCGCCCGCGCGAAGGCGTCGCTCTCGACCACCCACTTCGCCAGGTCTTCCCGGCGGTCGGCGCTCGACCCGAACGAGGGCAGGATCGGCTTCCCCTCCAGCTCCAGCTCGCCGCGCGGCTCCAGCTCGACGCGCCCCTCGCGCACCCGGACCCGGGCGAAGAATGCGGCCATGCCGAAGTAGTCGCGCCGGCTGAAGCTCTCGAAGGGATGGTTGTGGCACTGGGCGCAGGCCCAGCGGGACCCCAGGAGCTGCTGCCCCACGAACTCCGAGAGCGCCTTCGGGTCGCCGATCGAGCGGTAGAGGTGGGGCTCGCGGGCGATGAGCGCGGAGACCATCTCGTCGTAACGGCCGCCGATCTTCTCCTTCACCCAGTCGCCATAGGGGGCCTTCCAGAGGCGGGTCCAGATTGCGCCCCAGCGCCCGACGAACTCCGGCGAGGAGGTCAGCCGGTCGACGAGCGAGTCGCGGTTCCCGTCGAAGCCCCGCACCTCCTGGGGCGTGGGGAGCCGCCCCTCGGCGTCGAGGACGGCCCGGCGGAGGAACGTCGCGTCGTCGCACGGCTCGACGACGGGGAGCCCGTACTGGGAGAGCTTCGCGTTGACGAGATCGTCGATCGCGTTCCGGCGCTGCACGATCGTCGTGGGCGGGCCGAAGGGCTTGCCGACCTTGACGGCGGCGACCTGGCCTCCGTAGCGGACCATGATCGCGGTCTCGCCGGGGGCCTTGACGGTGCCGTCATGGTCGGCGATGGAGTCGTCGTTCGAGCTCATGAGAGCGAGCTTCGTGACGTCGCGGCTCGATCCGTCGGAGTAGTGGGCGGTGACCTTCCCGGGCTGCGCGGCGATGCGGGCGAGCTCGACGGGTTTCGAGGCGCGGTAGGGCGCGCCGGCCTGGAGCCACGCGAGGAGCGCGGCGTAGGAGTCGTCGGTCATGACCTTCCCGCCCGCGTGCTTGAGCTGTTTCGTGGGCTTCCGGAGGAGGAGGCTCATCTCGGGCTGGGCGAGGTCGACGCGCCGGCCGCGCAGTTCGCGGGTGATCGCGCGGTAGTCCCATTCGGCGTCGTAGCCGAGGAGGGAGAGCTTGAACCCCTTCTGTCCTGTGGCCGATCCGTGGCAGGAGCCCGCGTTACAGCCCATCCGCGTCAGGTGCGGGAGGACGTCGTTCGTGAAGTCGGCCTCCCCCTCGGCCCGCGCCGCGGGACGCTCGCTCGGGACAAGCTGGACCGCCATCAGGACGAGGGCGGCGGCGATCACTTCTTGTGCTTCTCGAGCTGCTGGCGCATGACGGTCTGGCCGAGCTCGTTTCCGTACTTGAGGTCGAGGACGCGGCCGAGGATGGCGGCGTATTGCTTGCGAAATTCGTCGTTCCCGGCGATGTAGGCCTCGATGTCCTTGACGGCGGCGTCGAGGTCGGCCTGGGTGGCGGCCCGCTGGATGAGCCGGCGGCAGTGGTTGACGAGGGCGGTGTCTTCCTTGGGCTTCTCCCCCTGGGGCGGCGTCTCCATCCGTCGCGCCCCGCCGGGTGCGGGCGCCGGGGCGCGGAGCTTGAGGGCGGCGAGCTCCTCCTTCAGCTGGAGGACCTCCTCGCGGAGGCGGACGATCTCGGCCTTGAGCTCGTCGGGGTTGCCCGTGGGCGGCTCGACGGCGACTTTCAGGATCTCGTCGGCGGCGGCCTTGATCTTCGGCGCATCAGTCTCGTTGGGGGAGAGGATGGCGAAGTTGGCGGTCACCTTGTTCTCCTTGGCGACCAGGACGGTGATCATGACCTCGCGGTTGAGGCCGTAGGAGCCGGGGCCCTCTTTGCCGTCGAGCGAGATCCCGATGGGGGATTTCAGGTTGATGGACTTCACGACCTGGGGGAGGTGGCGTTCGGCGCCGTCGCGGTCCTCGGTGAGGGAGACGAAGACGGTGCGGAGCCCGCGGGCCTGCTTGATCTGCCCGTAGTCGTCGAGGGCGCGCATGAGGGCGGCGCCGGGGCGGGAGAGTTCGTGGATGAAGATGACGAGGAGCGGTCCGCCCTTGGCGTCGGCGACGTAGTCGACTTCTTTGCGCGAGCCGACGTCGAAGACCTTGAAGGCGGCGGTCTTCTCCCCCTTCTGGGGTCCGGAGAACTTCTCATCCTGTGCGGCGAGCAGGGTCAACAGGGCGATCGAGAGGTTCATGGCGGTCTCCTACGTTCAAAGGGTACAGAGGTTGAACGGGGGAGGCGCTGAGCTATTGTATCCCGCATCGAATTGTCGGAGGGGGCGGTCGTATTACCGAATCTGATTCGAGAAGAACTCCCGATCGGTGGCGTCCAGGGACCGTTTCCACGTGACCGAGGCCAGCAGCTTGGCCAGCGCGCCGCGGAGCTCCACCTCCGTCGTCTCCCCCCATCCCACGGGAGTCCAATCGCACGCCGTCATGCAATGCCGCACGTAGGATTCCGAAGGCGCCGGGCTTCCGCCAAGCATGTACCCCCGGGTAATCAGGAACGGGATTCCATCCACGAGTTCGATGGGTTCCGACGGCCAGTCGGCGTACTCCGTGCCTCCGAAGAAGGAGGCGGCACCGATCATCGGACCCCGGAATTCCGACGTGCCCCGCCGGACGAACAGCATCCGGCACAGCACGATCACCGGCTCCTCCAGAGAACGCGTCTTCGCGGCCTCCAGCAGCTTCTCGCACGCCGCCGCCCTCCCCATCGCGTGCAAGCGTGCGGCCGCGCGGACATAGGGGGCAACTCTGTAGTCTCCACTCCAGAGACCGGACAAGGAGGACAGCCCGCCGGAGGGGGCGCATCCCGAGGAGAAACTGGCCCACGTCCCCAGGACGATCAACAGCCTGATCTTCATTCGCCCCATCAGGATAGAGGGGCCGCCCAGGGCGCACAATAGCCATGCTTCGATCCAAGGGCTGTCCCCGCGACGTAGGATTGTAGAGAGGATCGCCATGATCAGCCGACGCCGCTTCCTGACCGGATCGCTCGGGGCCACGCTCGGCGCGTGCGCGCCCTCCCCCGCCCGCGAGGGCTTCTGGAGCGAATCGCCCGGACGCAAGCCCATGAGATGGGCCGTCCGCCACTCCCTCCAGGTCACCGTCGACGACGCCGACCTCCGGCTCGCCAAGCAGCTCGGCCTCGAGTACGTCCACACCTGGTCCCAGCCGGCGAAATACAGGGAGCTCGTCGCCCGCGTCGAGGCGGCCGGGCTCAAGATGGCCAAGATCGGGAACAACGGCGTCCACAACCGCGCCGAGCTCGCGCTCGGGCTCCCCGGCCGCGACGCGAAGATCGAGGAGTTCAACCGCAACCTCCGCGCGCTCGCCGAGGCCGGGATCACGCACCAGCTCTACGCCCACATGGCCACCGGCACCCACAACACCGGCCGCGCGGCCGTGCGGGGCGGCGCGATGGCCCGCACCTTCGAGGCCGGCAAGCTCCCCGACCTCGAGACCGGCTCCAACCGCGTCGTCTTCGACCGCCCCTACACCGAGAAGGAGATGTGGGAGAACTGGGAATACCTCGCCCGCCGGATCGCCCCCGTCGCCGACGAGACGGGCGTCCGGATCGGCATCCACCCGGACGACCCGCCGGGCCTGACGCTCGGGAACGTCCCCCGCTGCCTCTTCAGCAGCTTCGAGGGCTACCGGCGCGCGCTCGAGATCGCCGACAGCCCCAACATCGGCGTCGGCCTCTGCTGCGGGACCTGGCTGGAAGGCGGCGCCTCGGTCGGCCGCGACGTGCTCGAAATGATCGAGTACTTCGGCCGCCGCCGGAAGCTCTTCGTCATCCACTTCCGGAACATCGACCGGCCGATGCCCCACTTCCGCGAGACCTTCCTGAACGAAGGCTTCATGGACATGTACAAGATCATCCGGAAGCTGGCCGAGGTGGGCTTCGACGGGGTGCTGAGCGCCGACCACGTCCCGTCGACCTCGGGCGGGCCCCGCGTCGGCGAGGCCTACACGGTGGGCTACATCCAGGCGCTGATCGAGCGGGCGAACGAGGAGGTGTACTACTGAGGGTCTGCCTGGCTGGAAGCTCGAAGCTTGAAGAAAGATCAAGTGTCGGACCCCGGACTTCCAACGGTGCGCTAGGTCTGAACGGACTTCCAGTCGGCCGCCGGGGCGGAAGGGGGCTTGACCGGCGGCGTGGCGACCAGGCCCATCACTTTCAGCTTCTCGTCGAGCGTCGCCCGCGTGAGGCCGAGCATCTTGGCCGCGCCTTCGATGTCGCCCCGCTTCTGGTGGAGCGCCTCGAGGACGCACTCCTTCTCGAACGCGGCCCGGAGGTCGGGGAGCGTCCGCTCGCCCACGAGGCCGATCGGCGCGATCCGGCGGAGCTGGACGATCCGCGTGGCCGCGAAGACCGCCAGCGCCGCGGCGAACCGCAGGTCCATCGTCCGGAAGGGCGGGCGCGTCTCGCCCTCGCCCAGGGCCACGTCGAGATAGGCCAGGCCGATCACCCCCGCCTTCGTGGCGAGCGGCGCCGCCAGGATTCCCACGCGCTTCCCTTCGTTCGGCTGCTGGCGGCGCACGTCCGTCGCGATCAGTGCCCGGCGCTGCTTGGCGAGCGGCGCCTGGAGGATGTTCGAGAGCGCGAACTCCTCGTCGCCCGAGGGGACCTTCCGCGCCGCGGGCTTGAGATCGCCCTTCGGGTCCTGGAGCATCACGAATCCGCGGTGGGCCGAGATGGCGAGCATCAGCGCTTCCAGGAGCTGCTGCGCGATCTCCTTCTCCGTCTCCATCGCGACGAGCGACGCCGCGACGCCGAGCAGCCTCTGGAGCCGCTCGTCGGGCTCGCCCGGCGCGAAGGGATCGACCACCGTCTCGACCACCGCCGCTCCCAGGCGCGGGAGCTGCTCGGGGTCGCCGCTCGGCTCGAAGACCAGGAGGTGCTCGCCGATCTCGATCTGGTCGTCGGGGCGGAGCGGCGACTCCTTCACTCTCCGGCCGTTCACGAAGATGCCGTTCCGGCTGCCGTTGTCCTTGATCAGCATCGAGTCGCCCGACTTCTCGAGGCGCGCGTGGATGCGCGAGATGTGGTGGCCGTCGAGCCGCACCGCGCAGGTCTCGCCGCGACCGATGGAGGCGAGCTCGGTGACCTCGAACGTCTTCCCGCGGAGCGGGCCTTCCAGGACGTAGATCTTCGTCATGAGGGTAGCATCGAAAACCAGTCCGACGCCCGGCCCGCCCACTCCTGCAGCGCGTCGGCCATGTCCTTCGCGTTAGGATATCGCCGGTTGGCGTCCTTGTCCATCGCCTTGACGATGATCCGCTCGAGTTCGGGGTCGACCTGCGGATCGACGAGGCGAGGGGCGGGCGGCTCGACCTTCACCACCTTTTCCAGGATCTCGGCCGTCGAGCGCCCGCTGAAGGGCGCGCGCCCCGTCACGGCCTCGTAGAGCACCGCCCCGAGGGAGTAGACGTCGGTGCGGCCGTCGATCACGTCGTTCATCGCGGTCGCCTGCTCGGGGCTCATGTAGACGGGCGTGCCGGCCGTCTCGCCGGGCTTCCCCCGATCGCCCGCCAGCCGGGCGATCCCGAAGTCGGTCAGCTTGGGCGAGCCGTCGCTCTTGAGGAGGATGTTGGACGGCACCACATCTCCGTGGACCACCTTGTGGCGATGGGCGTGGTGCAGGCCACGGGCGATCGCCGAGAGGATGAGCGCGGCCTCCTTGTGGGTGAAGGCGCGCTTCCCGATCGCCTTCGCGAACGAGGGGCCCTCGACGTATTCGAGGACCAGGTAGAACTTCCCGAGGTCGCGGCCGACGTCGAGGACCTTCACGATCGCCGGGTGGGAGAGCCGCCCCATGATGAGGCCTTCGTTCACGAAGCGGTCGGTCAGGACGGGGTCCTTCGCCCAGACCTCGGCCAGCACCTTGACGGCGACGGTCGCGCCCGAGCGGTCGGCCTTGTAGACCGTCCCCCTGGCCCCCTTGCCCAGCTCGCCCAGGAGGCGGCATCCGCCCAGGAATTCCATTGTGATGGTTTTGATTATATATGGACGGCCCGCGGTGTCTAATCCCGCAAGAACTGGGGAGGGCCGCATGAATCCGATCGCCATTCTGTTTTTCACACTCTGCAGCCAGGACAGTCCCGCCGAACTCAAGGCGCAGATCGACCAGGCCATCGACAAGGGCGTCGTGTGGCTGAAGAAGCAGCAGAAGAGCGGCGGCGACTTCGGCGAGTCGAGCGGCCCCACCTACTCCCCCGGGCAGGCCTACCACAACAAGCCCGGGATCACCGCCTTTTCGCTGCTGGCGCTCCTGAAGAGCGACGTGCCCCACAACGACCCGGTGATCTCGAAGGGTCTCGCCTACCTGCAGGACTACGTCGGCCAGAAGGGCAACCTGATCTCGAACTACGACCGCGGCGTGATCCTCATGGCCCTTGAGGCGTTCCACGAGGCGGCGGTCGTCGATTCGTTGAAGAAGAGCGGAAGGAAGACGAGCGAGCGGGTAGGCGACTTCAAGGAACCCAAGTACACCCCCTCGGGCCCCATGCTGGGGTTCCTCGGCGGGATCGTCCGGGCGCTCATGGAGGAGCAGACCCCGGCCGGCGGCTGGCGGTACGGCAAGGGCTTCGGCCTGGTCGGCAGCCCCGAGGACATCTCCTGCACGCAGATCGTCCTCCTGGGCCTCAAGAGCGCCACGCGCATGAAGGCGGCGGTCGATCCGTCCGCGATCAAGAAGGCGATGGATTACGTGATGTCGATGCAGGAGAAGGACGGCCCGAAGGTCGAGCGCCCGAACGACTACAAGACGGCCGACCGGGGCACCTACGCGTCGCTCGGCAACGACCGCGCGCGCGGCTGGGCCTACATCAAGAAGGGCTCGAAGCCCGACGAGGAGAAGGTCTGCGGCTCGATGACCTGCGCCGGCGTGGGGTGCCTGATCATCGCGAAGTCGATCCTGGGCAAGCAGCTGCTGGGCAAGAAGGGGGGCGAGGCGGTCGACCAGTGCATCTACGACGGCTTCGCCTGGCTCTCGACCCACTGGTCGGTGACGGTCAATCCCGAGCAGGGGCCGGGGCGGCACTACTATCACCTGTACGGCCTCGAGCGGGTGGGCACGCTGGGGCTGTACGAGAAGGTGAGCTCGCACTACTGGTACAAGGAGGGGGCCGAGGTGCTCCTCAAGGACCAGCGGGCGGACGGCAGCTGGGACAAGAAGGACGAGATCGCGCCCTCCGACATCCTGGACACCTGCTACGCGCTCCTCTTCCTCCGTCGCGGCACGGCCCCCGTGGGCGACGTGATGACCCCCCGGGTGGAGCCGAAGTAAACCGGGCTGGCGCAAATCTGCGAGGCAGGTTTACGCCACCCGGGTGGCGTAAACCTGC
>CAZSCC010000669.1:0-2698 GCA_964604905.1 uncultured Planctomycetales bacterium
CGGGATCCCGGATGGACGACGTGATCTTCGAGGAGTTCAAGGGCACCGGCAACATGGAGCTCTACCTGACGCGCGATCTAGCCGACCGCCGCATCTTCCCCTCGTACGATCTGGTCCGCTCCGGCACGCGGCGCGAGGAGCTGCTCCTCAAGGAGGACGAGCTCAAACGGATCCACCGCCTCCGCCGGGAGGTGGCCGACCAGCGCCCGCTCGACGCCATGCAGGCGCTCCTCGAGCAGCTGGGCAAGACGAAGACCAACGAGGAGTTCCTCAAGTCGATGGGGTAGCGCCCCCTACTTCAGCACCACCTGCCGGTGGAGCCGGCGTCCCTGCCACGCGTAGTCGAACTGGACGCTCTTCGCATTCTCGCACGTGTAGAGATTGAGCCCCTTCCGGACCTCCTCGGTCTTCGTCTCGCCCTTCTCGGCCTCGGCGAGGAAGGCGGCCGCGTCGGCGATGGCCGGCGCAGGGTTCGCCCCGGCCTTCATCGTCAGCGCCTCCATCGTTGCGGAGTCGAGGAGCATCGGATAGACCTTCCGGAAGAGCGAGGGGTCGTCGTAAAGGTCGGCCGTCGAGAATTTCCCGTTGAAGGCCGAGATGAGGCCGATCGCCTGGGGGCGGTCCTTCAGAAGGTCGCCCAGCGCCTTGCGGAAGGCGTTGAGCTTCTCCTTGATCTTCGGGTCCTCGAGCTCCTCGTTCAGGCTGCTGGAGTTCGCACGGTTGATGAGGTCGACGCTCTGGCGAAGCGCCCCTTTGGACTTGGCCACTCCTTGCCAAACGCCGTCCTGGCTCCCGTCCTTCTGGATCGCCAACTTGAGGCTGTTGCCGTAGGCGTTCTGGGTCGAGGCGACAAAGGCGCTGGTCCCCGCCCACCGGCTCTGCTCGACGCAGAACGAGCTGACCGGCGTGGGCGCCGTCTTCGGCGGGATGACGAAGTCGCGGCCGATCGCGCGGTCCTGCTGGCCGCCCTTGACCACGTCGCCCGCCTGGACGAAGCAGGGCAGCGCGCCCTGGTTCTCGATCAGGAGTTCGCTCACCTCGGCGCTCTTCTTCTCCGTGACCTTGACCTGTCCCGAGACGAGCCCTTCCGCCAGCGTGATCATCTCCCCGGCCGGCTTCGCGGCGGGGTCCTCGACCACGTAGAGGGCGAGGTGCTCGTGGACGAAGGGTCCGCGGATCGTGAGCGACCCGCTGGGCGTCGCCGGGCCGAGCGGCGGCGGGGACGGATCGGCGGGGGACGAGCAGGCCGCGATGAGAAGCAGGGATACCGCGAGGGCTAGAAACTTCATGACACACCTCCTAGGGTATTGGACGTGATCGGGGCGGCTGTGGTAGGGTAGATTCCGCATGGGCTTCCAGAAGCGGACGGTCGGCGACCGGGCCTATCAGGTCTTCGTGCCCGACGGGTACGCGGCCGATCGTCCCTGGCCGCTGGTCGTCTTTCTACACGGGGTGGGGGAGAACGGGACCGATGGCGAGAAGCACCTGACGGTCGGCCTTCCGGCCCACATCCCGGCGGGATTCCCGGCGCTGGGGCTCTTCCCCCAGTGCAAGGGCCCGTGGAAGTACGTGGGGGACGACGAGTCGATGGTGATGGACGCCGTCTCCGCCACGCAGGGGGAGTTCCACGTCGCGCGGAAGCGGATCTATCTGACGGGCATCTCGCAGGGGGGCTGCT
This sequence comes from uncultured Planctomycetales bacterium, assembly GCA_964604905.1. GTDB lineage: Bacteria > Planctomycetota > MHYJ01 > MHYJ01 > JACPRB01 > JACQFK01. The sequence continues at coordinate 1,679 of CAZSCC010000669.1, forward strand.
CGACGTTCGATCTGGGGGCGCGCTACCGCGATTTCTGGGCGGCGCTGGTCCCGGTCTGCGGCGCGGGGTATCCGCTGGACTCGGCGAAGATCTGGGCTCCCACCTGGATCTTCCACGGGGAGAAGGATGCGGTCGTGCCGCCGAGCGGTCCGAATCCATGGGACGCGAAGAACGTGGGCGGCCGCGACATGGCGAAGCTGATCGCGGACGTGAAGTACACGGAGTACCCGGATGCGGACCACTTCATCTGGGACCGGGTCTACGCCGACCCGGCGATGTGGGAGTGGCTCTTCGCGCAGCACCGGTGATCGCGATCGTCGGCGGCGGCATCGTCGGCCTCGCGACCGCCTACGCGCTGCGGGACCTCTCGCCCGTCGTCTTCGAGAAGGAGCGGACGGTCGCGTCCCATCAGACGGGGCATAATTCCGGCGTCATCCACTCCGGCGTCTACTACAAGCCCGGCTCGCAGAAGGCGTCCTTCGCGGTCGAGGGCGGCCGGCGGATGTCGGCCTTCTGCCTGGAGCACGCGATCCCCCACGAGATCTGCGGCAAGGTGATCGTGGCGAGCGACCCCGCGCAGGCGGCCCGCCTCGACGAGCTGGAGCGCCGGGGGCGGGCGAACGGAGTCGAGCTGGAGCGGGTGGGGCCGGAGCGCCTGCGGGAGATCGAGCCGAACGCGCAGGGGGTGGGGGCGATCTGGCTCCCGCGGGTGGGGATCGCGGACTACGCCGCGGTGGCGCGGAAGCTCGCGTCGTTCGTCGAGGTGCGGACGGGCGTGCGGGTGGATTCGGTCCGCTCGCTGCGCGCGAAGCTGGTGATCAATTGCGCCGGGCTCTACAGCGACCGGGTGGCGCGGGCGCGGCTGAAGATCGTGCCGTTCCGGGGGGAGTACTATCATCTGCGGCGTCCGGAGCTGGTGCGGGGGCTGATCTATCCGGTGCCGGACCTGACGTTCCCGTTCCTGGACGTGCATTTCACGAAGAAGGTGGGGGGGAGCGTGGAGGTGGGGCCGAACGCGGT
>CAZSCC010000670.1:0-8935 GCA_964604905.1 uncultured Planctomycetales bacterium
CCTCCTTTTTTCTTCTTCGCGTCGTGGCATTGGACGCAGCGGTGTTCCAGGATCTCCGGCGCGTCCTGGGCGAACGCGGCGGCCAGGAGGAAGACGAGGCTAATTCCCATCGGTCACCAGGATCGTGATCGTGACCGGCTCGCCCCGGACTCCGTTCCCGTACGTGCCGGTGTAGGGGGTCGCGGTGATCGTGTGGCGTCCCGGGGTGGCGATCCACGTCTTCTTCCCCCGCCCGTCCCCGGAGACGAGCGTGTAGGGCCACTGGATCTCGGTATTGAAGCGCGGGGTCTCGTCGTAGTCGAACAGGAGACTGCCGACGCGGGGCGGGTCCGTATGGGCCTGGAGGTTGATGCGCTTTCCAGACAGGCGGGCGAGCGGTATCACGGCGCCATCCCGGAGCGTTTCAAAACCGGGAATCGCGTGCCGCGGCGTGTCGGTCTGGATCAGCGAAAAGCCGGTCACGACGGGAGGGCGGGTGGGGGGCGGTGGCACGGGCTCGGCCGTGAGCGGGGCCTGGCCCTCCGCCACCGAGTAGTGGCGAGCGGGAACGTTGATGCTCGCGCCGTCGATCGACCGCGTCAGGCGGACGCGGCCCTCCTCGACCTCGAGGCGGGTGGCGTCCTCGACGGCCGAGAGCTTGAGGCGGGTGCCCAGGACCTCCGCCCGCGCCTGGGGGGCGGCGATCACCATGGGACGCCGGCCCGGCTGCGGCGCCACCTGGGCGGAGAGTTCGCCCCGGCGGAGCTCGATCCGTTTCCCGGCGGGTCCGTCAAGGAGGACCAGCCGCGTGCGCGGCTCCATGTCCACCTCGGTCTGCTCCCCCGGATACCGGAAGCGGGCGGCCTCCTCGTCGCCGCTGGACAGCTCGTCGCCCGACCGGATCTGGAGGCCGGCGCGGGCCTCGCGTTCCACGCCGTCGCGCACGAAGCGGGCGCCCGGCCCGGCGTGGACCAGCACCGCGATCGCCGCATTCCTGCTGCCGTTGAGGAAGAAAGCCAGGCCCAGGACGATCGCGAGGGAAGCCGCGACGAGGCCCGCCGCGACCTTCCGCGACAGGACCCGCCGGGGCCTCCGGACCTCGGTCATCACCGAGTGGACGAACCCCGTCCTGCCCTGCTCCGCCTCCGCGAGGACGCGCCGGATGAATCCTGCGGAATCGTGCTCCCCAAGCTCCGCGGAGAGGGCGCCGGCCTGCCGGACGAGATCGACGAACAGCCTGAAGCGTTCGGGATCGCCCTCGAGGAGGCGCGACAGCTCCGCGGCCCCCTCGGCGTCAAGCGCGCCGTCCAGATAGTCGGAGACCAGGAGGTCGAAGCGGTCCACTAGGTCTCCCTCAAGGCGAGCTTGCCATTCACGCACTCGCGCAGCCTACGCCGGAGGTCGAAGAGCTGGAACTTCACCGCGGAAGGAGACTTGCCGACCTCGCGCGAGATGGCGGCAACCGACGCATCGCGCGCGTAGCGCATCCGGAGGATCGACCGGAGCTCCTCCGGAAGCCGGCTCATGCAATCCTGCAGGGCCAGCACCCGGGCCTCCTCCAGCTCGGACCTGCCTTCCAGCTCCGATTCGAGCGTCCGGGCCACGACCAGGTGCAGGTAATTATCCCGGACCCGCTCGTCGCGTTTCTGGTTGCGGAGTTCGATGAGCAGGAGGTACCGGGCGATGGTGGTGAGCCAGGCGAAGAAGTTCGTCCCCAGGGCGTAGCGGTCGACCTGCTTGAAGGCCTCCACGAAGGCGCGGTGCGCGATTTCGTTTGGGTCGATCCCCGGAGGGCAACTGTAGGCGACGGAGGCGCGAAGCCGCGCCTGGAGCGCGGAGACCACGGTCTCGTAGGCCGCGACGCGGCCGGCCTGGACCTGCCGGAGGGCTTCCTCGATGCGGGGATCGTTCATGCTTTCTATGTCATAACGGAATTCGCACGGCGGTTAGGGGAATTCCGAAAGACGCCGGATCCAGGCCGGAGATCGACGGCCGCGGGGCTATCTCAGCGTGATCGTCGCGCGGCGGACCGAGAAGGCGTCTTCGCCTAAGAGGCTGTTGCAAAACCGCACTTCACCCCTGAGACACGGAGCGCACGGAGACGATCTTCAAGGATCCGCTCGGTGAGCTCCGTGCCTCCGTGGTTGATCTTGCGGGTATTGCACTGATTTCTGAGGGGCTGTCGCCACACCCGGATCGGCCGCAGGGGACCTCCCGCCCAGCCCTTCGGGGTCCCTGCAACTCCGGGCGCGGCCCGGCTCAGGAGATCTCGACGACGGGCTTCCCGAGCACGTCCATGCGCGGCCGGATGCCCAGGCCGGGCGCGGTCCCGGCGCTCATGAAGCCGTTCTCGCGGCGCGGAGCGCCCTCGGCGGTGCTGACCGTGACGTAGCTGTTGAAGTCGGTGCTCGTGAAGCGGAACGCCTCCGGGGTGCTGTGCGCGAGGTGGGCGATCGCGGCGGTGGCGATGTCGCCCCCCCAGCTGTCTTCCAGCGTCATGGCGATGCCCATGCTCACGCAAAGGTCGCGGACCTGCTTGATCTTCGTGAGACCCCCGAGCTTGCTGATCTTCACGTTCACCACGTCCATCGCCAGGTCGGCCTTCGCGCGGAGCAGCACGTCGAGGCTGTCGATATTCTCGTCGAGGATGAACGGATGGTCCGTCTGCCGGCGCACGGCAAGGCACTCCTCGTAGGTGAGGCAGGGCTGCTCGATGTAGACGTCCACGTCCCGCACGGCGCGCACCACGCGGACCGCCTCGTGCTGGACCCAGCCGGTGTTCGCGTCGGCCACCAGCCGGTCGCCGGGCCGCAGCTTCGCCGAGACGGCGCGGATGCGCGCGATGTCCGTGTCCGGGTCGCCGCCGACCTTGAGCTGAAACCGCGTGTAGCCCTCGGCGCGGTAGCCCGCGACCTTCGCGGCCATCTCCTCCGGCGATTCCTGGGAGATCGCCCGATAGAGCCGCACGCTCTCGCCAAAGCGCCCGCCCATCAGCACGCAGACCGGCAGGCCCGTCGCTTTGCCCAGGATGTCCCAGCACGCGATGTCGATGCCCGACTTTACGTAGGGATGCCCCTTGAGCGCCGCGTCCATCCGGTGGTTGAGCTTCGCGAGCTCGCGCGGATCGGCGCCGAGGAGCTGCGGCCCCAGCTCGCGCAGCCCGGCCCGCACTCCCTCCGCGTAGGCGGGGAGGTAGAAAGGCCCCAGCGGGCAGACCTCGCCGTAGCCGGTCAGCCCCGTGTCGGTTTCGACGCCGACGATCGTGCTGTCGAAGACCGTGACGGACTTCCCGCCGGACCATTTGTAGGTGGTCTCGTGCAAGGGGAGTTCCACGCGCCAGGCGAGGATGCGCTTGATCTTCATCCCTGCACCATCGACAGGAGCTTCCCGAGCACCTCTTCCCCGTGGGAGCGGATGCCGTTGTGCTCGTACTCGTTGGTCAGCCAGACCTTGAGGCCCCGGATCTTCGCGGCGGTCTCCTCCGAGAACGTCCGATCCACGTACATGTCGTCGGCGTAGATGACGGCCGCCGCCGGCACGTCGTTGCGGCCGAGGCGCTCCCCGTCGTGCATGCGGGGCCAGCGATCGTAGGCGGCCAGGAACTCCGCCTCCTCCCGCAGCTGGCGGAGATGGGCATACTCCTCGAACATCCAGCGGAACATCATCTCGCCCGTGAAGAGGATCTCGGGCTCGTTCCGCTCGAACTCGGGATACTCCGCGCGGATCCGCTCCGCCGCCCACTTCGTGGCGGGACCCTCGGCGTAGCAGGCCTCCTGGAGCATGGAGAAGATGGGGGCCTGCCGGTAGGTGAGGAGCGCCTCGTAATCGCAGAGGAAGGGGTACCCAAGCTCCGGGCCCTTCCGTCCCTTCACGAAGGCCGTCTCCAGAAGGTAGTGCACCTGCTCGAAGCCGTCGTGGAAGCCGAACTGGAGGCCCAGCTGGAGGAATCTCCGGCGCGAGAGCCGCTCCCCGCAGGGAAGGCGGACGTCCTCCGCCTCCAGGACCTGGACGATCCGGCGGACCCGCTCGCGGTCCTCGGGATAGCGTTCGTAGTAGAGGCGGTTCTTCTTCGCCAGATGCCGGTGCGTCGAACGATAGACCTCGTCCGCCGTGTGCCCGATCGGGGTCAGGCCCCCCGTGATGATCGCGGCCGCCAGGCCTTCCGGAGCCGACGAGAGATACTGCGTGACGCAGAAGCCGCCGAAGCTCTGGCCCAGCGCGGTCCACTTCCCGTCCGGGCCCAGCAACTCGCGACGGATCAGCTCGGCATCACGGACGATCGCGTCCGCCCGGAAATGGGTCAGGTATTCCCCCCGCTCCCGCACGGTGCCGAGCCGGGCCAGCGACTGGGCACAGACCTGCTCGCTGCGGCCCGTCCCGCGGTCGTCGAGGAGGAGCACCCGGTAGTCCTTCACGGCCCGGGCGATCCAGCCCAAGCGCCCCAGCACGCGGGGTCCCGGATAGCCGGGCCCGCCCTGGAAGAAGATCATCCAGGGAAGTTGCGCGGAGTCGCACTCGGCGGCGCTCAGCTCGCGCGCGAAGACGGAAATCTTCTCGCCGCCGGGCCGCGCGGCATCCAGCGGCACCTGGAACTCGTGGTCCGTCAGCAAGAGGCCGGGGATCCGCCTCTGGGCGATCTTCATGTCTCGTTCCGGTTGAAGCCCCCAGAATATCGGCTCCCACTCCACGAAGCGAGAAAAGAGAGCGGCGACTCTTTGTCGATCTGCGCCAGAGCGCCGTCTGGGCACGATCCGACAACGTTGTACTGGTGGACGCTCCTCTTGGGAAAGGCGGATACCGCATGAGATCCTGGCTCATCCTGATTCTCGCCCTGAGCTCCTGTTCCGCCCCTGCCGCCCCGGCGGTTCAGCTTCGGGAGGGGTCGATCCTGACGGTCGACCGGATCTATGGATCCCGCGAGTTTTCGGGCGAGGGCTTCTCGGCCCACTGGGAGCCCCGGGGGGCCTCCTACGTGACCGTGGAACGATCGTCCCTCGTCCGGCACCACGTCGCGACGGGCCGAAGCGAAGTCCTCATCCCGGCCGCCGAACTGGTCCCCGAAGGGGCCACGGCGCCGCTGAACATCGAGTCCTACGAGGCATCGGCCGACTTCTCGCGCCTTCTGATCTTCACCCACTCCCGGCGCGTCTGGCGTCAGAACACACGGGGCGACTACTGGGTGCTCGACCGGCGGGCCCATTCGCTGCGCAAGCTGGGCGGGGACGCTCCGCCCTCCTCGCTCATGTTCGCCAAGCTCTCCCCCTCGGGCCGTCACGCCGCCTACGTGCGCGAGGGGAGCCTCTACCTCGAGGACCGGGAGGACCGCAGCATCCGGTGCCTGGCTCGCGCCGAGGACCCGAAGATCGTCAACGGGACTTCCGACTGGGTGTACGAAGAGGAGTTCGACCTGCGCGACGGCTTCTCCTGGAGCCCGGACGGCGAATTCATCGCCTTTTGGCAGGTCGATTCGAGGGAGGTCCCGGAATTCCCGCTGGTCAACACGACGGGGAAGTTCTATCCCAAGGTCACGTGGATCCCCTATCCGAAGGTGGGCCAGGTCAATCCCTCGGTCCGCGTGGGGGTCATCGAGATTCGGGCGCAGCAGACGCGCTGGCTGGAGATTCCCGGAGACCCCCGGAACCACTACATCCCCCGGATGGAATGGGTGCCCGGATCGGTTGAGCTGCTCGTCCAGCAGCTCAACCGGCTTCAAAACACGGACCGCCTCTTTCTGTGCGACGCCCGGACGGGCGCGGTGAAGACGATCCTCACCGAGCAGGATGAGGCTTGGGTGGAGGTCCACGAGGAACTGCTCTGGCTGGACGGGGGCCAGAAGTTCACGTGGATCAGCGAGCGCGACGGATGGCGCCATGTCTACGTCGTCCCCCGCTCCGGGGAAGGGATAATCCTGGCGACGCCCGGCACCTTCGACGTCATCCGGCTGCTCAAGGTCGACGACGCCGGGGAGTGGCTCTACTACCTCGCGGCGCCGGAGGAGCCGGCGCGCCGATACCTGTACCGCTCGCGAACGGACGGGACGCGGACGGAGCGGCTGACGCCCCCGGACTCGCCCGGGACGCACGAGTATTCCCTCTCCGGGGATGCCCGCTGGGCGGTCCACACGTTCTCGTCGTTCGACCGCCCTCCCGTCACGGAGTTGGTGGAGCTTCCCTCCCACCGCGTGCACCTCACCCTGGCCGACAACGCGAAGCTCCGGAAGAAGCTGGAGCCGCTCCATCTCGCCCCGACCGAGTTCTTCCGCGTGGACATCGGCGGGGGCGTGACCCTCGACGGATGGTGCATCAAGCCCGCGAACCTGGATTCCCGGACGAAGCACCCGCTCCTCGTCCACGTCTACGGCGAGCCGGCGGGGCAGACCGTCCTGGACCGCTGGGGCGGCTCCTCCATGCTGTGGCACCAGATGCTCGCGCAGCAGGGATACGTCGTCATGAGCTTCGACAACCGGGGGACGCCGGCGCCGCGCGGCCGCTCGTGGCGAAAGAGCGTGTACCGAAAGATCGGGATCGTGGCGCCCCAGGACCAGGCGGCGGCCGTCCGGAAGGTCCTGGAGGAGCGGCCGTACCTCGACCCCGCTCGCGTGGGCGTCTGGGGCTGGAGCGGCGGGGGCTCCATGAGCCTGAACGCGATCTTCCGGTTCCCGGACCTCTACCGGACAGCCATCGCGATCGCCTCCGTGCCCAACCAGCGCGGCTACGACACGATCTACCAGGAACGCTACATGGGGCTGCCGGAGGACAACGACGCGGGGTACCGGGACGGATCGCCGATCACCCACGCCCGGAACCTCCGCGGCAACCTATTGCTCATCCACGGAACGGGGGACGACAACTGCCATTACGCCACGGCGGAACTCCTCATCGACGAGCTCGTGCGGCACCACAAGCAGTTCACCATGTTCGCCTACCCGAATCGGAGCCACTCGATCTCGGAGGGCGAGAACACCACCCGACACCTGCGGGAGCTCATGACCCGCTTCCTCCTGGAGAAGCTCCCCCCGGAGCGGACCGCGGCGGATCGATGAATCCTCCCGCCGGGGCTCCCGCGCGGCATCCCCGGGGCCTCTCGACTCTTTTCTTCACCGAGATGTGGGAGCGCTTCAGCTACTACGGGATGCGCGCGTTCCTCGTGCTCTTCATGGTGGCATCCCCCGCCGCGGGCGGCCTGGGCTTTTCCGACGCCCACGCCGGCATGATCTACGGCCTCTACACCTCGATGGTGTACCTCCTGAGCGTGCCGGGGGGCTGGCTGGCGGATCGCTTTCTGGGGCAGCAGCGCGCCGTTCTCATCGGCGGGCTCCTCATCACGGCCGGCCATGTCAGCCTGGCCGTGCCGGCGATTCCGACCTTTTACCTGGGTCTCTGCCTGGTCGCCATGGGCACCGGCCTCCTCAAGCCGAACATCAGCACCCTGGTCGGCCGTCTCTACGAGAAGGAGGACGGCCGCCGCGACGCCGGCTTCACGATCTTTTACATGGGCATCAACCTGGGGGCGTTCGCCGCGCCGCTGGTGTGCGGCACCTGGCTGGCGGAGAGCGAGAGCTTCCGCGAGTGGCTGAAAGGCCGGGGCCTTCCTCCCTCGGTGGCCTGGCACGTCGCCTTCGGAGCCGCCGCCGTCGGCATGTTGCTCGGTCTCGCCCAGTACGTCCTCGGCCGAAGCCGCCTGGGCGGCGCCGGGCTTCCCCCTCCCCGCCCCCCTGTGAGCTCCCGCGCCCGCACGACCGGGTTGATCCTGGGAGGAGTCCTGCTCGTCCTCGCCGTCCTGACGGTGCGCTCCGGCTCGTTCGCCCCGAGCGCGGAGGGGATTGGAAAGACCTTCGACATCCTGCTTCCGCTCCTGTCCGTAAGCTCCCTGGTCTGCATCTTCCTGTTCGGCACGGATTCGGCCCGGGAAAAGCGGCGCATGATCGTCATCTCGATCCTCTTCGGGGCGTCCGCGGTGTTCTGGGGTTGCTTCGAACAGGCCGGGTCGACGCTGACGCTCTTCGCCGCCCGCCACACGGACCGCCGGATCTTCGGCTGGTCTTTCGGGGCGACCGCGTACCAGGCGCTCAATTCCCTCTTCGTCGTCCTCCTGGCGCCGGTGTTCGCGGCGCTCTGGGCGCGGCTGGCGAAGACAGGCCGCGAGCCGTCCACCGTTTCGAAATTCGGACTGGCCATGCTGTGCGTGGGGCTGGGCTTCCTCGTCCTCGTTCCGGCCTCCAGCGCGGTCCAGCGGGGCGGGCTCGCGGGGCCGCAGTGGCTCACGCTCCTTTACCTGCTGCACACCGCCGGCGAACTCTGCCTGAGCCCGGTGGGCCTTTCGGCCATGACCCGGCTGGCCCCGGGACGCACGGTCGGCCTGATCATGGGGACCTGGTTCCTGGCAACCTCGCTGGGCAACTACATGGCGGGCCGGGCGGTCGGGCTCACCCAATCCATGTCGATGAGGGGATTCTTCCTCCTGATGACGATAGTCCCGGTGATTCTTGGCGTGATCCTCCTCCTGCTGGCGAGGCCGATCCGCCGCATGCTGGCGGTCCCTGTCCCGGCCGTTGAACATCCGACGGGGTAGCGGCCGGAGCCACGAATCCTGTTCGGCCCAGTCACCTACCGAAAGGGCGCGGGGTAATTGGGACCGCTCGGTCGCCCTACTGCGGACCGCCTGCCTGGCCGGGAAAGAGGGTACTCCGGGAGGAAGTTGGAGGTGGCGGCCGGATTTGAACCGGCGAATAACGGTTTTTCAATGCGTCCTGGAGGCGGAAGACAGAGAAGTACAGGCGAGTCGAAAATGGCTTTGGAGGCCTGAGAACGGCCTTCAGGGCCGCTTTTATTGAAGTGATACTCGGATCCTCCGAGACCGTCCAAGGGCCTCCAAAGGCCATTCGGATGGTACACCGGTGGTACAAACTTTTGCCCGGCTCCTGCTTGAGGCCCTTCCTACGACTTCCCGGAAATCC
>CAZSCC010000671.1:0-2026 GCA_964604905.1 uncultured Planctomycetales bacterium
CCAGATAGAGCTGAGCGTTACAGACGACGGGGACGCCCTTGATGGTTTGGATCCCGTAGAGGATCCCGTCATCGTTCGGCGTGAGGAGGTGGACGCTCCCCCCGGTCTCCACCGGACGGAGGTCGAGCGCTTTCGCGAGGCGCTCGACGTCGCCTGCGACGTAAGCGTGAACGTCCGTGTACCGAACGAATGGAGCCACCAGCGCCGCGCCGGCGTGAAGCGTCAGTGCGAGCAGGGCCCGCTGTCCAGTTACTTCGGCGGCGAGCTTCTCGGCCAGTTCCCGGGGGTCGCGGACAAATGTGTAGAACGTCTGGCGACGGTGCTGGTCGAACCGGTAATTCTCTGCCCAGAGGTCCAGGAGCGGCCCGGGCTTCGCAAGGCGGATGGCGCCTCGGCGCTTGTCGACGAAGTCCTTCTCCTCCAGCGCATTGATGACGAGATGGACCGTCCTGACGCTGATCGATGCTTCGCCGGCGAGGCGTGCCAGGGTCCAGTCCTGGTTGGGGTGATCAAGGAGGACGCGGGCGACGCGAGACGACTTCGGAGAGAAGAGACGCCGAAGCCGCGCCTTCGCCCTCGGTGGGTGTTCGCTGCTTCGCCGATCAATGAGGACGCCATCGAACCGGAGGAACGCATTGCCCGCCAGGTCGACGTACCCGACGCCGGCCTCCCGGCAGAGGCGCTGGCCCTCGGGTCCGATGTAAGGCGCGGCGACGAGAGGGTAGTTCCGTGGTGACTGCCCGGTGCCCAGCTTCAGAACCGTGATAGCCTGACCCAGGTACCGCGGCTCGCCGACGGACTTCCATTCGACGAGGAGTCGGCGCACGGTTCTGCCTGACCGGATCACCAACGTCAGGTCCCAGGCCACCGGTTGGCGCGGGCGCTCTTCGGTGATCCGGAACCTGGGCAGCAGTTCGTGGAGAGCTCCGAGGATCTGAGTCTCAGGTCCTCGGGCGAGCGAGTCGCTGAGTTTTACCCTTTTCGACATTTTTACCGTACGGGTAAAATACGACTTCTGGGCCCCAGCTGTCAAGTGGCACCGGGCTGCGCTTGCGTAAGCCTGGCACGGCGACACCAATATCCTGCCTCGTAAGCAAGCCCGGACGCCCCCACTGGGTACAGGGGGCGGTCTTGTCGCTTACGTGGCCGAGGCATCGCGACAGACAGCGGGCGGATAGGAATCACTGGCGGAAACGGGGCGTGACTCAAACACGGATTCGAATCCGGTCTCGACGGCTGTCACCGAGATTGTCACTCACACCCCGCGACAGGCCGCAATCGGCCGCCACATGGCGCGACGACACGTGCGCACCGTCGAGAGCGCAACTCATTGCAAGCATGAGCGACGCGGGCGATGGAACGAGAGGACTGAAAATCCTGGTGTCGGCGGTTCAATCCCGTCCCTGCCCACCACTATTTTCAAGCACTTGCCCACCAGTGAGTTTCCTTCGAAATGAGTTTGTGACCAGATTTGTGCCCACCTCAGGCACACTCCAGCGCATTCCAGCGCACTTGAGCATAGGTTGGGGGATTTGGTCTATCATGCCGTCAGGTGGCGATGCCGAACTCGTTAGAAGATGTTCTAGGCCGGCTCCGCGAGGATCGGACCCTGTTCCAGAGCGGCGAAGAGGCCGCGCGTCAGCGACCGTCTTCTCGCCCGTCAGGATGCGCTGCACCGTCGTCCGCTTGAACTCCGCGCTAAAGACCCGCCGCCCATCTGCCTTCCGTGGATGATTGCCCATGGGCCCTCCGGCCGCATCTTACGTCCCCACGGTGCGCAGTCCAAACGGGGTGCACTCCATATTGACGACAGCGCACATGAGGAGTGCAGGGCGCTGAGCGTAGCTAACATAAAGCCCGTTCTCAGGCATGGCCCGCTGGGCCCGAGGGTCCTCCCTCGGGGCCTGCCTTGTCACAGAAGCTCCTTGTTCATTCTGGTCGCTCCATGTCTTGCCTGAAACCAGGCGATTGGGAAAGGGCGTACGCGCTCGCGACAAGCAGCACGCACGCAACGAGCAGCGCCTTG
>CAZSCC010000672.1:0-15930 GCA_964604905.1 uncultured Planctomycetales bacterium
CCGGCGGGTACGAGCAGGAGCCCCTCGCCCTGGACGCCCCGGAAGACGGGCCAGCGGATCGCGTGGACCTCGAACTTCTCGGTGCGGCCGACGAGAGACGAGCGGTCGAGGGTGGAGATCAGTTCGGGCGCGTCGAATGGCGTGCGGGCGTCGACCACCCCGATGGACGTCTTGAAGCGCTCGCGATTGGGGGCGACGGATTCCTCGTAGGCCTCCTTCGAACTCGTGTCCCGCTTCCAGTATTTCGTCCGGCGCTCGATCGAGAGGTCGATCTCCCGGAGGAGGAAGCGGTCGATCCCGGCGACCATCTCGGCGGCGAAATCGTGCTCACCCTCGAGGAGCGCCGTCCCCGGGAGCCGATCGGCGGCGGCGGGAGCCTGTGCCTGCTTCCGCTCGGGAACGCGCCGGGCGGTCCAGTAGAGAGCGTTCACGATCATGCGCCGGAAGTCGTCGTTCTTGAAGTCCTTCTGGTCGCCGAGCGAGGTGTAAAAGATCCGGCCGCCCTTATGGACGCGCGTCCAGGCGACCGGCTCCGTCTTACCGCCGGCCTGGCCCTTCGCGAGGAGCTCGGTGTCCGCCGCATTGGTGGAGTTCCTGTAGAGGCTCGACTCCGAGGAGAACTCCTTCACCCCTTCCAGGATCGGATGGTTCCGGACGCCCTCCTCGAACGTCACGTCGCAGATCGGGCCCTTGCCGTAGTGGTTGGTGTAACTGCCTCCCAGGATCTCCTTGTCGAGCGCGAGCCAATTCTGGAAGGCGTGGCTCGCGGTGCGGATGGCGACGATCGGCTTCCCGGCGTCGCAGTATTTCTGGATCCGGGCCAGCTGCTCTCCCGTCGGCTTGAGCCGGCGGGTGAAGAGGACCATGACGTCGGCGGCCTCGAGGGTCTCCAGCCCCGGGAGATCCTCGTCGGACTTCCGGAACGCCCGGGAGCACGTCACGTTGTAGCTCTTCTCGAGGTGCTCTTGGAAGGCGGCGAGCGACGCGTCGGAATCGTACTCCAGGGAGCCGGAGACGAGGCAGACTTTGAGGGCCTCGGTCCGGACTCCCTTGTCGCCTTGCAGGTAGGCGAAGAAATCGCGGATCTCGGGGTCGGTCAGCGGATCGAGCAGCTTCTCGGGCATGAGGGAGATCTCGGAGTCGACGAGGGCGTCGATCCGGCTGCGGGGCACCGTCGTGCGGTTGTTCTGCGCGTCGAGGATCGTGACCGCGCCCGCCGACTGCTCGACCAGGAGGCCGGTCAGCACCTGGCCGCCGGTGGTGCGGAGCTTGTGGGCCTGGAACTCGGGGCGGACCATCCCGCTGGGGTCGACGATGTTGGTGAGGAGGAGGTCGAGGTTCCTGCGATCCTGGCCGTCGAGCTCGGGCCCGATCTTCTGGCCCTCGCCGAAGAGCGTGTGGCAGGCGCCGCAGGCCTTCATGTAGCTCGCCTTGCCCCGAGCGGCGTCCCCCTTGCCCTTGGAAAGGATGTTCTTGAGACTGCCGATCTGGGCGCGCTTCTCCCCCGGCGTCGCGGCGCCGACTTTGCCCCAGTGCTTCCCGACGAGCTTCGCGATCGCTTCGTCCTTGAACTCCATGAGGGGGGCGAGCTGGTCGAGGGGGACCTCCTTCGGAGAGATCTTCCCGGCATCGACGAGCTTCAGGAACTCCAGAGCCGAGGCGGGCTTGCCGAGGAGGATCGAGCGCGCCCGCGCGCGGGCCTGACCGCCGAGGCGGGGGAGTTCCGCGACGATCGCGGACGACACCTCGGCGTTCTGGAACGGCTGGAGCGCGGCCAGGACGGCCTGGAGGAGGGCGTCGCTCTTGGATTCGGCGAGGAGCTTGAGGAGGGGCGGCACGGCTTCCGCCTTCCCGGATTGGCCGAGCACGCCGACGAGTTCGGGGCTCTTCGTGTCCGAGAGGCGCTGGAGGGCCGACTCGAACGCCTCGGGGCTCCCGAGGCGCAGGGCCAGGCGGAGCACCTTCATGTTCTGTCCGTGCGTCTTCCAGAGGTCGGCGAGGGGATTCCGAAGCGCGGCGGGGACCGCGTCGAGTCGGCGGCCTTCCAGCGCCTGCTCCATGCCGTCCACGATTCTGAGAAGCGCGGGGTCGCCGGGGGCGCGGGCGAGCAGGGTGGCGCACCCCGCGAGGTTCTCGTCCCCGCCCTGCGCCATGTAGCGGCGGGCGAGGCGGTCGAGGACGTGCTTCTCGGTGAGCGGCGCGTTCCAGTCGTCGGGCGTCTCGAGGAGCGCGAGGACCCGGTCACGGTCGGAGATGGCCTTGTCCTCGATCGCCCACCAGATGAGGAGAGGCAGGAACGGATCGTCGAGGTCTTCCTTGCGCCGGAGGAGTTCGCGGACGATCGGCAGGCCTTGCTCCGCGGAGAGCCGCTTGGCGGTGCAGGCCAGCTGGCTTCGGACGACCGCGCTGGAATCCTTCTTCGCGGCGTCGGCCAGGCGCGGGGCGAGCCGCGGCGCGACCCTCTTGGTGTCGCCGAGGAGGCGGACGGTCCACGCGCGCACGTCGGGGTCGGGATGACGCAGGAGCGCCTCGGCGAGCGCGTCGTCGAAGCCGCCGGAGACGTTGAGCGCCCAGAGCGCCTCTACTGCGTTGCGGTTGTCGTCGATCATCTTCCGGAGTGTTGGAAGGATGGTCGGGTCGCGCCGCTCGGCGAGGAGGAGCCGGGCCTGGCGGCGGGTCCAGTCGCTCGGATGGGAGAGCCGCTCGACGAGGGCCGCACTCTTGAGGCGTTCGAGGTTGACCGACTTATCGTGCGCGACGCCCTTGGGGGCGACTCGGAAGATGCGGCCGTTGCGCCGGTCCCAGTTGTCGCGCGGGTCGACGTGGTTGAGGCGAGCGTCATACCAGTCGATCACGTAGAGCGCGCGGTCGGGGCCCCAGAGCGAGTCGATGGGACGGAACCAGGGGTCCTGTCCGTCGATCAGGACGCCGCCGTGGCGCGCGCTGAAGGTGGAGCCCTTGGGCTCGAAGAGGTGCCAGTGGACGGCGTTCGAGAGCGGGTTACAGGCGATGTAGGCGCCCTCGGGGATCGACCCGAACGCTCCGTCCTGGGCAACGGTCCCGCCGCAGGTGACGTGGCCGCCCTTGAAGTCCTTGTAGGCGATGTGGTCGAAGTAGCCGTAGGTGTTCGGGTTATGGAGCGGGCCGTGTTTCCCGAAGCCCTTGATGTGGTACGCGCCCTGCATCTGGTGGAGGCAGGCGTTCCCGCCCCAGTTGGTGCCGGCGATGGCGTTGCCGTGGCGGTCGAAGTCGAGTCCCCACGTGTTGCCGCCCCCTTCCGAGAAGAGCTCGAAATCTTTCGTGATCGGGTGGTAGCGCCAGAGCCCCTGCTGGAACTCGATGCCGCGGATCTTCGTGGTGCTGGTGCTCCCTGCGGCGCCGTAGAGCCAGCCGTCGGGTCCCCACTGGAGCGAGTTGGCGAGCGAATGGGTGTCCTCCATTCCGAAGCCCTTCAGAAGGACCTCGGGATCGCCGTCGGGGACGTCGTCGCGGTTCTTGTCGGGGTAGAAGAGGAGGTACGGCGGCTGGGCGACGAAGAGTCCGCCGTGGCCGAGGGCCATGCCGCTGGCGATGTTGAGCCCGGCGACGAAGTCCTTCGCGGTCTCGAACTTCCCGTCGCCGTCGCGATCCTCAAGGATGGTGATCTTGTCCGCCCCCTTCGGGCCCTTGGGCGGCGCCTCCGGCTCCCGGTCGAAGCGGGTGCGGAGGTACTGGTCGACGCTGACCGCCTTGAGCCCCGCATAGGTCGGGTACTGGAGGTACTGGATGACCCAGATCCGGCCGCGGTCGTCGAACGTGAGGGTGAGCGGCTGGCGGATCGTGGGCTCGGCGGCGACGAGCGTGACTTCAAAGCCGTCGGCGACCTTCATCCGCCGGACGGACTCCTCGGGCGAGAGGTCCTGGAGGGCGAAAAGCAGAAATGTCGTGAGAATCATGGATGGATGACCCTGTGTGCCGTCCCGCTCCTCAGCTAATGTACGTTGGGAGCGGACGCGTCATTTTGCCAGAGCGGCGAGCCGTTCGCGGGAGACCCGCTCGATCCACGTGCGCGGGTAATCGGCGATCAGCTTTTCGTAGGCGCGGCGGGCGTCGCCGCCCCGTAGGGCCGAGGCTTCGTTGAAGCGGCCCTCGCCGACCGTCAGGGCGCCGTTCGCCACGCGGACGGCTTCCTCGACTGGGGTGACCTCCGGGACCTTGCGAAGGACGGGCGGGTCGGGGTCGGTGAGGATGCCGAACGCCCCGGGCGAACGCTCGCGGAAGAGGCGGGCGCGCATGTCCTCCTGGCGGTTGAAGGCGTCGTTCCCCTCGCGGCCGGCGAAGGGATCGATGTCGGCGATCGCGAGGACGTCCTGGCCCTTGGCCTCGGTCAGGATGTCGCCCTTCGGGGAGATGATCATGCTTCCCGAGCCGCGATGCGCGGTGACCACGTAGACGAAATTCTCAACCGCGCGGGTGCGGAAGGCGCAGCGGCTGATCTCGCCGTCGCCCATCGCGGCGCCGCCGAGTGTGGGATGAAAGATGATGTCCGCTCCGCCGAGCGCGAGGCAGCGCGCGGCCTCGGGGAAGACCATGTCGTAGCAGATGAGCATCCCGACGCCGCCCAGGTCGGGCGTGGGGAAGACCGGGAAGCCGTCGCCGCGCTTCTTGTTGAGCTCGCTGATCGGCATGTTGACCTTGTCGTAGCGGCCGATCTCCCGGCCGTCGCGGCCGAGGAAGAACGAGGTGTTGCGCTCGTGACCGGAAGCGTCGACGGTGTCGTTGCAGCAGATGAGGTACATCTTGAAGGAGGCGGCCTCGCGACCGAGGCGCTCCAGCATGCGCCGGACGGCCTCAGGGAGCACGTCCTTCAGGCGCCCGGGATGGGCGGCCTCCCACTTCCCGAGGCCGAGGGTGTCTTCCGGCAGGACGGCGATGTCGGCGCCGGCCTCTCCCGCCTTACGGACGAGGCCTGCCAGTTCCTCGAGGGAACGGTCGACGCGTGTGAGCACTTCACTGGGGTCGTCGATCTTCCAGTCGATGAGGCGGGCCTTGGGCTGGACGGCGGCGATGCGCACGGTGGCCTTGCGCGGGCCCATGAGGGCCGGGTCGGGGGCGGCCGCGGCGCAGCCGAGGGCGGCGAGGGCGGTGAGCGCCATCAGGTGTTTCATACCGGGACAAAGCGGAATGGGGCGCGGCGTGGCTATAATGGGCCCCTTGTGATCCACGAGGATGCCGCGTCGCTGATCGGGGGCACGCCGATCGTCGAGCTCAAGCGCCTGGCGAAAGGGCGCCGCGGATCGCTTTTCGCCAAGGTGGAGTCGCTCAATCCCGGCTCCAGCAAGAAGGACCGGATCGCGCGGCGGATCATCGACGACGCGCTGCGCGACGGACGTCTGAAGTCCGGCGACACGGTGGTGGAGCTGACGAGCGGGAACACGGGGACGGGCCTGGCGATCGTCTGCGCGGTGCGGGGGCTGAAGTTCGTCGCCGTGATGTCGGCGGGAAACTCGCCGGAACGCCGGAGGATGATGGAGGCGTTGGGCGCGCGGGTCGAGATCGTTCCTCAGGCCCCCGGCTCCCCGTCGGGTCAGGTGTCGGGGGAGGACCTGGCCCTCGTGGAGAAGCGGGCGGCCGGGCTCGTCCGGGAGCTCGGCGCGTTCCGGGCGGACCAGTTCCACAACGCCTCAAACGTTCTCGCGCACGAGGAGGGAACGGCGGAGGAGATCTGGCGGGAGCTGGGGGACCGGGTGACCCACTTCTGCGATTTCGTGGGGTCGGGCGGCACGTTTGTCGGAGTCGCGCGGGGGCTGAAGAGGAGGAAGCCGTCGGTGACCTGCGTCGCGATCGAGCCGGCCTCGGCCTCGATCCTCGCGAGCGGGAAGGTCGAGAACGGGAATCACCGGATCCAGGGAGGCGGCTATTCGTTCCGTCCGCCGCTTTGGGATGAACGCCTGGTGGACGCCTTCGCGACGGTGACGGATGAGGAGGCCATCCGCGCGGCGAGGGAGCTTGCGAGAGTGGAAGGGCTGTTCGCGGGCTTCTCCTCGGGGGCGAACCTTGCGGTGGCGTTGCGGCTGCTGGAGGAGGGGCCGGATCGGGGGGTGGTCTTCCTGCTGAATGATTCGGGCCTGAAGTATCTCTCCACGGACCTCTGGCCCGGAGGATAAGCCCGCCGCTTGGGTTTGTCCTCCCGCCCTTGTAATGTATTATTTATGCTGTACACTAGGGAATCTTCAACGCTGTGGGGAGTGCCTTGGACGAGACTCCGGAAATCGGCATCCGAATCGGGAAGCTGGCGGTGGATCGGGGCTATATCAAGCTCTCCCAGCTCCGGGAGGGCCTCGTCGAGCAGTCCCGCGAGGCCTCCGAGGGCGTCGAGGGGCCGCTTCTCGGATTCATCCTCGTCACCAAGGGATACCTGAGCGAAGAACAGCTCCAGTCCCTCCTCGACGAACAACAGGCAATCCAACCCCGCTCGGAATCCTTCGGCAAGTATTCGATCGGTCGCGAACTCGGACACGGCGGGATGGGCGTCGTTTACGAGGCGCTCGACACCGCGCTCGACCGGCGGGTCGCCCTCAAGCGTCTGATCCCGCACGCGCACCCGGACGCCGAATCCGCGGCGCGCGAGGAGGAGCGCTTCCTTCGCGAGGCCAGGACGAGCGCCAACCTGCCCAAGCACCCCGGAATCGTCGGAGTGTACGAGGCGGGGGTCATTGACGGAAAGCGCTTCATCGCGATGGAGCTCATCGAGGGCCGGGAGCTCTCCGAGTGGCGGAAGGCCCGCGGCGTCTCCCTCCGGCTGCAGGTGGAGGTGCTGCGCGACGCGGCGCTCGCTGTCCACGAGGCGCACCGGAAGGGGATCATCCACCGCGACCTGAAGCCTGCGAACATCCTGATCGACGCGGACGCGAAGCCGCACATCACCGACTTCGGCCTGGCCAAGGCCTTCCGGGAGAGCTTCGACGCCTCGCTCACGATGACCGGCAGGGTCGTGGGCACGCCCGCGTACATGAGTCCCGAGCAGGGCCGCGCGGAGCGCGAGGTCGACGCGCGCACCGACGTCTACTCACTCGGAGTCATGCTCTACGAGATGTTGACGAACCGCCTGCCGTTCGTAGGCGAATCGCCCATGGAGATCCTGATGAAGAAGGCCTCGCAGGATGCCGCGAGCCCTTCGAGCATCGCCCGCACCTGGGTGCAGCGGACGGTCGGGAAATCCCTCGACAACATCTGCATGAAGGCGATGGCGAAGGACCGGAAGGATCGTTACCGCTCTGCCAAGGAGTTTGCGGGGGAGTTGACCGCCTGGATCCGCGGCGACGAGGTGAAGGTCCGCGGACCGAGGAAGCCGGTCCCGAGGTGGGTGCTGCCGGTGGGGACCGCGGCGGCGGGGGCGCTCGTGTCGGCGCTGGCCATCCTGCTCCTCAGTCCCTCGAGGGCTCCGAAGGAGCGGCCGGCGGCGTCGATCGCGGTCGATCGGACGGCCCCCGCCGAGGCTCCCAAGCCGGTGCACGCCGCGCCTCCGGTCCAGGAGGGAGAAAGCCTGAGGATCCTCTCGTGCACGGGAGGCCGGACCGTGCGGCAGGCGACGAAGGGCACGATCTGGGAGGGTCGCTGGAGCGGAGACGCCCACGTCTTCTGGACCGGCGGGCTCCGGCGGGACCGGGTCCGCTTCCAGTTCCAGTCCTCCTCCTCGGGTCGGATGACGCTCGTGCTCGGGTTCACGCGCTCGACCGACTACGGCATTTTCAAGGTGACGGTGAACCGGCAGGTGATCGACGCCTCGCTCGACCTCTACGGCCCGAAGGTCCAGCCCCTGGAAAGGGAGTACGCGGGCGTCGACCTGAGGGCGGGGGAGAACGAGATCGAGTTCGAGATCACGGGAAGCAATCGCGAAGCAACCCGGTTCAGCCCCGACTCCGAGCTCTTCCAGTTCGGGCTCGACTACCTCCACGTCCGCGGGCCGAAGTCGGCCTACCTCGGCCGCTAAGCAGTCCAGGTGAATTCGTGAGCCCGTTTCTCACCACGATCGTTGCACCCCTATTTCCGCTCCAGCTTCTCGGAGGCGCCCGCGAGGCGATAAAGCTCTGCGGTCCGCTCGAAGGACTCCTTCTTGCCGCCCAGGATCGTCAGCGGCCGGGGCGCGAGGCAACCCAGCGCCTCCGGGATGTCGCAGATTCGGAGGACGCTCAGGAACTGGGGTCCTTCGCGGTGCGATGAAGGAGGGTCGATGATCGTGACGCGCTGGACCTTTCCGGGCTCCAGGAGGGCCGCGTAGGCCGCCAGGATGCCCGCCTCGCCCCGCCCGACCACGGAGCACGGCACGCCGAGGGTGCGGATCCGCTCCGCGATCTCGAGCACCCGGGCGCTGTCGACGGTCGCGCCCAGGAGCGCGTGGGCCCGCTCGACCGTGTTCGGCGGATTCTTTCGCGGCCAGCCGCCGCGGGGCCGGAACATCCCGCCGGGGGACGATCCGACCGGCCCCCGGGCCCACTCGGGCAGCGCGGCGGGCAGCGCCGCGGTGCCGTCCAGCACCACCAGGCAGGGGACGACAGAATCGACGGATTTCGGGTCCCAGGGGGCACTCGCCACGAGGGACGGGTCGAGCGGCATGTCGGCGGGGAAGCAGAGCGTCCGAAGCCTCTGGACGAGACTCTGCTTCCAGGTCGCAAGCCCCTCCGGCCTGGGCAGCTCAAGCTTCGCGACCGGGACGAAGACCTCGTCGATCTTCGTGTTGAGCTGGTCGGCCGGGATGTCCTTGTCCTCGGGGAAGACGCGGAGGTCGCGGGCCGGGATGCGGCTCGCCTTCCCGTCCGCGCCGAGGCCGCTGTCGGCGTCCGTCACCGGCCCGGCATCGTTCTTCAGGGTGCGGTTGAAGAACTCGAAGATCGATCGGCGCAGGTCGCTGCGGTAGGCGTGGCCGCCGACGCTGACCATGGCATCCACCTTGTCGCTCGCTCCGAATTTCGAGTAGAGCCGCTCCAGCCGGTTGATGATCCGCTCGTTCGCGGTCATCGGGAAGATGCGGTCGTTGTCGGAATTGACGAAGAGCATCGGGCGCGGACAGACGAGCGCGGCGATCGCCGTCCAGCTCCAGCGGTAGTTGTCATAGAGGAACATGCAGTCGCAGTGGCCGTCGACGCCGTCCTCACCGATGTACCAGGTCAGGTCCGCCATCCCGCTGACGGGGGCGGAGGCCTTGATCCGCTCGTCGGCCGCGGAGATCCAGAAGGTGGCCGCGCCTCCGCCCGAGATCCCCGTCGCGCCGATGCGGTCGGGGTCGACGTCCGGCCGGGACTGCAGATAGTCGATCCCCCGGATCGCGTTCCAGCACTCGATGGCCGCCGGGGTGAAGCCCGCCGAGTGCCACCACCAGCGCTGCTGGCTGTAGGTGCCGTGGTGGGTGCAGGTGACCTCCCCGAGTTCGATGGTGTCCACGAGCAGGCAGACGTAGCCGTGGGTGGCAAACCAGATCCCATGGTCCTGGACCGCGCTCTTGTGGCCGTCCCGCTTGGCGTTGTAGTGGCCGATCGAATAGAGGATGGCGGGATGGCGCCCGGTGTTGGGGACGGGCGAGTAGAGGTTCGCCGTGACATAGAGGCCGGGGCGGCTCTGGTAGTGGAGCTTCTCGACCGTGAACGTCGGGAATTCCAGTTTACCGGTGACGGTCGCGTGGAGGGGCGTCTTGTCTGGAATCGGCCAGAGGCCGAGCATGTCGAAGTACTGCTCGCGGAGCTTCGGTCGGATCTTCTCGAAATCCTCGGCCGTCTTGACGGTCGGGAAGAAGTCCTTCTCCATCGCCTCGGCCTGGGCCTTCAGATATTTCCGGATGGCCTTGTCGGGCGTGTCCTGCTGGGGCGAGGGCAACAGCAGAAGGAGCCAGGTCATCCGGATCATGGGTCACCTCGGTACGGGTTCGAATTCCACCCAGCGGGTCGCGACGTTCTTCCCGGTCTTGATCTCCCAGGGCGGGGGCTTGCCGGCCGGGAAGACGCGGGACTCCTGATGCTTGCCCGCGTCGTCGGTCCAGTCGAACGTCACCTGGGTCGCGTCCTTCGCGCCCGAGCGGTAGACCAGATGCGCCTCGGCCCGCAGGTAGTTCTTCCCGCCGTCGTTCTTGAACCGGACCCGGACCGGGCCGCTCGGCGAGTCGGCGAGGTCGACGCCGCCGTAGCAGAGGCTCTGAGACCAGAAGTCTCCGGGCTCGTTTCCGCGCCGGTTGATCTGCCAGTCCTTGACGACGGGCTTCCAGCCCTTGCCCCCGTCGGTGGAATACTCGATCTGGTATTTGAACTCGGGGCTGGGCGGGGCGCTCGAGGCGATGTGGCCGGCGGCGATGAGCCGCGCGACGGGCTCCTTGCGCGGCGTCGCGACCTCGAGCGTCACCGCCCTCGTGTTGAACGCGCCCTCGACGACGTGGGCCTGCGCCTGCGGGAGCGTCGGCCCGGCCGAGACGACCGCGGTCCCCGATGACTCGAAGGCGATCTTCGATCCGCCGTCCTTCAGGCGCGGGATCGTCGACGAGCTGACCTGGCAGACCGTCGTGATCGCGAGGCCGCTGGAGGCGAGCGCCTTCGAGCCGGCCCCCAGCCTGAGGAAGTACTGGCGGAAGCCCTTGACGTGATCGGTCAGGTCCATGCCGTCCGAGAACGGACCGGCGTCCTTCCAGGTCTTCCCCTGGTCCACGGAGACCGAGACGGCGGCGGCCGCCTTGCCGCGGAGCACGAGCCCGTTCCTCCCGCCCGCGTCGTAGATGCCCCACTCCTTGGCGTTGGGCGGCGTGCATCCGATGATGTACGGCGAATAGAACTCGAAGGTCACCCGGGTCTCGTTCTCCTCGATCACGCCTTCTTTGTAGTCGCCGTTCGCGAAGTCGGGCTTATAGGCGTAGACCGCATTAGCGAAACGAGCCTGGCCGTCCTTGTAGGGGCTTGGGGAGCCCGCCTTGTACATCTTCTCCGGATGGTTGACCCACGTGAGATGCCGGGCGGGCCCGGGGGTCCCCGCCATGTTGTAGTTCAAGCCCCAGAACACGAAGGTCTTCCCGTCGTCGAGGCCGGGCTGGAGGTAGCGGCGGAGCTTCTCGCCGCGGCGGAGGTGGACGATCGGCGGAGCGCCCTCGTAGCCGGCGAAGTATTCCGCGACGTGGTATCCCGTATAGACCCCCTTCGCGTCGTCCTTGTGGAGCCCCGCCACGAGCCAGCCGTGCTGCTTGTCGGCCTTGTACTTCGGGTCGCACATCTTCTGGAGGTCCGCCTTGATCTCGGGGATCGAGAGGAGCGCGGTGCCTTCGTTGTTGTAGACCACGGTGGAGATGTCGTGGTCCAGGAGGGCCCACTTGCCCTCTCCGTAGGGGCCGCCCGTGAGCCAGACCTCGAACGAATTATGTCCGTCCACGCCGACCGCCCGGCCCCGGCCGTGGCCGAAGAGCCGTTCCATCTCGGCGGTGTACTGCGAATGGGTGGTGCCGCACAGGCCGTAGCCGTGGGCGAAGAGGCCGGTCCAGTATTCGCGGGTCCGGAGGTCGCCGCCGCCCTGGAAGCCCTTGCCCCAGAGGTCCTGGGTGCCTTCGGTGCCGTGCCAGTAGTTGAGGTTGCGCCAGTACCACGACGCGAGCGCCTTGTCTTCGTCGCTCTTCACGTCGCGCCCGGTGATGCGTTTGTAGAGTTCCGCCTGGGTGGCGAAGAGCCGGTCGAAGGTCGAGGAGGAGAGTTCGCCGGGGTACCACGGGTGGTCGGTCTTGACCTGCGGATCGCCGACGTCGGCGTGGGCGGCGAGGGCGGCGGAAAGCAGGATCGCGGCGATCGTGAGTCGGTTCATGGCTCGCTCCTGTTGGATATACGCCCGAGGTGACCCCGTCCGGTTCGTGGGTGGCCCGAGGAGCGGGAATTGTAACTCGCTAGGGATCGCGCTCCTCGCGCTGGCGCTTCTCGCGGACCGACTTGTACTGCGGGCTGGAGAACCAGTCGTGCATGAGGGCGATCTTGCGGCGGACGGAGGGGTCCGCGGAGGAGAAGCGGATGCCGGCCTGGAACTGGTGGGTCCGGGTATTCTCGCGGCACCAGCAGACCTCGCCGGCCACTTCGATGGCATCGTTGTACCGCTCCACCTCGATCCGGAGACGGACTTTCGTGTTCGGGAGGAGGCGCTCGGTGACGAGCACCCGCGCGCCGCTTTCGGAGATGTCGAGCGCCGAGCGGCCCTTGTTGATCCTCGCGAGCCCGATCGCCGCGAGGAGGCCGTCGCGGTAGAGGTGGGCGCTCGTGCCGTCGACCTGGAATCGCGGGTGCCTGCGGCGGTTGTCCTGCTTCGGCTGGGAGGGGGGCTTCTTGCCCTCCTCCTCGAACCAGGTGTTCTCGCTCGCCTTTTCGCTGGGCATCAGGGGAGTTCCCATCCCTCGTCGAAGAACCCCGCGGCGGCCACGCGCTCGGACATGCGGAGCGTGTTGGGCTTGTCGACGTCCAGGACGGCCCAGTCCGGGAGGATCGGGACGTGCCGGGAGTTGGAGAGGTGGGAGTTCTCCTGCCAGGTGAAGCCGCTGTTCAGCACCACGTAACGTTTCGGATTGAGGGGGTTCGGGCAGATCAGGACGGGTACGTGGTGGTCCGAGAGGAACGTCCGCCCGCCCGCTTTGATCTCCTTCATCTCCCACTTTATCGGCAGTTTGTCGGCGATCTTGGCGAGGATCTTGTTGGACGACGGGTCGCCCCAGAGGACGAGGTTGCTCGAGGCCATCTGGGCGTCGGTGACGGAGTCGTCTTTCACGACCGGCGCGTCGCCTCTCATGATGCGGCGCCAGAACTCGACCGCCCGGGGCTGCTCGACGGCCACCCACGCGTCGAGCTTGGGATTCGCCGCCTTGCCGGTTGGGGTGACGAAGACGAAGCTGTCCATGAAGGCGTCGTCGATGGGACCCTGGAGGCCCGGGGCCTTGACGGCTCCGACGGGGGCCACGGGGCCGCGGCCCGCCCATTTTCCGGCCGCCTTCCGGAAGGTGTAGCCGGCGAGCTCCTGCCCGTCGATGATCGTCCGGGTGGCCGGGGTGCCGAGCGTGAGGGCGGACACGTTCTGGGTCGTCACCTTCAGCGTATCTCCGTCGAGGTCCGCCTCGACGCGGGCGCGCTCCCAGTGTTTTTGCAGCCCGTCGATTCTGACCCACTTCATCGTGTTGTAACGGAGGGTCCAGGTGGTGAATCGCACCTTCTTCGGGCTGGCATCGAGCCCCTTCGCCGCCTTCTCGTCGACGAGCCTCGCGACCTCCTTCTTGGCTCCCGGCTCGTACTTGTGGCCGGTCTTGGGGCCGATGACGTGGACCATCTCCATGCCTTCGTCCTTCATCGCCCTGGCCATGGTGTCGGCGGCGGCCTTCTGCGGATCGTCCTCGCCCGAGTAGGCGACGACCGAGGTGTTGAAGAGGTTCGCGGCATAGTCCGTCGCGTTGTACCAGTGCCAGAGCTTCTGCTCCCACTCGGTGGGCTTGACCGCGTCCTTGAACATGTTGGCATAGACGGGTGTCTCGGCGAATCCCGCGCCCGGGGCGACGCAGGCCCAGAGGCCGGCGTGGTGCGCTCCCAGGTGCCAGGCGGAGGCCCCTCCCATCGAGAAGCCCCGGACGCAGATACGGTCGTCGTCGATCGTGTAGTTCTTCCGGATGTGGTCGAGCGCCTCGAAAAGGTCGACCTCTCCCGCGAACTTCGAGGCGTTGCAGAAGCGCCCATAGAGGTGACAGACGATCGTGTCGGGCGGCGTGAACTCGCCGGCCGACTTCTGCCGCCCGCTCACGAATGCAAGTTCTGTGAGCGTCTCGCTCCGGCCGTGGAGCCAGAAGTCCAGCCGCGTCTTCGTTCCCACCTTGTAGCTCGGGGGGATCACGAGCCCATAAGGCTGAATGGAGCCGTCGATCTTCGACGCGTAGGCCCGGACCACGAGGCCTGTCGCGGTCTTCCAGGCGGGATTCCCCTCCCTGAGCTGCTTCGCTCGCGCCAAGCCGTCCTTGAGGAGCGCCTTCGCAGCCGGGATCTCCTTGGCGTTCAGGATCTCGTCGTAGCGGAGCGCCCAGTCGACCGCCTTGTGGTAGATGCGAACGTCGGGGTCGGTCTCTTTCGACAGCTCCTTGAGCCCGGCTTGCAACTCGGCTCGATCCGCCTCGGGCACGGGCACGCCGGGAAGCGGGATCTTCCGCTTGTCCTGGGGAGCACCGAGGAGAAGAAGGAGCGCAAGAGTGCGGATCATTTGAGCTTCCACTCCTCAGTGAAGAAGCCGGCCTCCACGACCTTGCCGGGCCAGCGGGAATTGGCCGGCGTGGTCACGTCGATCACCGTCCAGTCGGGCAGGCGGGGGACCTGGCGGGCATTGTTCAGATAATCGTACTCGCGGAACGTGAACCCGCTGTTGAGGACGACGTACTTCTTCGGGTTGAGCGGGTTGGGGTAGATCATCAAGGGCACCTGCGTCTCCGACGCGATCGCCAGCTTGGGCAGCCGGTCGGCGATCCTCGCGATCACCGCGTTGCTCTTCTCGTCGCCCCAGAGGATGAGGTTGTGCGCGGCAATCTCAGCGTCGCCGACCTTGGCATCGTCGATCACGCGCGCGTCGCCGCGGAACTGCTGGCGCCAGTGGTCGATCGCGTGCTGCAGTTCCTTCCTGGCCCAGGCGTGCACGAGGTCGTTCTTGGCTGTCCCGGTCGGACGGACCATGATGAAGCTGTCCATGAACGCGTCGTCGATGGGACCCTGGAGACCGTGGCGCTTGCGAAGCGTCCCGTCATCGACCTTCTCGACGGTCGCCCATGTTCCGCCCGTCCTGCGGAAGTGGGCCGTCCAGGAGCGGTCGGCGGCGGGAGCCGGGGCCGCGAGCGCCTGCTCGTCGAGCGTCACGGCGACCTTCTTGCCCGCGTCGAACGGGCAGAGCCCGGCGCCCATGGAGAAGGTGATGGCGTTGACGTTCGTCGTCTTCGCCTTGACGCCGCCCGCGAGCTCCGCGTCGACCCGGGCGCGTTCCCAGTGCTTGTCCATGCCGTCGACCGTGACCCAGTGGGATTCGTTGTAGCGGAGGAGCCAGGTGCTGAACTTGATGTGTTTGGGCAGGGGATCGCGGCCCTTCTGGACGATCTCATCGATCCGGCGCGCGACCTCCTCCTTGGCCTTCGCTTCGTACGAGTGGCCGGTCTTCGGTCCGATGATGTGGGTGAGTTCCAGCCCCTCTTCCTTCATGGCCTTCGCCATGATGTCGGCGGCCTGCTTCTGGCCGTCGATCTCGCCTGAATAGGCGACTGTCGGGAGGTTGAAGAGGTTGACGGCGTAATCGGTGCAGTCGTACATGTGCCAGAGCGTCTGTTCGAACGCGGTCGGCTTCACCGGGTCGCGCTGCCAGACCTTGAGGAAATCGGGCGTCTCGGAGAAGCCGGCGCCGGGCGCCGCGGCGGCCCACTTTCCGGGAAAGTGGACGGCGAAGTGCCAGGCGGCCGCGCCGCCCATCGAGAAGCCGCGGACCGTGATGCGGCTTTCGTCGACGGGGTAGTGCTTCCTCACGTCATCGAGCGCCTCGAAGAGATCCACTTCGCCCGCCAGCTTGTTGGCGCAGCAGTATCGGCCGTAGAGCTGCACGACGATCGAGTCGGGCGGCGTGAAGGGGCCTCCGCCTTTCTCGACTCCGGCGATGAAGTTGAGCTCGCTCAGCGTCTCGCCGCGCCCGTGGAACCAGGTGTCGACGC
Organism: uncultured Planctomycetales bacterium; assembly: GCA_964604905.1. Classification (GTDB taxonomy): domain Bacteria; phylum Planctomycetota; class MHYJ01; order MHYJ01; family JACPRB01; genus JACQFK01. The sequence goes on from CAZSCC010000672.1 coordinate 15,695, forward strand.
GATGCTTGCGGTCTGCTCCGGGAACGAACGTGGAGGGGACGAACGCGCCGTAGGGCTGCACCGAGCCGTCGAGCTTGGAGACGTAGCCGCGCGCGATGGGGCCCGTCGCGGTGTTCCAGACGGGCTTCCCTTCGCGGAGCAGCGCGGCCCGCTCCTTGCCGGTCTTGAGAAGCTTCTTCGCGGTGGGGATCTCCTTGACGTTGAAGATCTCGTTGTACTGGAGCGCGTAGCGGACC
>CAZSCC010000673.1:0-1784 GCA_964604905.1 uncultured Planctomycetales bacterium
CCCCGCCGTCGTCGTCAGCTCCGACGCGTACCATGGGACGCAGATCGACCTCGTGGTCGTGGCGGTCACGCAGCCAGACCGTCCGCCCGTGGGGCCGGCGTGCGTCCGAACCGCTTCCGGTAGAGCTCTTCGATGAAGACCGGCAGCGGGAGCTTCCAACGCTCCTGGCGGTGATTGTCGAGGCCGCCGAGTTTCTCCGGGTTGATCCCCAGCTCACGCGCCATTTGCACGTGGGCATCAGAGAGGCGATGGCGCTTCCGGGCCTCGATCCATGCCCGGATACCGTCTGGGATGCGCTGCTTCTTCACAAGGTCTCCTCGTCCTCTTCCGACCTCCAGCAGACAAGGCGAGCCGAGGGCATCTGGACCGTCGTGCTCGCATCGACTATACAGCAGACTAAATCAGGCCATCGGCCGGAAGCGTTGGGGCTGCTGGGAATCACGCCACGTCGTCATCGCGAGGTCACCGAAGATCCGCGCCGCGACTGACGGCCATTCCCCCCACTCCCGCGGACCTCCCGCGACACCCTCCCCTGCTAGCCTCGCCCTACCGGCATCATCGCCCGCGCCGGATGGGAGTCTTGACCGATGCTGTCCGATGTCATCGCGGGCAACGCTCGTCCGAGGGAACCTGTCGGTAGTGGTCTACTCGACCAGTACCCCAGACCGGCGCCCCGGCGGACCCGCCGCGACCCGCCCCAGTGATAGCGTGTCTCGCTAGGAAGGACCAACGCCATGCCCCAGAGAGCCCAGCCGGCTCGCCGCTTTGTGGTGCGCGGGACGAAACTGTGGTGTCTCAGCGCGACCCCACTCGAAGCCCTCACACCCGTCGTGGAATCCGCCGATCCTCCTCCGGGCGCCTCGAGCGCGCTCCCGCCCTCGTCGCGCGTCTCGTCGATTCCTGCGGGACAACCCGCATCCCGTCTCTTGTCCGGCACTGCGCCCGCGCCTCTCCCCGCCGCACCCGATACTGGGACCCTACCCTCCCCCCGCGAGCCAGCCACCCTCTCATCGACCGCACTGGCCTGCGGCGGCGCGCCCGGGTCCGCGCCTGTCATCTCGCCTGGGCCAGGCATCCTCGCCCGGGTTCGCGCGGCCGTCCGGACCCTCCACTACAGCCGACGGACGGAACAGGCGTACGCCTATTGGGTGCGTCGCTTCATCTTTCATTACGGGGTCCGCCACCCCGCCACGATGGCCCACGATGAAATCCGCGGCTTCCTCTCCCACCTCGCGGTCAACGAGCACGTCAGCGCCTCGACGCAGAACCAGGCGCTCTGTGCTCTGGTCTTTCTCTACCAGCGGGTGCTCGGCAAGGGCATGGGCTTCGTCGAGGGTATCGAGCGCGCCAAGGCGCCACGCCGCCTGCCCGTCGTGCTGACGCGAGAGGAAACGAGAACGGTTCTGGGCAAGATGCAGGGGGCGCCGGAGCTCGTGTGTCGCTTGCTGTACGGCGCCGGTCTCCGGCTCCTCGAGTGCCTGTCCCTGCGGGTCAAGGATCTCGACTTCGAGCGAAACGAAATCACCATCCGCAACGGAAAAGGGGGGAAGGACCGGGTCACGATGCTGCCCGATTCGTGTCGGCAGGCTCTTCTCAACCACCTGGAGAAGCTACGGGACACGCACCGAGAGGACCTGGCAGCCGGGCTCGGAAGGGCGCCGATGCCCCACGCCCTCGCCGACAAGTACCCGAATGCCGACCGCGACTGGGGATGGCAGTTCGTCTTCCCCGCGTCGTCGTATTACGTGGACAGTCAAACCGGCATCAAGCACCGCCACCATCTC
>CAZSCC010000674.1:0-10340 GCA_964604905.1 uncultured Planctomycetales bacterium
CTCTTGATTGTCCCGCAGCCGACCCCGGGGAGACGAATCTGCCGGAACCTCGATCCGGCCGACGGGGAGACTTCGCCCGTGAGCCTGCTGGCGCTGCTTTTCCTCCTGCAGTCCGACGAGGGCCCCCGGGACTCCTGGAGCCGGTACACGGGGTCCTACGAGTTCGTGATCGGGGGATGCCGCCTATTGGGTTCCCCGGTTCGACGGCCATTTCCGGGTCGATACGGATTCCGCCGCCGGCACCGACATCGACCCCATAAGGTCATCCGGAACCCGGTGCCCCGGCTCCTCCGCCCCGTCGGCGTGGACGCCACCATCGAGGGCGTCACCCTGAAGGCGCTGGCCAAGAAGCCGAGGGACCGGTACGGAACCTCCCTCCTCTTTGCCAAGGACCTGACCCGCTGGCTCCAGGGCGATCGGTTCACGCTCGTCGTCCCGACCTGAGCCCGGATTCCCCGAGGGTAGGGATCTCTTGATCCACCGCAAGAAACCTCCCCGACTCTCCGGGCGGGCCTACATCGGGGGGAGGCCCTCATGGGATCCGCTCCCCTCTTCGCGCAGTGCGAGAAGGTCGAGGCGCTGAAGAAGGAAGGCGGCTCGTCCCGGCCGCGATGATCCAGATCGAGGCCGCCGGGCCGGAGGAAAAGAAGTAGGCCGCCCACCCCCGCCTCGCCGGGCGGCGTTGGAGTAGCCTACCCGGGGTGACCCTTCTTCTCCTCCTCTGGACCGCGCAGGCCCAGCACCGTTCCCCCGACCGCGTCCTCCCCGTCTTCAAGGAATTCTGCTGGGAGTGTCACGGTGACGGATCCAAGAAGGGCGGCTTCGTGATCGACGGGACCAAGAGCCTCGAGGCGATGCTCGCCGACCGCAAGCGCTGGGGCAAGGCCGTCCTCCTCCTGCAGAGCCACGTCATGCCGCCGATCCACGAGCGCCAACCCTCGCCCGCCCAGCGCCACGCCCTCCTCGAGTGGATCGACAGCGCGATCTTCCAATGAAGGGTGGAAGGCTGCCACCGACCCACCCCAGGCTCCCCTTTCGCAAAACGGCCCCCGCCTCCGGTGCGGGCGGGCGTCGAGGCCTGATCCCCTCCGCTTCCCCTACCCCTATACCCCTTCTCTCTCCTCCACCCCCCTCTTGCCCCTCCTCTCCCTCCCTTCTCACCCCCGTTTCTTTTTGCGATTCCCAAGCAGCACTCCAGCAACCGGCCCAGGATCCGGAAGCCGCGCTCTTTGGCGTGCATCGAGGCGCCGGAGAGCCCGTCCCGCTCCCGGTCCGGCGCCGGAAGAAGGAGCTCGAAAAGGATCGATCGCATCAACCCATCCCCAGGAATCCGCGTCTATACTATCGGAGATGGCCGAAATTGGAACGGTTCGCCCTCCGCGCGGTGTCCCATCTGCAATGGGCCATTAGGGGAGCGGGTTTGACATGAGAATCTGGATCGCGATCCTTCTTGCGGGGATGGCCTCCCAGGAGACCGATACCCGGATCATCGACGAGGACTTCAAGGACCTCGACGACGAGGACGCCACCGTCCGGTTGTTCTCGTTCGAGGAACTCCGGGAGATCAAGGACCCCAACACCCAGGGCCGCCTCCGGAAGAACGTCCAGACGCTGGGGATCGCCTGGCTCAAGCGGGCGATCACCGAACGCACGCGCGCCATCCGGGGCGTGGCCATCGCGGCCCGCAAGAGCTACAGCCCCACCGAGTTCGCCGTCCGGCAGAAGAAGGTGCTGGACCTCCTCGCCGCCGGCGATACCAAGTCGATGGAGCCCATCGTCAAGGAGATGTGGCGCGACTTCTACTTCGAACCGGCCCGGGCCGACTCCGACCCGAAGTCGAAGTTCGCGGTCCGGCGGGTGGAGGAGTCGATCAAATGGCAGAAGGCGCTCGGGGTGACGGAGAAGGACAAGGACTCTCTGGAGAAATACGCCCGGGACATGCTCCGGAGCGTCGACGAATCGCAGCTCTTCTCGCTCTTCGGACGGCAGGAGCAGACGATCATGGCGAACAACTCGGCGCTCAAGGGCCAGGTCCCGGCCGCCGAGTACGAGCAGATCTGGCTGACCAACCTCTACCGCATCCTGGTCGGGAAGGTCCCGCTCAAGATCAACCCCAAGCTCTGCGACGCCGCGCGCGAGCACTCCAGCGACATGAAGGAGCATAAGTTCTTCGCCCACGAGTCGCCCCTTCCGGGCAAGCGGACCCCGGGCGACCGCGCCCAGCGCCACGGCGCGAGCGCGGGCGGCGAGAACATCTTCATGGGCAACAAGACCGCCGACGCGGCCTTCTGGGCGTGGTTCCTCTCGCTCGGCCACCACAAGAACATGCTCGGCGGCTACGCCGAGATCGGCGTCGGGAACCACGACACCTACTGGACCCAGATGTTCGGGTAAGGGAACCCAAATCCAAAGTTCCAAATCCCAATGAAATCCCAACCTCCAACTCCAAACTCATCCCCCCCTCCGTCCCCCCAGGGGGGAGATTAAGGGGGCGTGATGCCGAAGACCGACACCGGCGACGACTCCGAGGACGAGGAGTTTGAAGGCTACGAGCCGGAGTATCATCCCGAGGCCGACGAGGCGGGCGAGCTCTGGTGCCCCCACTGCGGCGCCGTCATGCACGCCGACTCCGACCGCTGTCCGAAGTGCGGCGACTACGTCACGCCCGGCCCGCGCCCGACCCCCGTATGGCTTCGCGCCGGGGCGATCGTCCTCGCCCTGTTGATCCTCGCCGGTCTCCTGGGAGCGCTGTTCTTTCGCCGCTGAGCAAGCCGTAAGATTGGCCACAGAGACACAGAGGCACGGAGCAGAGTACCCCTCCAAGAAGATTCCGGCCCCTGAAATGCGGTGCAGGAAATGGGTTCCTCTCCGTGGCCAATCAGGTCTTGGGGGTGCAGACCGCGCAGCGCGGGTTTCGGTCGATGCGGACCGTGCGGAACGACATGTCGCGCAGGTCCGCCACAAGGAGACGCCCCACCAGCGGCTCGCCCAGGCCCGCCAGGACCTTGATCGCCTCGACCGCGGCCAGGTTCCCGATCGACGCCGCCACCGCCCCGAAGACCGGGAACTGCCGCTTCCACGCGGGGGGGTCGGCCGGCGTGAGGCAGGCGAGGCAGGGCCCCTTCCCCGGCACGACCGTCATGAGCTGGGCTTCCAGGTCGTACATCGCGGAGTCGACCATCGGCTTCCCCTGCCGCACCGCCTCGCGGTTGAGCAGGAACCGCTCCTTGAAGACGGGCGCCGCGTCGATCACGAGGTCCACGCCGCGGACGAGCCGCTCCGCATTCGCCTCGGAGACGTTCTCGGGGACCGCCTCCACCTCGAGGCGCGGGTTGAGCTCGCGGAGCCGCCGCGCCGCCGACGCCACCCGCGGCTTCCCGACCCAGTCCGCCGTCATCAGGAGCTGCCGGTTGAGGTCGTTCGCGCGGACATTCCCCTCGTGGGCGATCACGAGCTTCCCGATTCCCGCGGCCGCCAGCGCGTAGGCCGCCGCCCCGCCCACCCCGCCGATGCGGGTGACGAGGACCGACGCGCCCTTGAGCCGCTCCTGCCCCGCCTCGCCGAACCCGGCGGCGGAGAGCTGCCACTCGTAGACCGCCCGCTCCTCCGGCGTCAGCTTCTTCGGTTCCACTCTATCTGGGCCCCATTGAGAACGTTGAGTTAAAACTCACCACAAAGCCACAAAGAGCACCAAGAAGACCCCGATTCGTAAGGGGAAAACAATCCATTCTTTGTGTCCTTTGTGACTTTGTGTTGAATATGGCTCTACGAATGGACCTACCCGCCCGAGATCGGAGTCATGAGGGTCACCGTCTCGCCGGCCGCGAGCTTCCTCGCGTCGCCGGCCCGCACCTGAACATCCCCGACCGCCACCAGGAGGGAGGGGTGGGGGCAGCCGCTCGCGTCGAGCGCCATCCGCGCAAAGGCCGCGCCGTGCTGGCGCGCGAGGCGCACCACCAGATCGCCCACCGTCGTCGGGCCGTCGAGCTCGATCTCTTCCGACGCACGCCCGGTCGCCTCCCTCGCCTGAGCGAGGTACTTCACCGTGACCTTCATCGCCGATGCTCCTTGATGTCCTCAGGCAACGCCTCCCGCACCGCGCCCTCCCGGAGGACGTACACCTTGTCCGCCAGCCGGCGCGCCTCCTCGCGGCTGTGGGTCACGTGGACCACCGTGACGGGCGCCGCCTTCCGCAGCGACTGGAGGAGCGCGAACATCCCCTCGCGCGTCTCGTCGTCGAGCGCGGTCAGCGGCTCGTCGAGGAGGAGCGTGTCGGGCCGCGCGGCGAGGGCGCGGCCGAGCGCCACCCGCTGCGCCTCGCCTCCGCTCAGCCCCGCGGGCCGTCGGTCGAGGAGCGCCTCGAGGCCGAGGAGCGACGCCAGCTCCTCCACCCGTTCCGAGATCGCCTTCGGCTCCCACCCGTGCACCGAGGGCGCGAACGCCAGGTTCTCCCGGACCGTCATCGCAGAGAAGAGCGCCCGGTCCTGCGGCACGTAGGAGATCCCGCGGTCGCCCGGGCGGAGGTCCGTCACGTCGCGCCCGCCCACCCGGATGCGGCCCGCGTCCAGCGGGCGCAGCCCGCAGATCGCCTCGAGCAGCGTCGTCTTCCCCATCCCCGTCTTGCCCATGAGGACCGCGTACGCCCCCGCCGCGACCTCGAACGAGACGCCCTCCAGGGAGAACGCCCCCGCGCGGACCGTCACGCCTTCGAGCGCGATCACCGGGCCGCCCTCCCGGGGATCGGCCCGGTTCCGTAGAGGCGCAGGACGATCAGGACGGCGATCGAGACGGCCACCATGAGGAGCGAGATCGCGACCGCCCCTTCCAGCCTCCCGATCGAGTACTCGAGGTAGACCGAGGTGGAGAGCACCTCCGTCCGCATCCGCGTGGCCCCCGAGAAGACGAGGACGGGGCCGAACTCCCCCAGCGAGCGCGCCCAGGCGAGCGTGAACGCCGCGATCATCCCGTGGCGCGCCTCGGGCAGCACGACCCGACCGAAGGCCTGAGCCCTCGTGCACCCGAGCGTCATCGCCACCTGCTCGCTCCGCGGGCCCAGCTGGTCGAAGGTCACCCTCATGGTCCGCACCGCGAAGGCTCCCGCCACGGCGAACTGCGCGATCACCACGCTGGCCTTCGAGTAGGGGATGTCGTTCGACCAGCGGAAGAGGATGAGCAGGCTCATGCCGACGACGATCGGCGGCAGGACGATCGGGACGTCGATCACGGCGTCGAGGAGACGCTTCCCCCGGAACTCGTAGCGCGCCATCAGGTACCCGAGCGGGACCGCGACGACGAGCGACAGGATCGCGCTCGCCGTCGTCGCGATGAGGCTGAGCTTGACGGCGTAGCGGATCTCGGGGCTGGAAAGCGTCTGCCACGCCACGGACGGGTTGAGGTACGCCGCGTCCGCCACGATCAGGGCCACGATGAGGACGACGTAGAGGCCGCCCAGGAGGGACAGGCCGATGACGAAGGGGCGGTCCGACCCGGGGTTCCGCATCGCTAAGTCAGTCCCTGTGAATCCGGTGCGACAACTTCAACACAAAGTCACAAAGGACACAAAGACTTTAGAGAATGACTTTGTGGCCTTCGTGCCTTTGTGTTGAAGGACTCTACGGACTCCGCCGGGACCACTCAGGGGGCCCCCTTCCAGCGGAATCCCTCGCTCTCGAACTTCTTCTTCGAGGGCTCCGCCAAGAAGGCGTCCACCAGGCGGGAGGCGATCTGCCGGCGCGGCGACTCCTTCCCCACCGCCACCGGCTGGGTCGCCATGGCGCAGGGGACGTCCACGCGGATCGCGTCGAAGACCTCGCCGGCGCCCGCGGCGTTGCTCACGTAGGCGACGATCGCATCGAGCGTCTTCGTCCGGAGCTGGTTGACGAGAAGATCCCCCGTGGGACTCTGGACGACCACGTTCTTCATCACCCTCTCGCGCAGCTTCGTCTGCGCCAGCGTCTCCTGCGTGAGCGCGCCCAGGGCGCACTGCTTCTCGTGCCCGATCCCCACGCGCACGCCCGGATTGCCCAGGTCCTGGAGCGACTCGATCTTGAACGGATTCCCCTTATGGACCAGGATCACGAGCTGGTTCAGCGAGACGTCCCGCGGGGCGAGGAAGTGGTCCTTCACCTCGCCCATGAAGGAGGTGTCGCACGCAAAGTAGGCGTCGGGGCGCGCCCCGGCCTTCATCTGCGCCACCAGGATCCCGCAGCCGTTGTACACGCGCGTCACCTCGCAGCCCTCGCGCCGCTCGAAGTCCTCGATCGTCCGATCGATCGCCGGCCGGAGCATCGCCCCCGAATACAGGAGGATCGTCGGCCGCTCCTCCCAGGAGTCTCCGCCGGCGGGCTCGTAGCCGTCCTTCGCGAAGGCGGGCCCGCCGCGATCCGAGGAAGCCAGGTACCGGGCGAACCGGAGGGCGGCCGCCGGGCGCGCGCTCGACTTCAGGACCCCCGCCGAGATGCTGGCAACGACGCCCGACAGTTCGGGGATCGCGACCGCCTCGAGCTCCGGATACTGCCGCACCGTGGCGTCCCAGACGAAGCCCGCGTCCGCCGAGCCGAGCTTGAGGTCGTTGGCGACCTCGTTGACCGTCGGCTTCAGGACGGTCGTGCGCGCCTCCACCCCGGCCCATCGGCCGGCCTTCCCGAGCGCCTCCTTCACGAGTTGTCCGCACGCCGCCGCCTCGGGGTTGGGCACCGCCAGTTTCAGGTCCACCTTCGCCAGATCGTCGAGGGACCGGATGCCCTTCGGATTCCCCTTCCGGACCGCGAGGACCGGACGCATGCGCGCGAGCGGGATCGTCTCCGCGAGCAATCCCTTCTCCCGCGCCAGCCGGATGTAGCCGTCGTCCCCCGGGATGTAGAGGTCGCCCCGACCGCTCACCTGCGCGTTCACGAGCAGCGTCTGCGACCCCCCGAACGACAGGTCCGCGCGCTGGCCGGAGGAGGTCACGCAGGCCTCGAGGGGCAGCCGGACCCCGGCCGCGCAGTAGATGAGAAGGGGCTCGTCCTGGTCCGCGGGAGGCATCTCGGCCAGCTGCGCAAGCAGGATCGCCAGGAGCGCGAGCGACGCGGCGAAGGCGATCCATCGGGCGTTCCGGTTCACGACATCCTCCTTCGGAGCAGGAGCAGCAGGAGCAGCATCCCCACGCCGGCGCCGATCAGCCAGGTCAGCTGGAACCTCGGCGACGAGGGGTCGATCTCCCCGGACGACGTGGCGTATTCCTCCTCGGGGCGCGGGGTGAGCAGCGCCTCCCCCGGCGGGACCTCGGTCACCTTTCCCGGCACCTCGCCCACGAGGCCGGTCCAGTCGGCGGTCATCAGGAGGTCGAATCCCGGGCCCTTCGCTTCGTTCGTACAGGGAGCGACGAGCCTCTCCGCCGCCTGCTTCACCGCGTCGACCGACACCTCGCCCCCCGGCAGCGACCGGCCGCGGCCGAAGACCGCGAACGCGAGCGGCCCGGGCCTCGCCTCCAGGCCCGGCGTGCTCCGGAGGAGCATCCGCACGAACATCTCCTCCGCTACGTCGCTCCGCGAGAGCCGCAGGAGCGAGAAGTCCAGCTTGAGCGGGACCGACGTGTTCGCGAGCTCGTCTTCCGGGGTATCCCGGAGCTCCGGCAACCGGAGCGACCCCTCAAGCTCTTTCAAGGTCGCCTCGAGGAGCGCCGCCGCGACATCGTCCTTCGCCTTCTCTCCGCTCTCGACCAGCACCCAGACCGCCGACCTGCCCGTAAGGAGACGCTGGAGGAGTTCGCGACGCGCCGGGGAATTGAAGAGCCCTCCCGAGACTCCCGACGCGAGGAGCGGCCCTCCCCTCGGGTAGGCGACCTCGACCCTCGGGGACTTCCCGCCCGCCACGCGATCGACTCGCACGTTCGCGCCCGCCGCCTCGACCGCCGGAGCCCCGCCGTGGAGCACGATCGAATACGGGTCGGCCGGCCAGCGCTCCAGGGCGAACCGGAAGAGCGGGATGCGGCACGCGGGGACGATCTCGATCCCGCAGAGGACCGGAGCGCCGATGCGGGCCGCGAAGGCGATCTTGAGATCCTTCCGGGCCGAGACCTCCCGGAATTCCCGCACGAGCGCCCGATCGGCCCCGCCGGCCTCCTTCGCGACGTCGAACTCCTTGAGCACCGGCTTCCCCTGGATCGAGACGTCGAAGACGCGCTCGCCGGGCCCGAGTCCGTCGGGCTCGACGAAGTGGAGCCGCACCGTGTAGAGGCGCTCCTCTTTCGCGTCCTTGTCGAGCGCGACCGTCGCCTCCTTGAGCCCCTTCGCCCCCGAGGCGGCGACCCACGCGGGCCCCTCGCCCGAGATCCGGAGCGCGTTCTTCCGGAAGAACGTAGGCTTGTCGGGATTCAGGCTCAGCGGCGCCGAGGGCGATTTTCCGCCCACGCCGGGGAACTCGACCCACAAGGTCCCGTCCTCCGCCCGGCGATCACCCGGCGCACCCAGGTTGACGCCGATCCGGCGCACCGGCGCCTTCACGTCGCTGACGCCGAAGAAGGTCCACGCCTCCGCCTCGGGCATCGGCACCAGCGCGAGAGACGCCTGGTTCTGGTAGCTGCAGAGGCAGGTCCTCGTGTAGTCGGGCGCGTTCAGGATCCCCCCCGCGCAGATCAGGTTGTTCGTGCAGCTCGACCGGAAGCCGCCGAAGTTTCCCGTCCCGCCGTCGCCCGCCAGGTCGAAAAATCCGGCGGCGCCCGAGCGGAACGTCATCAGGTTCTCGGAGGCCATCGGCGTGTTGCACCCGTAGGTCCGCGCGTAGGTCCACTCCATCGGCTGCTGCGTCCAGGGGTGGAGCCTCCCCTTCGGATTCCCCGTCCGGAGATCGCACGCGCGGTCGGCCATCAGGATGTCATCGCCGTGGATCATGGCCGGCCCGAGCAGCTTCTTGTGCCAGAGCTCCTTGCCGTCCGCCCCGCGACGGGCCCTCATCCCCTTGGCCTCGTCCTTGAGCGTGTCCCTCGCCACACGGCCCGCCTCGACCAGGATGTCGCGATCCTCCGAATAGCTGAGCCACGTGCCGAAGATCTCCTCCTCCGAGCTCCACGCCTCGCGGCCGTCCTTGAGGTCGAAGGCGATCAGGCGCGGCGCCACCTTCGAAGTCTCGCCCTTCTTCTTCATCCGGTCGATCTGCGCCCCGGAGAGCCGGTCGATCGCGTAGAGCCGCCCGCCTCCGGCGCAGATCCCGTTGTGACGGAACGCGGCCCGCGCCGGCGCCTCCCAGAGGAGCTTCCCCGTATGACGGTCCAGCACGAACAGGCGGCGGCTCGCGGAGAGCGTGTCGTTGTCGCCCTTGAAGGTGAGCAGTTTCTTGATGAGCAGGTCCTGCGGCGCCAGCGGATCGTCGAGCCCGCCCTCCTTGGCCCGCTCCACGACGATGTCCATGATCGGCTCGGCGCCGCCGATCAGGGAGTCCCCCACCACGTTGAGGTAGCCCCACGGGGAAGGCTTCCCCGGCACCGGGAACTCCGAGAGGGTCTTCCCCGTCGCGGGGTCGAGCCGGAGACAACGGTTCTTGTAGGCCACGTAGATCGCGTCGGAGGTCGAGATGAAATTGGTGCCGCTCGCGTTCGCGCCCGGCTGGTGGAGCACGTTGTTGAAGTAGTCCCCCAGGCCCGGGAGCTTCGCCTCCCAGAGGACGCGCCCGGTGTAGATGTCCATCGCGCGCAGCAGGTCGACCCCCTCGATCAGGAGGCGGCCGTCGATCACCTGGGGCTGCGGCCCGTGCCCGTGGCGCGGCAGGATGCCTTCGTGGGACGGCCCGCCGAACCAGAGGACCCCGAGCGGCGAGCGGACGACCCGGTCCTTCGAGACGCGCGTGTTGGCCGCGTCGGCGTGCTCGTGGGTCCAGTTGCCGGAGCCCGGCAGCGCGCCCACCCGGACCACGGCGAGGCGGCCCCCGACCTCCTCGATCTCGGCGCCGACCAACCCCTCTTCCGCGATCCCCCGCTCAAGCTCGGACCGCCGATCAGGAGCCAGCGGGAGAAGCAGCCGTCCTCCGTACGGGCGGAGCGAGGCGTACATCCGGGACAGGTCCCCGGGGGCGGGCGGCTGGGCCAGCCCAATCACGCTGGCGACATAGGGCGGGAGCGGAATCGAGTTCGGATCGCCCGCATGCAACGCGAGGCGGTCGCCGTAGAGGCCCGCGGCCGTCAGTTCCCGCCGCGCGGTGTCCACTCTCGAGGCCTCCGGATCGAAAGCGACGACGCGGAGCGCGGTGGACTCCAGAAGCTGTCCCAGGTACGCCGGGTCGGCCGCGCCGAAGAGGACCGCGTATCCCTCGTTCGTCCCGAGCGCGACGGTCCCACCGCGGCTCCCTGCCGCCGGCTTCCACGG
>CAZSCC010000675.1:0-11419 GCA_964604905.1 uncultured Planctomycetales bacterium
AGAGGTAGGATGGGGTCGAAGACTTAAAAACGCTTGAGAAAGTCCGTGAGACTCCCGCAATCGCGATCCACCTGGATGTACCGCGCGAGCTGCCGTACATCTCGGCGGTGTCGATGTGGGTGAGGCCGAGCTCGATCCCGCGTCGGATCGCGGCGACCGCGGAGGCCCGGTCGTCCTGCTCCATCATCCAGGTGCCCAGCCCGACGGCGGGGACGAGGGTGCCCGAGGGTCCGAAGGGACGGCACTCCATGGGCGCCTCCAGCTCGTAGGATAGGCCGTATAGCTCGGGTAGACCAGCGACGCCGGGTCCAGCTGCGTTGCGATGCCCGCCGGGTTGAGTCACACCGAGACGGGGTCGTCTTCGAAGGCGGTGTAGCTGCCGCCCATCGCCTTCGTCCGCGCCCCCAGCTGCTGATCCTGCGCGAGCGCCGCCGCCAGAGTCGATCTCATTCCTTCTCCTCCCGGCGTGATCGCCGCGTCTGGGGTGGAATCGCGCGGCGGCGGAATCCCTTTCACGGATACGGCACCGCGATCCTCGACGGGCGAGAGGGGATGGTACGGAGGGAGCGCCCCGGGTGTCAAGAAAACGGAACCCGCCGCTAACGGCGGAAGTGCTTGAGCGTCGGCGTGATGTCGCGCAGAGGACCCCACCACTCGCCCGCGGGCGCGGGCTCGAGGGCGTCGCAGGGGAGACCGAGCCATCGCTTCTCGATCTCGCCGCGCAGCGCCTGCATCAGCCGGAGCAGGTCGAGCATCGCGTCGCCGAGCGACGGGCGCTTCCGGCGCATCGCCTCGAGAGACGCCGAGCTCTCGCCCAGCATCCGGTGGACCACCTGCGCCTGCAGGATGGAATCCGCCACCTCGACCTCGTCCTCCGCGGCCTCCGACGCGCGTCCCAGCTTCGCCCCCGGCATCGCCAGGCTCCGGCGCACGACCGATGCTTCCTCCGGGAAGTCGCCCCCGTGTTCGCGGAGGAAGGCCGAGAGGCCCTTCCCCAGCAGGGCCGCCTCCTCGACGAGGGGGGAGAGCCGGAAGGGCTCGCGCGATTCCTCCGCCGCCTGGCGCTTCGCCTCCTCGAGGTCCACGCCCATCTCGCGCGCCTGCTCCTCCACCATCAGGATCGCCAGTCGCGTGTCCTTCAGGATGCGGTCCACCGTCTCCCCCGGAGTAGGCTCGCCCAGCCCGTCGATCTCGCGGTGGAGCCGGTCGTCCATCTCCGTCTGGTAGAGCAGGCACTTCGACTTGTCGATCGCGCAGCGCTCGCAGAAGCGGTCGCAGTAGTTGTAGGGCGGGATGTAGACCTTCGGGCGCCGGTAGTCCATCTCAATCCTTTTCGGCCAGAAGGGCGCCGATCCTTTGGGAAAGACCGCGCCCTATTGCTCGGGAGCCTTCCCGGCGATCACGATCCCCAGCCCGAGCGGCTTGCCGTCCTTCTTCCCCTGCGCGACCGCGCACTCGAACGTGGAGATCTCCTTCATGTCGTTCCTTACGACCCGCAGCCCCTTCCCTTCCTCCTCCGGCGGCACGAGCCAGAGCGCGATCGGATGCTTCTTCCCGTTGATGCTCGAGGAGAGCTTGATCGCCTCCTTCTCCCCCAGCTCCGCGGGAGACGGGTCGGCCGCGACGGGGCCCAGGAGCAGGAAGTCGCGCGACGGGGTCGTCCCCTGATGGTCTCCGTCCTCCGGCTGGATCGCGTAGCGCATCGTGAAGACCCCGGCGGGGAACGTCTGGTTCTTGAAGTCCGACGCCTCGGCGTGGACGCGCACGATGCCGAGGAAGCTTCCCGGGCGGATCTCGCCGAAGCGGACGCCGAGCGGCGCCTTCTCCGCCGAGGCCGGCGCGTAGGGGCGCAGCCAGAAATCCATGTAGGGCTTGTCGCCCTTCAGGATCCGGTGGCCCTCCGTCGCGAGCTCCTTCCGGACCGCCTCGGCCACGCCGGCCGGGGCCGGCTCCTTGAGGGGCTGGACGGCGAATTCGTCCGCCGCGGCGACGGCCGACGCCGCCAGGAGCGCGATCGACGCGAGCAGGATTCTCTTCATAGGAGTGGATACGCCCGGCGGCGGGCCCCGGATCCCCTGAAATGCGGAAAGGCGCAGGGAACCCACGTCCCCCGCGCCTTCCGCGGAATAGTCCCGTGTCCGGTTACCGCGTGAAGGTGCCGACCATCGCGCTGCGCTTGACCGGATCGCTCCAGGTCCCGTCCAGGCCCGCGCCCCGGTAGGCGTGCTCCAGCGTCTTGGCGCACTCGACCCGGGCCTCCCCGATCGAGGGGTACGCCTTCTCCTCGTTGCAGCAGACGAAGTCGCAGGGGCAGAACGCGGTCGTCTTGATCCTCGCGTCCTCGCCCGCGGAGAGCTCGGCCTCAAGGCCCTTCCGCGAGTAGGCAATCGCGCGCCGCTCGACCTTCACGACGTTCTCCAGGTGCTTGGGCGCCAGGCTCTTCGCCATCGCGACGAGGGCCTTCGCCTGCTCGGCCGTCGCCTTCTCGTCGACACTCAGGACGGCCGCGACTTTGCCCTCGCCGCTCGTATGGAGCGTGCCCTCGGCGCCGATCGCGGCCACGATCTTGAGGCCGTCCAGCGACGTGCCGCCCCACGAGCCGCGCGTCACGACCCAGGCCGCCACGGCCTGCTTGCCGATCAGGTTGATCTCGCCGTTGGCGAAACACGGACCCGTCCAGACGTCGCAGGTCCGGGCCTCGAGGTATTCGCCGGTGATGGCCGAGCCTTCGTTCGCGACGCCCGCGCCCGCGGCCAAAGCCAGGATCGCCAGGGTGATTCCGGTCTTCATGTCACGTCTCCTCTATCCGACTCCTCGATTGTGACGACTTCGCCGGTCCAGATCAAGGGGGCTACGCCAGATTCTCCAGCCCCTTGTAGCAGTTCCGCGCCTTGCTGCAGGCCTCCTTGTTCACGGGCCCGGCGTCCGGGCCGCGGGAATCCTGGGTGCACTGGCACCAGTAGGCCGTGGTGTCCCACGACCCGAACGCCGCGGCGACCGCGCGGTCGTGCTCGCTGGGCGGCGCGCCGACGTCCTTGTAGAACATCTGCTTGCACCGGAGCTCGAGGCAGGGGGGCTTGGGCTCGTTCGGCATGGTTCTCTCCTACCTCCACTTTCCCGTGGCCGCGATCAGGATCGCCCGCTTCACCGCGGCCTTCGCGGTCTGGACCTTGTACGCGTTCTGCGAGAGCGGCGTCGCGCCGTCGACCGCCGCGTCCGCCGCCTTCTGGGCGCTCTCGGCCGTGACCTTCTGGCCCACGAGGGCGGCCTCCGCCTTCGCGGCGCGCCACGGGACCGGCGCCACCGCGCCCAGCACGATCCGGGCGCTCTTCACCGTGTCGCCCGCCATCTCGAGCGCCACCGAGGCGATCGAGACCGGCCAGTCGTGCGACTCCTTGGGGTTGACCACATAGGTCGCGCTCTTGGGGTTCGCCTTTCCCAGCATCACGTGCGTCACGATCTCGTTGTTCGCCAGCACGTTCTCCTTGAGCACGTTCTCCCGCGGCATCGTGAAGAACTTTTCGAGCGCCATCTCCCGCGCGCCGGCGGGGCCGGCCACGCGGACCGACGCGCCCAGCGCGACCAGCGCCGGCGCCAGGCTCGACGCGTGGACCGCCACGCAGGGATCCTCCGTCGCGAAGATCGAGGCGTACTCGTTCTCGCCCTCGCGCGCCGGGCAGGTGTTGGCGTTCCCGCGCTTGGCGCAGGCGAAATTGTCGTGGCTGAAATACCAGCAGGGCGGCCGGGCGCAAAGGTTCCCGCCCAGCGTCGCCATGTTCCGGATCTGCGGCGTCGCGACGGTCTCGAGCGCCTGCGCGAGCGCGGGGTACTGCGACCGGATCGCGGCGCTCTCGAGCAGGTTCGTGAGGATCGCGTTCGCGCCGATCTTGAGCCCGCCGCCCGCCGGCTCGATCTTATCGAGGCCCGCGATGCCCTTCACGTTGACCAGGACCTCGGGCTCGACCACGCGCTCCTTCATGAGGTTGAGGAGGCTCGTCCCGCCGGCCAGGGGGAGCGCCCCCGCGCCGAGCAGCTTGACCGCCTCCGCCTCGCTCGAGGCGCTCTTGTAGGTGAACGGTTTCATGCCTGCTCCCTCTAGTATGGTCGCAGAGGCCCGGAGACACGGAGAAGAAGCCTCTTCTCCGCGCCTCTGTGGCTCTGCGGCTGCATTTCTCTTTCCTACTTCTTGGCCGCCGCGAGGGCGTCCAGCACGCGCCTCGGAGTCAGCGGGATGACGCCCACGCGCACCCCGATCGCGTTGCAGACCGCGTTGGCGATCGCCGCCGCGCCCGGCACGTAGGGCGGCTCGCCGATGCCGATGATCCCCCGTTCCGGATAGTCCAGGAGGACCACCTCGATCTCGCCCAGGTCGGTGTGCCCGGCGACCTTGTAGTACTCGAGGTCGGCGTTGAGCACGAGGCCCGACTTCGGATCGATCCGCCGCTCCTCGAAGAGCGCGGCGTTGATCGCGCCGATCACGCCGCCGTAGACCTGGCTCTCGCAGAGGATCCGGTTCACGACCAGGCCGCAGTCGGCCACCGCGACCATCTTATTCAGGCGCACCTGGCCGGTCTCGACGTCGACCGACACGTCGGCGAACTGCGCGCCGCCGACTCCCGAGTCGGCCATCCCCTGGATCGCCTTGTCGTTCTTGTCGCCCGTCTCCGAGATCGGGGTCTGGCCGAGCAGCGCGCAGGCCTGCTTCCAGGTCAGGCTCCGGCCGGCCGCGCCCTTGACGGAGATCTTTCCGTCCTCCGCCTCGAGCTCCGTCGACGGAGCGTCGAGCTTGGGGGCCGCCTTCTCGAAGAGCTTCTCGAGCGCCTTCATGCACGCGACGCCCACCGCGAGGCTCACGCCGCCGCAGGAGGTCGAGCCGCCCGAGCCGCCCGCGGGCGGGAAGGCCGAGCTCCCGATCCGGCCGCGGATGTCCTTCACCTGGAGGCCCAGGACCTCCGCCGCGATGATCGGCACCAGGGTCGTCGTCCCGGTCCCGAGGTCCTGCGTGCCGCAGACGACCTCGACCGAGCCGTCGGGGCCGATCGTGCAGGTGGCCTGGGCGTTGCCCGGACCGCCGCCCCACGTGTTGATCGCGCACCCGAGGCCGCGCTTGATCGGTCCGGGGGCGGGGTCGCCCCGCTTGTGGTAGTTCTTCGCCCAGCCGATCCTTTCGGCGCCCAGCGTCAGCTCCTTCTCGTAGATCGGCTTGAGCTTCGCCAGGGGGTTGCCCGGCCCGGGCAGGTTCTTCATGCGGAACTGCACCGGGTCCATGCCGAGCTTGTCGGCCAGGTCGTCCATCACCTGCTCCATGATGAGACAGCCCTGGGGATGGCCCGGCGCCCGCAGCGCGCGCTTGTTCTGTCCGTTGACGTAGGCGTCGCTGTGCTTGCGCCGGTGGCTCTTGGGCAGGTAGACGTAGGGAAGCGGGAAGTTCGCGTCGCTGTTGTAGCCGCCGGCTCCCCAGGTCTCCGCATCGAACGCGAGGAGCGTCCCGTCCTGCGCCGCTCCCGCCTTGACCTTCGCGAACGCGGAGGGGCGGCAGCCGCCGACCCAGTGCTCCTCGTCCCGGTCGAGCATCAGCTTGACGGGGCGCTTGGCCTTGCGCGCGAGTTCCGCGCACGTGATCCCCTGCACGTCCGGGCCGAACTTCGACCCGAAGCCGCCGCCCATGAACGGCGTCTCGCAGGTGACCTTGAGGTTGGGCATGTTCTTGTACTGGCCCTTGAGCGTCGTCGCGGTGGGGCCCACCGCCTGGGTCGAGGCGTAGACGACGAGCTCGTCGTCGCTCTTCCACCACGCGACCAGGCCGTGCGACTCCCAGCAGACGTGCGTGATGACCGTGTTCCCGTAGCTGCCCTCGACGATCGCGGCGCACTCCTTGAAGGCCTCGTCGACCTTCACCGCGCCCACCTCGTTCAGGCGGGGAGCGGCGGCCTTCTTGAGCCCTTCCGTCTCGTTGGGCGTGAACGGGAGGACCTCGTACTTGATCTTGATCGCGCGGAGGGCCTCGCGGGCCTGCTCCTCCGTCTCCGCCGCCACGGCGGCGATCTCGTCGCCGCCGAACTGGAGTTCCGCGCCCGCGGCCTTGATCGGGTGCACGGCCTTGACGCCGGGCATCGCCTCCGCCGGCGCGAGGTCGATCTCCGTGATCTTCGCGTGCGCGTGGGGCGAACGCAGGATCTTTCCGAAAAGCATGCCCGGCAGGTTGCGGTCGAAGGAGTACTTCGCCTTTCCGCTGACTTTCAGGGAGCCGTCGAGGCGGGGCACCGAGGTGCCCATCACCTGTCTCTTTTCAGGCCACTTGTAAGGCATGGTCCGTTACCTCCTCCCCTTCATGCGCTTGGCCGCCTTCTCGACCGCCTCGAGCGAGCGGGGCTGGGTCCCGCAGCGGCAGATGTTCCCGTCCAGGCACTTGCGGATCTCGTCGCGCGAGGCGTTCGGGTTCTTCTCCAGGCACGCCACGCCGGCCATCACGAAGCCGGGGGTGCAGAAGCCGCACTGGAGGCCGTCGCAGGCGATGAACTCCTCCTGCACCGGGTGGAGCTGGTCGCCCTTGGCAAGGCCCTCGACGGTGCGGATCTCCTTCCCCTGCGCCTCGATCGCGAGCGTCGTGCAGGAGTAGACGGTCTTCCCGCCCACGATCATCGTGCACGCGCCGCAGGAACCCCGGTCGCAGGCCCGCTTCGAGCCCGTCAGGTCGACGGGGTCGGCGCTTCCGAGCTTCAGGTGGTCGCGGAGCGCGTCGAGCAGCGTGACGCGCGGCTCGACTTTCACCTTGACCGCCTGGCCGTTCACTCGGAGCGAGACCTCGACCGCGCCGGGACCCACGCCCTCGGCGGGGATCTGCGGGGCCGTGTCGCCGCCGGCACACCCGCCCAGGAGGGGTAGGTTGGCCGACACGCCGGCCAAGCCGAGCGTCTGGATGAAGCCCCGCCGGCTGACGTCCTTCCTGCCGCGGGACTCCTGGGGCGTTTTCTGCTTCATGGATGGTCCTTTCCCGGAGACCTCAAAGACTTGAACCCTCTCGTTCTCCCCAAGGATGGATGGCCCCCTACTATACGTCTCCCCCCCACCCCCTTGTCGAACATTTATTGGTGCTACTTTTCAGCCGGCGCTTCGCGCAGCTCGACCCCCGCCTGGCAGCAGGCGCACGGTCCGGGATCGACGCCGCGGATCGAGCAGACCTCGCACCAGTAGTAGACGTCCATCAGCTTCCCGTCGCGGTACCAGAGGAACCGGCTGACCTCGAGGACGGAGCTCGACGGAAAGACGCGGCCGTAGAGCTTGAGCTCGTGCTCCTTGAACCGCTTGTCCGCGAAGAGCGCCTCCGAGCCGGCATTGCGGAAAAGCGTGAAGTACCGGAACCCGTTCGCGGCCGCCTTGTCCTCCACGCGGAACCCGACCAGGTGGTCGTGCGCGGGAGCCGCCTCCGCCTTGTACTTCTCCTTCATCTCCTCGATCAGGCAGACGACCTTCCCGCGCCCTTCGAAGGCGGCGGGCTTCTCGGCCTGGACGAGGACAAGCGCCAGGAGGAGGCATCGCATGTTAAGAAGGTCCAACTGAGAAAGTCGGGAGGGATCTCAACACAAAGTCACCCGAAAGACCCGGATTCGTAAGAGGAAAAGAACGGATTCCTTGTGGCTTCGGGGTGAATACGTCTTCACGAGTTCACACAGGCTGCCTTACAGTTTCTCGGTCTCCGCCGCGGGCTCGGCCTCCTCGACCCCGCCCTTCTGGCCGGCGGGATCCTTCACCGAGGCAATGACCTGGGCCATGATGCTGACGGCGATCTCGGCCGGGCTCTCCGCGCCGATCGCGAGCCCCACGGGGGCGACGACGCGGCCGAACTGTTCTTCCGCGATCCCCCGCGCCTTGAGCCGGCGGAACATCTCGAGCCTCTTGGTCTTCGAGGAGATGAGGCCGATCCAGCGCGGAAACTTCGGGACCAGGTGGAACAGGAGGTCGGTGTCGATCTTGTGCGACCAGCCGACCAGGAGGACGTGCGAGTAGGGCGAGAGGTCCTCGACCGAGAGGAACGCCTCGGGGAGCGCATGGATGTTCCTCTTCGCGTTCGGATAGCGCTCGCGCGAGGCGTATTCAGCGCGGTCGTCCAGCACCGAGTGGGAGTAGCCCAGCTGGTCGCAGAGCCGTGCGACCTCGAGGCCGCAGTGGCCGCCGCCGGCGATCAGGAGGTGCGGGACGGGTGCCATGTATTCGACGAGGATCTGGACGCTCCCGCCACAGAGGCTGTCGAGCGCCCCTTCTTTATAGTACATGAGGTCGAACGGGAAGAGTCCGCCTTTCTTGTCGTCGAGGGCCTTCCGGCAGAGCCCCTTCACCCTCTGTTCGAGTCCCGCGCCGCCCACGGTGCCGAACTGCGTGCCGTCGGGCAGGAAGACCATCTTGGACCCGGCCTTTCCCGGGACGCTCCCCTTCGCGTCGGCCACGGTGGCGACGGCGAAGGCGCGTCCCTGGTCGAGGAGGTCGAGGATCTTCTGCTGGATCGCTCTCATCGGTCCTTCCGTCGTTCGCGCGCGCGATAGGCCTCGAGGCACTCAGCGTAGTCCTCGGGGGTGTCCATGTCCATCAGGATATACGCCTGCTCGTACGTCACGTAGGCGATCCGCGACGGGCGGGCGTTGATGACGGTCCGCGCCGGCGCTCCGGGGGGGAGCCCCAGGAACTCCGCCGCCAGCGCGCTTCGGCAGAGGACGGGGTGTCCGCGCTTCAGGTCGTGGGATGGGATGAAAAGGGCCTTCTCGGGGTCGCTGCATCGAACGCACGCCTCGACGAGCCTCCCGACCTCGTCGCTCGAAACGAGCGGGAAGTCCACCGGGTAGAAGAGGAACGCCGCCGCCGACGCGGGGAGGAGGGCGAGCGCGGCCTTGAGGCTCGCGGCCTGGCCGCTGGCGACGTCGTCGTTGACCGCGACCGTGGCGGCACCGAGGTCCACGCGCCGGCGGATCTCCTCACGGTTCGGCCCGAGGACGACGATCGGCCCTCCCAGCCCGCGGACGGCATCGAGCGCGATCTCGAGGCACGCCTTCCCGTCGAAGTCGAGAAGCGCCTTCGGACTCCCCATGCGGCTCGACGCCCCGGCCGCCAGGAGGATCGGAGCGATCTCCCTCATTTCGGTCACGGCCTCAGGATATCAGGAGAGCGGTCGAATCCTGACAAAACTGCCTCCTGGAGAACCTTGCAATGCAGATCGGCCACAGAGATCGACTGAAGCCCGCCGCAGGAGTCCTCGCGATCCCGTTCAAGGCCGACGACGTCGTCGACCTTGAACGGGATCGCGAGGACTGGCCGCGGAGCGGCCACCCCCGCCTTCGGCGGGCGTCCTGCGGCTCTGCTCCGTGACTCTGTGCCTCCGTGGCCGGTCTGTCTTTCACCCTTGTCCGATGCCGGCTACCGAAGCGGGATCCGGAGACGGACCGGCCGGCCCTCGCGGAGAAGGACCAGGGTGTACGATTCGGGATTCTCGGGGAGGCGCAGGAGCCACTCCGTGATGAGGGGCAGCCCGCCCCCCTCGCGATGGAACACCTCGTCCTCGAAACCGGCCGCGAGGTCGCCCCGTTTCACCCCGGCCTTCGCCTCCGGGCTCGCCGGGTCGAGGGTCGTCACCCGGACAGAGCCGTCGGCCGTCTTCTCCCCGTCGATCCCCGCTCGCGGACGGCGCTCCCGGAGCGTGGCCTTCGCGTAGAATTCCCACCAGGGGAGCGGCGCGGCCTCCGCCGCGGGCTTGAGCGACTCCAGCCACTTCTCCGACGCCTCGGCGTCCTGCGGCACCTCCACCTCGATCGCGCCGGCCGCCGCGATCCCGCGGTCCCGCGCCGCCGTCTCGAGCGCCGCCCGCAACGTCCGGGCGACCCGGCCCTCGAACGCCTTCTTCCCGTTGACCGACACCGTCACGGGCCGGTCAAGGTCCAGCAGCGCGTCGCTCAGGCGCAGCGTGAGGCGGCGCGCGCAGGCGGCCGAGATCTCGATCGTCTGCCCCTTCGCCTCCGCGCGCAGCACCGCCTGATCGCCGTCCGCCTCGAGCCAGAAGACACGGCGCGCCACCGGGAAGAGCCCCTCGTGAGGCACGCGCGTCACGACCTTCGGCCAGGCCGGCCGGCGCGCCTCCTCAAGCCACGGCAAGGCCCCCGCGTAATGGTCCCCGAAACCCTCGTGGGCTCGATCCGGAACCTCCGTGTAGGACGAGCGGACCCCCAGGCGCTTCAGGATCGCCGCCATCTGGCGCGGGCCGTCGATCGTCCGGATGTTCTTGTCCTTGGCGCCGTTGAGCAGCTGGATGCTCGCGTGCCCGAGATTGCGCAGCAACGCCTCGCGCGATTCGCCCTCGGAGGCCACCGGGAAGATCCCGGCGAACGCGTCGGGGTGGGCCGCGGCGAACTGGATCGCGTAGTTCGCCCCGAGCGAGACGCCCGTCGCGCAGACGCGGTCGGGGTCGACGTTGAACCGCGCGGCGACCGAGTCGATCGCGGCCCGCAGGTCCCCCGGCTGGAGCGTCAGGTAGCGCAGGTCGCCGTCGCCCAGCCGGAGCGAGACGGTATCCTCGACGGCGGCCAGAATCCAGCCGCTCTTCTTCAGCAGCTCCCACCACAGGTCGGCGATGCTGAGGCAGTCGCGGCGCGCCTGGCCCCTCGAGGAGACCGGCCCGCCGGCCATCACGAGCATGAGGGGGCAGGAAGTCGCGGGCGCGTACGCCGCCGGAAGCGAGACCAGGACGCGGAACGCGCGCCCCGGTCGCACGGTCACGGTCAGGTAGCGCGCCTCATCGGGATCGGCCTCCGGGTAATCGCGCCCCGCCCGGAGCAACGCTTCGACCGTCGCGAACTCCGCCTTCGAGAGCGGCCGGTCGAGCGCCTTCGCCTCCTCGAGGCCCTGCAGCGCGGCGACGCGGTCCGCCTCCTTCGCGCCCCAGAGGCGGGCCCTCAGCAGCGGCTTGAACCTCTCGAGGTCGCCCTCCTGCGAAGCGAACGGGAGCAGGAAGAGGAGGGCGATCATGCGTCCAAACATGGTAGTATTCCGACTCAGGTAAGACGATGAGATTTGTCTGGCTGTTGGCGCTTGCCTCCTGCGCCACGACCCCCTCCGCCCTGCCGCGCGTGGAGACGCCGCTCGCGAAGCTCCGGGCGAAGACCAACGCCTACACCTCGTTCCACTACAAGGCCGAGATCATCCACGGAGAGCTGACGGTGCCGATCGAACTCGCCTTCCGCGCTCCCGACCGCGGGCTCCTCCGCTACGGGCCGAACTTCACGGTCATCGTCTCCGACGGAGTCGCCCATTCGTTCGAGCGCACGAACTATTCGTCCGTCGACTACGCCGCCCTATTGGACGCCCTCCGCAAGACCTACGGCGAGATCCTCCCCTCCCCGCCCCGCCTCGCGTTCACCTTCGGCGGCTGGGAGATGCC
>CAZSCC010000676.1:0-7973 GCA_964604905.1 uncultured Planctomycetales bacterium
ACTGGGACCTGTTCGTGGTGTGCCACGAGTTCGGGCACACCTTCGGCTCGCCGCACAGCAACCTGTACCTGCCGCAGATCCAGTGCGTCGACGGCTCCGGGCCGGCATGCTGGGCGCGGCGGGCCTCACGCTCTCGAGCCTCCTCCGCGCCGAGGAGGCGAAGCCCGCGCGGCGCGCGAAGTCGGTCATCATCCTCTGGATGAGGGGCGGCCCCAGCCAGCACGAGACGTGGGACCCGAAGCCCGGCGCCCCCGCGGAGTTCCGGGGCGCGTTCGGCACGACGCGCACCAGCGTCCCGGGCCTCCAGATCTGCGACCTGCTCCCCCTCAGCGCGAAGATCATGCACCGCTTCTCGGTGATCCGCTCGCTCACCCACACCGACGCGGGCCACTCGGGGGGCGACCAGCTCTGCTTCACCGGCTACCCCGCGGGCAGCAACGTCGAGGTGAACGTCGCGCCCAGCTGCGGCGCCATCGTCGCCAAGCAGCTCCAGCGTGAAAACCCGAGGCTACCCGCCTACGTCATGATCCCGAGGATGGTCCCCGGGACCGACTCCGCGTATCTCGGACCGGCCTACCGGCCGTTCGAGACCCAGGCCGACCCGGCGAACGACGGCCCGTTCAGCGTGCCCAACCTGCAGGCGCCGGAGGGGATCGCGGTGGGACGCCTGACCGACCGTCGCGGCCTGCTCGAGAGCCTCGACTCGCTGCGCCGCAGCGTCGACGCGACCGGCCAGATGGGCGCGATGGACCGCTTCCAGGAGCGCGCGTGGGACATCATCACGGGTCCCGAGGCGAGGAAGGCGTTCGATCTCGACGCCGAGCCCGCGAAGGTCCGCGAGCGGTACGGCTTCATCCCCGAGTTCAAGGCCCCGACCCCCGACCGCTGCGGCGTCCCCGCGTGGTCGCAGCGCCTTCTCCTCGCCCGCCGGCTCGTCGAGGCGGGCGTGCGGCTCGTGACCGTCGACCTCCGCTGGTGGGACACGCACGTGGAGGGGGTCGAGACGATGCGCCACGGCTTCCTCCCCCGCTGGGACCGCGCGTACACGGCGCTCATCGAGGACCTGCACGAGCGCGGCCTGCTCGAGACGACGATGGTCCTCGCGTGGGGCGAGTTCGGCCGGACGCCCAAGATGAACGACAAGAACGGCCGCGACCACTGGCCGCACGTCTTCTCGGCCGCGATGGCCGGCGGCGGCATCCAGGGCGGCCGGGCGATCGGCGCGAGCGACGACAAGGGCGCCTACCCGAAGGACAACGCCAAGACCCCTCAGGACGTGCTCGCCACGGTCTACCGCCACCTGGGCGTGGACGTGCACGCCGAGTACCTGGACCACACCGGCCGCCCCCGCGTGGTGCTGCCAAGCGGGACGCCGATCCAGGAGCTGTTTTAAGAAAGCTGTCAGCTTTCAGCGGCCAGCTCTCAGGGGTGGGACCTCGCGTCTCCCCCGGCCTTCGAAAGACATCCTGCAACAGCAGGTCCACGAACTCCGTCGCGCGCATCCGGGGACGATGAACGGAGAGGGCTATTTTTTTGGCGCCCGCTTCAGTCCTAGAAAGAGTCCTCGGTCCGCGTTACCGCCCGTGTTACGAAAAGAAACTCGGGTGTGACTTGTATGACGCCGCCTCCGCCCGGAAGCACTCTCCCCTCAGCTCCAAACTCGATTCCAAAGCCATCAGGTGATGGTCGCCAGCCGTCTATAATGGTAGAGATGGCCATGACGCTCCTCCTGCTCCTCTTCCATCAGGACGACGCCGCTACACTCGTCGAGAAGCTGCGCTCGGACACCGTGGACGTGCGCGACGAGGCCGCTCAGAGACTCAAAGAGCTGGGCGCTCCGGCCTTGCCCGCGCTCGACACAGTTGCGAACGACAAAGACCCGGAGGTCGCGGCGCGCGCGACCCACATCGCCCGTGTCATCCGCACCCAGCAGCTTCTGACGCCCAACCTCATCAGGAGGATGCCCGGCGTCGAGGAGAGACTCGCCAAGGGCGACGCCCACGAATGGACCCTGGTCCTCCTCAAAGCCGATGCCTACAGGAATCAGCCCGAGGGGATCGAGAAGGCGGACCTGGAGGCGCTCGTCGTGCGCGCCTTCCAGGGGGCGAAGACCCTCGACGAACAGAAAGACCTCTGCTGGACCGTGAAGACCCACAAGCTCTCCGCCGCTTCATCGGAGGTCTGCAGGCTGTTCGACATCCGCGAACGGAACGGCGAACGCGCCAGCCGCCACTCGCCGGTCCGGGACCTGCACGCGCGCGCGCTCGAGGCCCTGGGCGAACTGGAGGATCATCAGGCGGCGCCGAAGATCGTGGAGCTGCTGACCCGGGGGGATGCAGACACGGCCTCGGGTGCCGCTGGCCTGCTCGTGAAGTGGAAGTCGAAGAAAGTCCTCCCTCGCATCGTCTCCATGATCGACGAAGAGCAGATCGCTCCCGCGCTTGCCCTCTCCATCCTGGAAGGTTTTGGCGCGCGGGAGGCGGTGTCCCAGGTGCTGCGGCTCCTCAAGGACGAAACGGCCGGTGACGACGCCGCCGAGCTCCTTGCAGAGTGGCAGGCGAGGGACGTCGCCCCTGAGCTGATCAAGCTCCTGAGACACAGGGATCACGGGGTCCGTGGCCGGGCCATGGCGCTTCTGGCGGAATTCCGGTGCCAGGAAGCCGTTCCCACCCTTCTCCAGCAGCTCCGGACCGAACCGGCCACCCGCCTGAGGGGGGTGGTGGAGACCCTGGGCATTCTGAAGGTCAGTGAGTCGGGTCCGGACCTTCTGGAGCTCCTGAAGGAGAGGGACCCCTGGAACCCGCGGCGGTCCACTGAATGCCTGGAGGCGCTCAGCAGGATCGGAGAGCGGAAAGCCATTCCGATCGCGATGGAGTGGCTTGCGAGCGGATCGGATCAGGGCTTATGGGTTCCCGCGCAGGTCCTCGCCGACCTCAAGGCCGTCGAGGCGGTCCCGGATCTCCTGAAGCTCCTTGAAGACCCTTCCTCGAACCGGCGCGCCGCGGGACTCCTGGGGCTTTCGAAAGTAGCCGACGTCGGATCGATTCCTTCGATGGCCGCGCGGCTCGTCGACCCGGACAAGTACGTCCGCATCGCCGCGCTCCGGGCGCTTTCCGAAATCGATGCGCAAACGGAGATCCCGAAGATCGAGGCACTGCTCCGGGATGAAAACAAATGGGTCCGCAACGCGGCCGTGGGCAGCCTCAGGACGCTCCGCGCAAGAGAGTCGACGGGCGCTCTGATTCGATCTCTGGCCGACGCCGAGTTCGAAGTCGCTCGGAATGCCGCCACCTCCTTGGGAAGGATCGGCGCTTCTGAGGCGATCCCTGATCTGATCAAGCTGATCGGCCATCCTGATGCCGGGATGCGGTTGAACGCGGCCGGAGCGTTGACGCGCCTGGGATCGCGCGAGGGCATCACCGTGATGCTCAAGGCGGATCCTGCGAAGGAATACCTCGACCTGAAGGGGATGAATGCAGTGCGCCAGCCGGAACTCTGGAAGAAGCTGCGGGAGAAGAGACTCTCCCGAGATCTTGAAGGGACAAATCGGGAAGTATGGGACCAGCTGTCGCGCGAAGCAGGGCTGCCCATCGAGGTCAAGCGGTCCCTGGGGTTCTCAAAGGTGTCCTGTGATCGAGGTCGAAGGACCGTGCTGGAGGCCATCGAAGAATTGCAGTGGTCTCATTCGATCCTCCTGGAGCCGGACCGGATCCTCATGGAAGGAGGAGGCCACGGCTACTGGAAGCACTGGTGGGCCGAGGAACAGAAGAAGAAATGACCTGGCGGCCCGATCCGAGCACCGCGGCTTGCCTTCCCGCATGGCGTAGACAGTCCAAGACCGCCGCCCGCACTTCTCGCCAGCCGTACCATGGCGGTTATCGCGCCCCTTGGAGAACCGCCGTGAACGACAGGGATCGCGTCACATCAAGTGCAGCTCGGCGCCGCCGACCCGGTCGATGCCCGGATTGATCCTGGCTTCGGAGAGGAACGGGATCCTCGTGGATGGCGACCGCGACGCGCCCGCCGTCGGGGCGGAGATGAACTTCCTGATCAAGGATCGGCCCCGGTGGGAAGGGAACGCGATCGATTTCTACTATTGGCACGCGGCGACGCTGGCGCGCTTCCAGTACGCGGGGCCCGCGGGGGCGGAGTGGAACCTGTGGGAGGCGGCGCTGAGGAAGGCGCTCCTGCCCCACAGCGGGCGAAGGACGCGGGCTGCGCGGCGGACTCGTGGGAGCCGGTGGACCGCTGGGGCGGAGAGGGCGGCCGCGTCTACGCCACGGCGATCAACGCGTTGACGCTCGAGACCGCCACCCGCTACAGGGGGGTTCCGGGGCGCTGAGGCCGGCGGGCCCTACTTCTCCTTCTTCTCCAGTTCGGCCACCCGGGCGCGGAGCTTCTCGGCCTCCTTCTCCCGGTCCTGAACCTGCTGGGCCTGCGCCTCGGCCCGCTTCACCAGGCCTTGCAGGCTCACCTCCAGCTTCGACAGGACCGTTTGCACGAAGTCCAGCTGCCGCTGAAGGTCGGTGATCCGCTGCGCCTTCGACGAGTTCTCCACGTCCAGGACGTTGATGCGCTCGGCCCACTTGTGGACGAGCTCCGTCTGCTTCTTCAGGTCCTGCTCCAGCGCCGTGACCCGCGCCGTCTTGGCCGCCATCTCGGCATCGGCCAGGGCGATCTGCTCCCGGACCTTCTGGGAAAACCCCTTCTCGGCGGCCAGGGCCGATTCGAGGGCGGCGATCCGGGCGTCCTTCTCGGCCCTCCAGGCGTCCCGATCCCCGGTCGACGGCGGCGGAGCGGGGGCCGCGCACCCGGCCAGCAGCAGCAGGGGGAGAAGGGCTCTCATGGGCTCACTTCCCCTCGCCCTTGAGCGGGCGGACGCGGAGGTTGCGGAAGGCCACGGGGCCGTGGTCGCCCTGGAGCATGATCGGCCCGAGCGGCTTCTCGTCCTCAAAGGCCCCCGCGCGGGTGGGGCCCGTGACCTCGACCTCCTCGTGGATCACCTGGCCGTTGTGCGTCACCTTGACGAACCGGGCGTTCGCGGTCTTCTTCCCCGCGGCATCGAAGCGGGGGGCGCGGAAGACGACGTCGAAGCTCTGCCACTCCCCCGCGGCCTTGCTCGCGTTGGCGCGAGGGGCGCGCCCTTCGTAGCCCTCCTGGCCCTTCCCCCGGGCGGGATCCCATCTCTGGTAGATCCCCCCGCAGTCGCTGTATCCCGCATCCTTCTTCCCGGCGCTGTCGAGGATCTGGATCTCGTAGCGGCCCTGGAAGTAGACCCCGGAGTTCGAGCCCTTGGAGACCATGAACTCGACATGCGCCTCGAGGTCGCCGTACTCGTCGACCGTCAGGAGATTGGCCGCGCGCCCGTCCTTGCCGTTCACGATCGAGCCCCGGCCCTCCTTCCCCGCCAGCTTCTTTCCGTCGGCCTCGTCGAGCGCCACCTCGCCCGCGACCGCCCACCCCTTCGCGGGCTTCTTCCACCGTTCGAGCCCGGCGTCGCCGACGAGATCGGTCCAGTCGTCGGCCGCGGCCGAGACCAGAGCCAGGAGCGCGATCGAGAGCGTCTTCACGAGTTACCTCCTTGATTGCTCATCCACCCGAATCCTATACCCCGATCCGAACCCCTTTGGCTTGGATTGGACCCCACGGACCGCCCGCACGGGATGCTGCCGCGCGGGACGCCGATCCAGAAGCCGTTCTAGGGAAGCTGTCAGCTTTCCGCTCTCGGGGGCGGGACCTCGAGAAGCATCCTCCGCCAACAGGTCCGCGCAATCCGTCGGGCGCGCCCGGGGAGGATGAACCCCTCCTATCACCTCCGTTTGTCCGGACTGATCATCGACTCCGGCGCAGGACCTGGAGATGTAGTATAGAACTACTGATAATGAAGAAATATATAGCATTTGATTAAGTCGCCCAGGACCTCCCCGGCGACGTAGGGTGTAGTACCGTCCGCGAGGCGCGGAGGGAGACCCGGTCCGGTAGGAGGAATCGCGATGATGCTCAAGATGGCGCTTGCCGCGGTGCTGATGGCGCTGGCGCCCCGGCAGGCGAAGCCCCCCCCTTCCGTCTGGCTGACGAACATGGGCCAGGCGTTCCAGGAGGCGCGCCGGACGGGCAAGCCCCTCTTCGTCGTCTTCCGCTGACAGCCTTGAAGGGACTGCCGGGGTTTCGACGAGCAGGTGGCTCAGCGGAACCCGGACGTGCGCACGGCGTGCGCCGACTTCGTGTGCCTCCGCGTCACCTCGATGCTGGACGTGGACTTCAACCTCTTCACGTTCGACTGGGACCAGACCTGGGCCGGCTTCTTCATGAACGCCCAGGGGCACGTCTACGCGCGCTACGGCAGCCGGAAGGAGCGCAACGGGGAGAAGTCGGTCTCGATCCCGGGGCTCCTCGACGCCATGAAGAAGGCGCTCGAGATCCACAAGAAGGAGGCCGCGAAGAGCCCCCCGGCCTGGAAGCCCCAGACGATGCAGGAACTGGCGTCCTACCGGAAGGACCCGCAGGCGCCCAAGGGGTGCGCCCACTGCCACCACGCGTGGACCTACACGCGGATGACCGAGATGGATCTGGGCCGGTGGAAGCGGGAGAAGCTCTGGGTCTATCCGCTCCCCGAGAACCTGGGGATCACGCTCGACCTCGACCAGAACACGCTCGTGAAGGCGGTCGGCGGGATGGCCGCGAAAGCGGGCGTCATGGAAGGGGACCGGATCAAGGCCGTGAACGGCCAGCGGGTCGTCACGCCCGCCGACATCTCGTTCATCCTGAACGGCGTCGAGAAGGGAGAGATCGCCCTGGACCTGGACCGCGGGGGCTCCGCCGTCTCGGCGGCGCTGTCCGTCAGCGGCGTCGAGTGGCGGAAGCGCGACCTCTCCTGGCGCGAGTCGGTCAACGTGCTGAGCCCGCAGACGGGATTCTGGGGTCCCGACGCGAAGCCCGAGGAGCGCAAGCAGCTCGGCATCCCCCCGGACGGGATCGCGCTCAAGGTCCGGATGATCACCCCCGTGGGCGCGGCCAAGGCCGCCGGACTCCAGGTGGACGACGTCATCATCTCCGTCGACGGAAAGACCAGGAACATGAACTACAACCAGTTCACCCAGCACGTCTGGATGGACAAGAATCCGGGGAGCGAGCTTCAGCTCGTCGTCCTGCGCAAGGGCCAGCCGCAGGCCCCGATCAGCCTGCAGCTCAAGTAGCTGGGAATTCCCGGCACGGGCCGGGACTATTCCGCGCCTCCCCGGGCCGCGGCGCGGCCGCGCCGTCTGGCCCGCGATTTGCGCTTGCAGTCCCACGGGAACCGTATGGATTCCCGAACGACGAACAGGGACGCCCCTTGATGCTGCTCCGTAGCGCGCTCCTCGCGGCGACCCTCGCCCTCGCGACCGCCGCGGCCAGCGACCAGCCGGCCTACGACTCCCCTCCCATCAACTACAGCAAGGCGATCCCCGCCGACCCGATCGCCTCGCTCCAGACGCGGATCTCCGCCGGGGAATCGACGTTGGCCCACGACGCCGACCACGGATACCTGAAGGCGCTGCTCGCGGCACTCGAGATCCCCGCCTCCTCCCAGATGCTCGTCTTCAGCAAGACCAGCTTCCAGAGGCACAAGATCAACCCCCGCACGCCCCGCGCTCTCTACTTCAACGACGACGTCTACCTCGGCTGGGTGCGGGGCGGCGAGGTGGTCGAGATCTCCTCGGTCGATCCGCAGCTGGGGTCGGTCTTCTACACGCTCTCCCAGAACCCCGCCCCGGCGCCCCGCTTCGCGCGCCAGACCGACGCGTGCCTCCAGTGCCACGACAGCACGGGCCAGACGCTGGGCGTCCCGGGCCACATCGTCCGCTCCGTCTACCCGGGCGAGGACGGCATGCCCCACTTCAACCTGGGGACCTTCCGCACCAACTACCGGAGCCCCTTCGCCGAACGATGGGGCGGCTGGTACGTCACGGGCGACCACGGCCCGATGCGCCATA
>CAZSCC010000677.1:0-8453 GCA_964604905.1 uncultured Planctomycetales bacterium
CGCGGCCGCGGCCGCGGCGCTCGAACGGGTCTCCCCGCCGGATGCGGAACTTCTCCGCGCCGCGGGGGCGCTGCTCGCCGAGGCGCTCCAGGCGCTCTCGAAGCTCCCGCGCGGCCAGAAGCTGGCGCTCCAGTACTTCGACGAGTCGGGGGCGCTCCAGAAGATCGAGGAGGCGGTCCTCCGCGCCGATCCGTTCCGCATCGAGTTCCAGGGCGGCGGCGTGGTCGACGTCGGGGAGATCGCGGCGGAATCGATCGTGGAGGTCTGGCGCGCGCGGACGCCGCGGAAGGCGTGGAAGGACGGGCGCGCGGCGGCGCTCCTGTGCTTCCTGGAGGGAGACCCTTCGGCCGCCCGGGCGGAACTCTCCGAGAAGTGGGGAGCGCCTCCGAAGCGGGCGGGCGGCCCCCGGGAGCGGGAGGCGAGGAAGGTCTACCACTCCGCGGAACGCGACTTCGCCGACCCGGCCGAAACGGCCGACGCGGTACGCCGCTTCCGCTCGCTCCTTTCGGAGTCCGCCGACACGGCCTTCGTCTGCCGCAACCGCGCGACGATCGTGTCGCGTTCCGAGGGCGGGCGCGAGTTCTTCTTCGTCGCGGACGATCTGAGGGCCTCGGGCACGTTCCGCCCGGCGGCGCCGGCCAAGGGACCGGCCTGCTGGAGTTCCGAGGCGGACGCCGACCCCGCGAAGCGCGCGGAGAACTTCGTCGAGGTCGCCTTCTCGGTCCTCGAAGGAGCGGAGTACCGCGCGTGGGCGTACGTGGGCGGCTGCTGCCTGGAGACGATGGGGTTCCAGCTGCAGGCGGCGGACGCGCCCGATCCGACGGGTGCGACGCCCCAGCCGGTGAAGCATGCCCTCTCGGTCACGAAGACCCACTCGAGCCACGGCGGAGCCAAGCAGGCGTCGCGCTGGGGCTGGGTCGTGCTCGCGCTCCCGAAGTATTCCACCGCGGGCACCCGTCGCCTCCGCCTGCTCAGCGACCAGAAGGGCTTCTCCGTGGCGTACGCGTTCGTCAGCTCCGTGAAGGCCGCGCCTCCCCGCGACGCGGAGCTCAAGGACCTGGAGAAGGCGCGCGTCGAGGTGGCGGCCGCGTCCCGCCCGCCCGCGGACGCCTCCCTCGTGGGGTGGTGGAGGCTCGACGAGAAGACGGGCGCGACGGCCGCGGACTCGACGAAGAACCGGAATCATGGCGCGCTCAAGAACGGACCGGCGTGGGCGGCGGGGAAGCTGGCCGGCGCGCTCCAGTTCGACGGCGCGGACGACCATGTCCGCATCCCCGACTCTCCCTCGATCAACACGATCGGCGCGCAGATGACCGTGGCCGTCTGGATCGAGCGCCAGGCGAACCAGGCGGACTACCGGCTCGTCGTATCGCGCCAGCTCGCGACCGGCGACGAGAACCAGTTCTGGCTGGGGTTCGACGACAACGACAGCGGCTTCTCGATCACCACGACGAAGGGGATGCGGGAGGTGATGGGCCGGAAGGCGCCCAACGGGGAGTGGATCCACCTGGCCGGGACGTACGACGGGGCGACGGCCCGGCTCTACGTGAACGGCGTGGAGGCCGCCTCGGCGACCCAGGGCGGCCCGCTCGCCGCGAGCACCCGCTCGCTCATGATCGGAGCGGACGAGTTCGACGATAAGGGGTCCGTCCAGGAAGTGCCCAAGGCGGTCGTCGACGACGTCCGCCTCTACAACCGCGCGCTCACCGCCGAGGAGGTGGCGTCGCTGGCGGCCGCGCGGCCGCGCTGAATGACCGTTATACAAGGACACGGTCAATCGGCGGGGATGGAGCCCGGGGCTCCCGCGGGCGTATTCAGGGACGGAGGAACCCCGATGGCACTGCGCGCCGCACTCTGTCTGATCCTGGCCGCGTCCTTCTCGGGAGCCCAGGAGGTCCCCGTCGCCCTCTTTAACGGGAAGGACCTCGGTGGCCTCACGACCTGGCTCAAGGACACGAAGCGCGAGGACCCGCGGAAGGTCTTCAGCGTCCACGACGGGATGATCCACGTTTCCGGGGAAGGGGCGGGGTACCTCGCCACCGAGAAGGAGTACAAGGACTACCGGCTCGCCGTCGAGTACAAGTGGGGCGCGCGGACCGACGGCGGCAAGTACGTCCGCAATTCCGGGATCCTGATCCACGGGACCGGGCCGGACGGCGGGGCCGGCGGCACCTGGATGTCCTCGATCGAGGTCCAGCTCGCCCAGGGCTGCGCGGGCGATCTCATCGTCATCCGGGGCAAGGAGGACGTCAAGATCACCGTCGACACGGCGCCCGGCCTCGACAAGCGCCCCCGCTGGAAGAAGGGCGGGACGCCGACGGTCTCGACCGGCAAGCAGATGTGGTGGTGCGACCATGACCCCGACTTCAAGGAACTGCTCGACACGCGGGGGAAGAACGACCTCGAGAGCCCGATGGGCGAGTGGACCCGGGTCGAGGTCGTCTCCGAGGGGAAGCGCCTCCAGATCTTCATCAACGGGAAGCAGGTGAACGAGGCCTACGACGTGGCGCCCGCGGCGGGGAAGATCCTCCTCCAGTGCGAGGGGTTCGAGATCTTCTTCCGGAAGTTCGAGCTCAGCCCCCTGGGGAAGAAGCCGTGATGGACCGCCGCGAGTTCCTCCAGACCTCGGGCCTCGCCCTGGGGAGCCTTTTCCTGCAGGACGCGAAAAAGACGCCCACGCAGTTCCAGGTGGCGTGCATGACGCTG
This sequence comes from uncultured Planctomycetales bacterium, assembly GCA_964604905.1. GTDB lineage: Bacteria > Planctomycetota > MHYJ01 > MHYJ01 > JACPRB01 > JACQFK01. The sequence continues at coordinate 2,707 of CAZSCC010000677.1, forward strand.
CCCTACGGCCAGTTCCCGCTGGATCGCGCGCTTTCCGGGATCAAGTCGGCGGGATACAAGTACGTCGCGTGGGGGACCTCCCACAAGGAAGAGGGGGGCAAGTCGATCCCCGTCGTGGCCGCGGATGCCGCCCCCGAGAAGGCCGCGGAACTGGGCCGGAAATGCCGCGACCTGGGCCTCGAGCCCCTCATGATGTTCTCCAACATCTATCCCGAGGCGAAGACCGGCCTCGAGGTCCTGACCCAGCGGCTCAAGCAGGCCTCCGCGGCGAAGGTCCCCCACGTCCTCACGTTCGGCCATACGAAGGGCGGGAACCGGGAGGTCTGGATCGACCGCTTCCGGAAGCTCGGCCCGATCGCCCGCGACCTTGGCGTCCTCCTCGTCGTCAAGCAGCACGGCGGGGAGACCGGCACCGGCGAGGCGTGCGCCGAGATCACCCGTGAGGTCAACGATCCCGGCGTCAAGGTGAACTACGACGCGGGGAACGTCATGGACTACCTCGACGTCGACCCCATCCCCGACATCAAGAAATGCGCCGACGAGGTCCGCAGCTTCTGCATCAAGGACCACAGGAATTTTCCCAAGGACGAGGACTGCGGCCCCGGTCTCGGCGAGATCGACCACTACAAGCTGCTCCACCCGGTGGCGTGGACGGGCCGCGCGATGCCCCTCTGCTGCGAGAACATCTTCGCCCCCGCGATCCAGCGGCCGAAGGAGCCCGAGGGGGTGGACGCCCTCGCCCGCCGCGCGCGCGAGTTCCTGGAGACGGTCATCCAAGGGTTGCAAGGATAAGTCCAGGTGAGGACATGAAGATGAAACTCACCACACAGTCACGAAGAACACCAGGAAGACCCTGCCTGTCGAGAGGGGGAATCAACGGGTCTCTTGTGTCCTTTGTGACTTTGTGGTGCAGTTCATCCTAGATCAGGAGGCACGGCCATGACGACGCGACGCGAATTCCTCAGGACGGCGACCGCCGCGGCGGCGACGGCCGCGCTGCCGATCCCCCTGGTCCACGCTGCGGGGAGCGACGTCCTCAAGGTCGGCCTCATCGGGTGCGGCGGCCGCGGCACGGGCGCGGCGGAACAGGCGCTCAAGGCCGACCCGAACGTCAAGCTGGTCGCGATGGGCGACGCCTTCGAGAACCGGATCAAGTCCAGCCTGGCCAACCTCCGGCAGGTCGTCGGCGAGAAGGTCGACGTGAAGGAGGACCAGTGCTTCGTGGGCTTCGACGCCTACAAGCACGTCATCGCCGCGAGCGACGTGGTCCTCCTCTGTGAGCCGCCCCACTTCCGGCCGTCCCACCTCAAGGCTGCGATCGAAGCGGGGAAGCACGTCTTCGCCGAGAAACCCGTGGCCGTGGACGGCCCCGGCGTGCGCTCGGTCCTGGCGACCTGCGAGGAGGCGAGGAAGAAGGGCCTCTCGATCGTCTCGGGCCTTTGCCTCCGCTATTCCACCGGATTCCGGGAGATGATGAAGCGGCTCCACGACGGCGCGATCGGCGATCTGGTCGCGCTCCAGGCCAACGACTACCGCGGCGGCCGCTGGGCCCGCTCGCGGGAGGAAGGGTGGAGCGACATGACCTGGCACATGCGCAACTGGTACAACTTCACCTGGCTCTCGGGCGACTTCAACGTCGAGCAGCACGTCCACTACCTCGACGTCTGCGCCTGGGCGATGAAGGACCAGTACCCCGTGAAGGCGGTCGGCATGGGCGGCCGCTCGGTCCTGACCGGCCCCGAGTACGGCAACATCTACGACCACTTCTCGATCGTCTACGAGTACGCCAACGGGACGAAGCTCTTCTCCAACACCCGGCATCACCCCAAGTGCAAGGGGGACATGAGCGCGTGGGCGATGGGCTCGAAGGGCCGCGCCCTCATCTCCGAGGGGCCCCTCACGATCTCGGGCGAGAACGCCTGGGAGCACAAGGGGAAGGACAAGAACATGTACCAGGTGGAGCACGACGAGTTCTTCGCCTCGATCCGCGCGGGGAAGCCGATCAACAACGGCGAGTACATGTCCAAGAGCTCGCTCCTGGCGATCATGGGCCGCATGGCCGCCTACACGGGCCAGCAGATCACGTGGGAGCAGGCGCTCAACTCCAAGGAGGACCTGACGCCCGCGAAATACGAATGGGATCTGGCGATCGCGACCCCGCCGGTGGCGGTTCCGGGGCAGACGAAATTCTATTGAGCGGGTCCATCTCCTGATCTCCAGGCATCACGGTATCTCCTCAAGAAAAGAGGGACGATCGGCGGGATTCCCCACAATAATAGGGGGATGAAACCGATCCGGCTCCTGGCCCTCGCGCTCCTGGCCGCCTGCGGCGGGCCGCCGCTCTCCCCGCCGGCGTGGACCGCCCCGGCCGGCCTCTGGCGGCCCGACCCCGTGGGCCACCCCGACCTCTATGCGTTCACCGACACGTGCAACTCCTATGTCATCAAGGACGGCGACGCGGCGATCCTGATCGATCTCGGCGACGGCGGCGTGCTCGATCACCTGGCCGGGATCGGCGTCACGCGGGTCGAGTGGGTCCTCTTCACCCATCACCACCGCGAGCAGTGCCAGGGGTTCCCGAAGCTCAAGGGGTGGAACGCGAAGGTCGGCGCGCCGCAGGCGGAGCGCGAACTCTTCGAGCAGCCGGCGAAGTTCCGGAAGATGAATGTCCGGCTGGGCGACCCGTTCACGGTCCACGGCGCGAGTTACGTGCGCCCGCCGGTCCATCCCGTGCCCGTCGACCGCGGCTTCACCCGCATGGACACGTTCGCCTGGCGCGGCCGCGAGTTCCGCTGCATCGAGACCCGCGGGAACAGCCCGGGAGGAATGTCCTACTTCCTCAAGCGTGGCGACCGGTGGATCGCCTTCACCGGCGACCTCATGACGGACGGGGCGGCGATGCACACGTGGTTCGACACCGAGTGGGACTACGGGTTCGCCGCGGGGATCTACGCGATCACCAACTCCGCTGGCCAGGTCCAGGGGTACGACCCCGAATGGATGCTCCCCTCGCACGGCCCGGCGATCCGGGACGGCGCCCGCCAGCTGGGTCTCTACCAGGAGAAGCTCCGCCGCTTCGAGAAGCTCTTCGTCCGGGGCTACGACGTCAACACCTTCTCGGGAGCGACCCAGGACAAGTTCGCCAAGCCGACCGCGGTGCCGCACCTCTGGCAGGTCCTGCCGCACCTCTACAAGTTCCGCGGCCCGAACTTCTCCCCCAACTTCTGCCTGGTCCTCGCCGACAGCGGTCGCGGGCTCCTGGTCGACTGCGGCCTCTTCGACGAGAAGTTCCTGGGCGACTCGATCGCCCTCATGAAGGAGCGGCTTGGCCTCAAGGGGATCGACGTCATGATCCCCACCCACATGCACGGCGACCACTTTCTTCAGGGGCCGTGGCTCCGGAAGCACCACGGAGTCAAACTGTGGGCGATCGACCGCATGGGCCCGGTCTGCGAGCATCCGGAGTGGTTCGACTACTCGGCACCCATCCAGGCGTACAACCAGAGGCTGGACGGGCAGCCCGTGGAGGGCGTGACCTTCGACCGCCTCTTCAAGGACGGCGAGAGCTTCGACTGGGAGGGCTTTCGCTTCACGATCGACTGGATGCCCGGCCAGACCGAGTTCGCGCTGGCCGTGCAGGGGATGATCGACGGGAAGAAGGTCGTCTTCACGGGCGACAACCTGTTCGCCGACCCCGACGATCCGCGCCACACGGGCCACGAGTGCGTCAACGCGCGCAACAGCGCGATCCTGGAGGAGGGCTACATCCTCGGCGCCGAGTATCTCGCGCGCCTCAAGCCCGACCTCATCATGGGCGGCCACTCGTACGTGATGGGGCGCCCCGCGGGGCTGATCGAGCGGTACCGGACGTGGGCCTACGCGATGCGCGACTCCTTCCGCACGCTGAGCGCCGATCCGGACTACGAGTACATGTTCGATCCCTTCTGGGTCCGGGCCGAGCCGTACCGCGTGAAGGTCCCCCGCGGCGGGGCGGTCGAGATCGACGTGCATGTCCGGAACTTCCGCCCGAGGCCGCAGGCCCACTCGATCGCGGTCGCCGCGCCCCCGGGGCTCTCCGCCGAGCCGGGAGTGCTCCAGGGGACGCTGGGCGCGAAGTCTCGGAGCCCCTTCAAGCTCCGCCTCCGGGCCGCGGCCGACGCGAAGCCGGGGGTGGCGATCGTGGCGTTCGACATCACCCTCGACGGAAAGCGCTACGGCCAGGTGTTCGATGCGGTGGTCGAGGTGGTCCCGTGAAAGTTCTCGAATTTGGTTAACATCGGGGGTGTCTAAGGAATTGTATAGATAGAGAGGGGCGAGCCTCTCACGGAGGAGCATATGAAGCGGGATCTTTGCATCGCGGCATCTCTGTTCGTCCTTCTCGGGGTCGCGTGGGGCCAGGGCGCGCCCCCGCAGGACCCGAAGAAGGGCTTCAAGCCCAACGTCGCGGTCGATCAGGCGGCGGTCGACAAGGCGATCGAGAACGGCCTCAAGTTCCTCAAGACCTCCGACTCGCCGGCCGTCCAGGGCGGCGATTCCGACGAGCTCAAGCTCCTCACCTTCATCCACGGCGGGGTGCCCGAGAGCGATCCGGCCTACCAGACGTTGTTCAAGAAGCAGCTCGAGGCGAGGCTCGAGAAGACCTACCGGGTCGCGCTCCTGGCGATGTGCCTGGAAGAGATCGACCGGGTGAAGTACCAGTACAAGATCGCCCAGTGCGGTCAGTTCCTGCTCGACAACCTGAAGTCCAACGGCGGCTTTGCCTACGGCGAGCCCACGGCGTACGTCGAGGACGTGCCCAGCGTCGCGCCCAAGAAGGACGTCGCCTCGGCCGGCGGGACGGTGAAGGGGTACGATGCCGCGCTGCCGGAGGGGAAGGTGAAGCCCGCCGTCAGGAACAAGATCAAGCTGACGAAGAAGAAGGACGGCCCCGCGCAGCGGAGCGACAACTCGAACTCTCAGTACGGGGCGCTGGGGATGCGGGCCTGCTTCGACGCGGGGATCACATTCCCAAAGGAGTGGGTCGAGAAGGCGAAGCAGTACTGGGTGGCCAACCAGCACCCGGGCGAGAAGGGCAAGGGGAACGACCGCCCCGCGGTCGCCTCGGGCGGGATGCCCCTCGGCGACCCGCGCGGCTGGTGCTACAGTGACGACCAGGCTTCGGGATGCGGCCACGGCGGCGTGGCCTACAGCTCGATGTCCGCGGGCGCGATCGGCGCGGTCTGCATCTACGACTTCATGCTGGGGAAGGACTTCAAGAAGGACAAGGTCGTGCTCGACGGCCTGGCCTGGCTCGAGAAGAACTGGTCGGTGACGGAGAACGTCGGCCCTGCCGAGACGGCCAAGGGGTCGCCGAACGGCTGGCTCTACTATTATCTCTATGCCGTCGAGCGGTCGGGGATGCTCTACGACACGGCCTTCATCGGGAACAAGGACTGGTATCTCGAGGGCGCGAAGATGCTCCTGAACGCCCAGAAGCCCGACGGCTCCTGGGACGGCAGCCACTTCAAGCATCCCACGTGGGACACCTGTTTCGCGATCCTGTTCCTCAAGCGCGCCACGCGCCGGCTGGTTGCGACCGAGGCGGGCGGGAGCAGCATCAAGAAGTAGAGCCAATCCGATTTAAAATAAAGAAGGCGCCCGGAAACGGGCGCCTTCTTTTTTAGTTTCGGCCTGGATCGTCTACCAGCGGCCGCCGCCGCCGCCGCCGCCGCGGCCGCCGCGGCCGCCACCCCCACCGCCGCCGCCGT
>CAZSCC010000678.1:0-12891 GCA_964604905.1 uncultured Planctomycetales bacterium
GTTCTTGTGCTCTCACACTTAAGAACCGCTGCGAGGGAGGGCCTCATTCAAGAATCGCGTCCGAATTGCCAAATAGATGCGTTTTACGAGCACTTCACCCGGCTAAGCAACAGGAACTAACTACTCCAAGGAGTTCAGGGGCGGGGGATCCAAGGACGAGGCTCGAGCCCGCGTGTTCCTGGTGCCGGAGTACAAGGACGTCGAGCTGGTGGTGGAGGTCGAGGGGCTGATGTACGGTGGGCAAAAGGTCCCCTACGAGAAGTGGATCCCGCGCGGCAGCCCGAGCGGGGCCGCCGGCTCGCACCTGGTCGTCAAGGCCCGCCTGCAGGCGACCGATGGCGGGGCGGTCAAGGCCCGGGTCGACCGCTTCTCCTTCCGGCTCGAGGACACCTCGCGCGAGCCCGGCGTCTGCATGAACTTCCCGCGCGTGCGCGCGCCGACCCCTGAAAAGCCGGCCACGTTCGACCTGAAGTTCGCGCCCAGCGGGACGACCGACGCCGGCCGCCAGGCGATCGAGCTGCCGCCGCTTCAGGACGACCCCGATCACCCCCACGCCGAGGCGCACGTCGACTGCTTCGACTATGGCGCCTGGTCGAGTCTCTCGGTCACCGCGGCGCTGGCCGACGGCCGCACGATCACGGGTCACCTGAAAGGCGACCCGGCGGCGATCGTCATCCCGCTTCCGAAGCGCAGTGGGGGCTCCCTGATCGCGGACGCCTGGAAGGAGGAGCACGGGGTCAGCGCCGGCGACGCGGACGACCCGGAGAAACTCCCCTCGGCCGGCAAGGAACCGGGCGATGGGTTCACGCTCTACGAGGAGTACCGCGGCTTCGTCGAGAACGGCAAGCACCTGTCCGGAGATCCGAAGAAGATCGACTTCTTCGTGCGCAACTACATCGGCGGCGACGCCGTCCCGGGCATCGAGCGGTTCGGCGAGGTCACCGGCGCCGTCGTCCACCGCCGGCTGCGCGACACCGAGTTCGACAAGGACAAGCGGGTCATGAACCGGAACCACCACCAGGGCGCGCATGCGGTGGACCAGCACGGCGTGTACCTTTTCACGAAGGAGGGCCTGGACGGCGGCGAGACGGTGGGAAAGGCCGGCGTGCGCTTCCGGCCCGGCCTCACCCAGTACATCGCCCTCCAGCCGCGCGAAGCGGCCACGTCCATCACCACCAGCGAGAACGTGCCAGCCTCCGACCTCGTGCTCGCCTACGACATCGCGATCGTGCACGAACTGCTCCACTCGGTCGGCGTCGTTGAGCACGGTGCGGGTGACTACACGCAGACCTTCCGCTTCATTTTCTCCGACGACCCCCGGAACAGCACAGGCAAGCCCGTGTTCCATATGTCCGAGAGCCGCCAGGTTGTAACCATCATCGACGAGGCGACCGGGCGCGACCTGGCGGCCAAGATGGAAGCGGACCAACTGCTTGAGCGCGAGAAGTGGCGGCCGGAGTACTTTCCCGCGTCCCGGGAACAGGCGAAGAGCCTGCTCGCGGGCACGAGCAATCCCAAGTTCACCCCGGAGCAATTCGCGGAGATCCTCTTCAACAACACGATCAGCGCCACGAATGAGTGGTATGTGGGCGCCGAAGGCGGCGAGTGCTCAGGCCAGGAGGGCTGCGCGATGCGCTACTACTTCGCCCGCCTGTACGAGAAGAAGAGCGACCGCTCGCACCACACCTTTTACTACATCAGCAAGAAGCCATCGGAGCGCGCGGGCCTCGAGTTGTGCCGTTCGGCCGCGGGCACCGGCATCAACGCAGCCGCGCGCAAGCCTCAGTCGCGCTACGGGGACACCAAGGCCGGCTGGGGCCCCTGCGCCGACTGGATCGTGTTCAACGACGCCGTGCCTCCCGATCCGGAGCCCAAGTGACGCGCGTTCTGGCGACCCTTCTCTGCGCGGTCGCGTCGGCCACGATTGGCCGGGCGGAGCCTGCGCGACCTCACTCCCTCCTCCCCAAGTAGTCATGGGGTAACACGGCCGCCCGGGAAGCGGGAGGGCCGCGGCGCACGTATAGTCCAGTAGGGACGGAGCCAGAGTTGGAGGCGGGATCGTGATGCATTCCAGAATCGGTCGCGCTCTGTTCCTGCTCGCGGTCGCGACCGCGGGCGCGCCGCTGCTCTTTGCCGTCCAGGCCTCGAAGACCGCCGAGAAGGCCCTCGACTGGAACCAGTTCCGCGGCCCCAAGAGGAACGCCCACTCCCCCGACACAGGACTCCTCAAGCAGTGGCCCGCCAGTGGCCCGCCCCTCGCCTGGAAGACGACCGGCGTCGGCGCCGGCTTCTCCAGCGTCTGCGTCGCCGGCAACCGGGTCTTCACGATGGGCGAGGAAAGCGGCAAATGCCTCCTCGTCGCCCTCAACGCGGCCGACGGCAAGATCCTCTGGAAGCTCCCCGTCGGGGGACCGTTCACCGAGCAGCAGGGAGGCCAGGGACCCCGCTCCACCCCCGCAACCGACGGCACGATCGTGATCGCCATCGCCCCGACCGGCGAGATCACCTGCGCCCGGGTCGCCGACGGCCGCACGATCTGGCAGAAGAACATGAAGGGCCTCGGCGGAAGCATGCCGGGATTCGGATTCGTGGAGTCGCCGCTCATCGACGGCAACCTCGTCCTCGTCTCGCCGGGGAGCAGCGTGATCGCGCTCAGCAAGCTCAACGGACAGACCGTCTGGCAGAGCAAGAAGCTCAAGGGCTCCACCGACTACAGCTCGCTCTCGATCGGGGAACTCGGGAAGGTGAAGCAGTACCTCGTGATGACCGACAAGAGCGCCGCCGGGATCCTCGCCACCAACGGCGCGCTCCTCTGGGAAGGCGACTATCCGGGAGACCGCGCCGTCGTCCCCACGCCCGTCTTCCACAACGGGATCGCCTTCATCGCCGCGGGCTACGGCGTGGGATGCAAGGCGTTCAAGGTCGATCTGGTCGGCGGCCAGATCCGCTTCCAGGAGATCTACGCGAGCAAGGAGTTCCAGATCCACCACGGCGGGATGGTGCTCGTGGGCGACCACGTCTACGGCCTCCACGACCAGGGGACGCTCCGCTGCATCGAACTCGCGACCGGCAAGGTGGTCTGGCAGGACCGGAGCGTCGGCAAGGGATCGATCCTCTACGCCGACGGCCACCTCATCTGCCGCGGGGAGTCGGGAGCCGTCTCGCTGGTCGAGGCGAACCCCGCCGCGTACGCCGAAAAGGGACGGTTCACGCCGGCCGAGCGCAACGGGTCGAAGTGCTGGTCCCACCCGGCGGTCTCGGGCGGCAAACTCTACCTGCGCGAGCAGGACGCCCTGCTCTGCTACACCATCAAGGGATGAGCGGCGGAGCCGCCTGCGGGACCGCCGCGCGGTAGTCCTCTCCCACGAGGGCCGCGACCGTCGCGGCGACCCGGCTCTGCGTGAGCCCCGACAGATCCGCGCGGACGCCCTTCGGCGCGACCGACGGCCCCAGCAGCGCCGCCCACACGAATTCGGCCCCCTTCACCTTCTTCCCGTGGTCCTTCCACTCCACCGGCGCGTCGCCGCGGCCGTGGTCGACCGTGATGAGGAGCGAGGTCGTTCCACGGTACTCCGGCAGCGCCTGCGCCGCCTCCCAGAGCCGCCGGATGAAACCGTCCGACCGGCGCGCGGAATGGAGATATTGGTCGTAGCGGCCCAAGTGGGCGAATTCGTCCGTCTCGCCGAAGGCCACGAAGAGGACGCGGGGCTTCGACGATCTCAGCCGTTCGAGGGCCCCGTGGAACGTCAACGCGTCGAACTCCGACCCATGCCAGAGCTCGGGCAGGTCCGTGCGGAGCGCTTCCAGAAGCTCCGATCGGCCCGCGTTGACCTTGATCCCGCTCCTCCCGGTGTTGACGATCGACGGGAACACGTCCCACGAGCAGCAGGCCGCGACGCGCCCCTCGAAGCCCGGCCGCCCGTTCAGCCATTCCAGCACGGTGACGTTCGGGTTGGGGATCTTCTTGTTGCTGTCCACCCGCGGATCGGCGAACCCGCAGAGAAGCTCGTTGTATCCCGGGTACGAGAAATTGAGGCCGTTGGTGACCGTCATCGGCGCTCGCCGCGCGGGGTCCCCAAGGATCTGCCCCTCCTTCCCCACGACGCCCCAGACGAACGGGAGGAGCGCCTCCCGCCGAGCCTCCGGCGTCTCCCGCCAGAACTCCTTCCGGATCTCGGCCGCATCGGAGACGTTCGGTTTGACCAGGAGCGCCTCCTCAGCGCCCGAGAAGGCCTCCTGCCAGCGTAAGCCGTCGATCGTGACCAGGATGACGTTCCCACCCCGGGACGCGGTCGTCGGGGCTGGCGCCGCGCAGGAGGCGAGGAGGAGGACAGGCGCGAGGGCGAGCCTCATCGGCCCTCGATCCCCAGCGCGTTCCCGTCCAGGTCGCGGAACGAGAGGCAGCGGACCCCCTCGCACGGCGAGAACGGCTCGCCGAGTCCCGGGACCTCGCGGAGCTGGAGCGCCTTGTGCGCGGCGTCGAAGTCCTTCACCTTGAACCCGATCGCCGGCTGATCCTCGACGGCGGCGTGGGAGCGTCCACCGTGCAGGCAGAGCGTCACTCCCTCCGTCTCGAGCTCCACCCAACCGGGGTCCTTGGCGCGGACGGGGATCCCCAGCGTCTCGGTGTACCAGCGGGCCGAACGCTCGGTATCGCGGACATAGAGGATGATGCGCTGGATGGCGGTGAGGACGGGCACGGAACTCCTCGTGGGGGCTTTCTTGCGGGCCATAGCGATATCTCCAACCGAGGCCCCCTCAATATCAGAGTCCTCGGGGACGATCAAGGGATTTGAACAACCCCGCCGAATCACGAATCAAGAATCAAGAATCACCGGACGGCCCCGCCCGGATTCTTGATTCGTGATTCGTGATTCTTGATTCGCCGTTTCCGGTCCGAACGCAGTAATTTCCTTGCTCACCCCGTCAGGGATATATAGGATTCATAGGTCCTCGGGGCCCTTGGGGAGAATCTCACCATGAAGAAGGCGCTTCTCGCTCTCGCCGTGCTGGTCTCGACCGCCGCCGTCGCGGAGGCGCAGGTCAAGAGCCGCTGGCGCCTCGAGTGGTCCAACGAGAAGCCCCAGCTCTACACCTATCGCACGCCCAACGACAACTACGAGAACTTCTGGTACTGCATGTTCACGATCGAGAACAGGACGGACGAGATCGTCCCCCTGATCCTCGACGTGCTCCTCTACACCGAGTCCGGCAAGGAGCTCCAGAACGACCCCCGTCGCGTCGAGCTTCCGATCATCAAGGACAATCAGGACAATCCCCGCAAGGCCGAGGCGCTCAAGTACGGCCGCTTCTACGCCAGCGTCATCGACCCGGAGAGCGAGTACAGGATCATCGAGTACCACGCCAAGCTGGGCAACCGCTCGCAGGGCATCATCCGCGAGTCGATCGACCTCCTGAAGAAGGGTTTCACCGAGGACCCGCCCGCCGAATTCAAGGGCCGCTGGAAGAAGGGCGACCGCCTGTACCTCAACCCGCGCGACATCCGCCAGCAGCGCTTCATCCAGCCCAACCAGAAGCTGGGCGGCATCGCGATCTTCAAGAGCGTCGACCCGCGCGCCCACGTCTACGAGCTCCACGTCTCGGGGCTGGTCGACATCGTCAAGGTCGTCGGGATCACCGATGACGAGTGGAAGCTCGAGTACGAGCCCCAGACGCTCAAGCTCCGCTACCAGCGTACCGGCGATCCGTTCGAGATCGAGAAGGACCCGACCTTCACGCTCAACAAGAAGGAGTACGTGGTCAAGAAGATCGGCCCCATCGCGTCGAAGGACACGATCGACAAGCTGGTCCTCGCGCTGGCCGACACGCTCAAGAAGGAGAAGGGCTGGAAGGAAGAGAACGTCCCCCCCGCCGACGTCGAAAAGAAGCGGAAGGCGGACGGCATCGACCCGCTCGACACGCGCGTCATGGCGATGGTCTTCAAGATGGCCACCGAGAAGGACTTCGGCTACGACCCCACCAAGGACGTGCTTGAGAACGAGAAGGCCGTGTGGCGCATCCATGAGTGGTGGATCACGAACCGAACGAAGCTCGCCTTCAACGAGATCCTCAACCGTTTCGAGGTGAAGGACGACCCGCTCCCCGGCGCAGTGCCGGAGAAGTAGGAATCGCCTTCCTTCCGCCGCTTTTCTGAACGGCTCCCCCTCCGTCCGCACGTCAGTTTCTCGGGGGCTGCGTTGAATTCGGGTGTGCCTCCTGATAAGATGCCACGAACCTCGATGAACCTAGGCGACATCACCGGGTACGAAACCCTGGGCGGCGGCGCCTGGACGGTGGTGATCCGCCCCGACTGGAAATCCTGGCTCCTCGAGGACCTGGTCGACGACTTCCGCCGCGTGGATTCCACCCGCCGAAAGAGCCACGCCCACGGCCGGGTCGAGCACTTCTCCTACCAGCCCCGGAACGCACCCGCCCGGGTCTTCGTCCGCCGGGCCGCCCACGGAGGGATCTTCGGCGCCCTGATGGGCGGGGTCTACGCCGGGATCAAGCGGCCGCTCCGCGAGCTCCGGGCCGCGCAGGTTGCGCGCGGGGCGGGCGTGAACGTCGCCGAGCCGCTCGCGGTCCTCGCGACCCGCGTGTTCGGCCCCTTCTACCGCCTGACCATCGTGAGCCGCGAGGTCGAGAACGCCTCGAACCTCCTCGCCCTGCGTTCCGAGCTCTCCACCTCCCGGAAGCGCGAGCTGATCGAGCGCGTGGCCGACGAGATGCGCCGCCTCCACGAGGCCGGAGTCTACCACGCCGACCTGACGCTCAAGAACATCCTGGTGCACGGGTCGTCGGTGACGATCATCGACCTCGACAAGGCCCAGCTGCTCGGCCACCGAGACCAGCGGATGGACATCCGGAACATCTCCCGTCTCAACCGCTCGGTGGTCAAGCTGCTCGGCATAAGCGGCCTGGTCACACGCACCGACAAGATCCGCTTCCTCCGCTGCTACCTCCGCGGGAGCGACCGCATCAAGAAGCTCTCCCGCCGCTGCGGCGCCGGCCTCTGGTTCCACCGCCTCTGGTGGTCGCTGAGCGGGCAAGCGTGAAGAGAGCCTGAAGCTTGAAGCTCGCAGCTCGACATCGTCCTTCCTGCTTCCGGCTTCGGTCTTCCGGCTCCAAGCTTCCGGCCTCAGGCTTCCCATGAACATTCTCGTGAAAGGCAACAACTGGCTGGGCGACGCCGTCATGAGCCTGCCCACGCTCCGCTCCCTCCGCGAGATGCAGCCCCGGGCGCGGGTCACGCTCCTCACCAAGCCGGGTTTCGCCGACCTCTACCGCGGCTCCCCCCACGTCGACGAAGTCCTTCCCCACGAGCGCGGGGGCATGAACCGATGGATGGCGACGGTCCGCGAGATCAAAGGGCGCAAGTTCGACGCGGCCCTCGTCCTCCCCCGCTCGTTCAGCGCCGCCCTCCTTGTCTGGACTGCCCGGATCCCCCGGCGGATCGGCTACGGTCGCGCGCGCCTGCTCACCGACACGCCCGCCCCGCTGGGCCGCCGCCACCGCGTCCATCACTATCACAACCTCCTTACCGCGCTGGGCTCGCCGCCGGCGGTCCACCCGCCGAGGCTGGAGCTCCTCGCCGACGCGAAGGACTGGGCCAGGGAACGCCTTCCGGGCGATGGATGGATCGGCATCAACCCGGGCGCGACCTACGGCGCCGCCAAGCAGTGGCTTCCCGACCGCTTCATCGAACTCGCGAAGCGGCTCTCGAAGCGCGGGCGGATCGTCGTCGTGGGCGGTCCCGCCGAGACCGAGCTGGGCGCGGAGGTCGCCGCGGCGGTCGGAGGCGAGTGCGTCGCCGGGCGCACCAGCGTCTCGCAGCTTGCCGCCACGATCGCCCGCTGCTCGCTCTTCGTGACGAATGACACCGGCCCCATGCACGTCGCCGACGCGGTCGGCGTCCCCATCGTCGCCGTTTTCGGCCCCACCGACTGGGTGACGACGCCCCCCTACGGGAAGAAACACGCGATCGTGCGCTACGAGATCGAGTGCGCCCCCTGCCTCAAGAGGGTCTGCCCGCTCGGCCACCACAACTGCATGAAGAAAGTCGGCGTGGACGAGGTCGAGAAGGCGTGCCGGAAGTGGCTCTCGTGAGCAAGTCCCAGACCCCAGCCGACTCCCAACGGTCGATGGGGGAGCAACGGAGGCGAGCTCCTGCGCCCTCCATGGCCGCGCCGCCCCGTTGGGAGTTGGGACTTACCTCATGAAGGTCGCCCTGGTCATCGAGAAGTTCTCCCCCGCGGGAGGCGCGGAGCGGGCCTGTGCCAACCTCGCGCGCGGCCTGCTCAAGGCCGGCCACGAGGTCCACGTGTTCGCCCGCGAGATCGCGGCGATGCAGGGAATCGTGGAGCACCGGGTCGAGGCCGACGGGCTCTTCCGCCACCAGTCGTTCGCCTACCGCTCGCGGGAGCTGCTCGCCAAGGAATCGTTCACGATCGTCCAGAGCTTCACCCGGACATCCGTCCAGGACGTCCTCCGTCTGGGGGGAGGGATCCATAAGGAGTACCTCGCGCGGACCGACGTCCTCTACTCCGCCCTCGGCCGGTTCTGGCGGGGCCTCCGGCCGAAGGAGCGCTTCGAGCTGCAACTGGAGCGGGAGAGCCTGCTTCCCGGCTCGTCGAAGCGGATCATCGCGGTCTCGAAGCGCGTGAAGGAGGAGACGGTCCGCCACTACGGCGTTCCCCCGGAGAAGATCGACGTCGTCTACAACGGGGTAGACGCGGACGAGTTCAAGCCGAGCGACGAGGCACGACGGCTCATCCGGAACCAGCTCGGCGTCGCGGAGGGGGATTACCTCCTCCTCTTCTGCGGGAGCGGCTTCAAGCGGAAGGGCCCCGAGTTCGCGATCCGGGCGGTCGACCGCGTCCCGTCGGCGAGGCTCGCCGTCGTCGGCGTCGGCGACGCCACGCGCCACCCTCGTGTCCGCATGCTGGGGCGAAGGACGGACGTGGCCCTCCTGTACGCGGCGGCCGACGCGCTCATCCTGCCCACTCTCTACGACCCCTTCCCCAACGTGACGCTCGAGGCGATGGCGAGCGGGATCCCGATCATCGTGAGCCGCGTGGCGGGGGTCAGCGAGGTGATCGACGGGGACTCGATCGTGGTCGAGGAGCCCACGGACGTGGATGCCCTGGCGGCGGCGATCCGGAGGCTCGAGGACCCGGGGGTCCGGAGGCCCATGGGCGAGGCCGCGCGCCGGAAGGCGCTGCAGCACCCCGTCGACCGGGTGGTCCGAGAGACCCTGGAGGTCTACGCCAAACTGTTAACGAAATCGCGCCGCGATTTCGCTAACAGTTAGGCGGATTGACAACGATGGGGACGGTTTCTATCATGTCGCAAACCGGAAGAGGAGCTGCATGGCGCAGGGGCCCGGAGCCGTCGTAGCCGTCATCCCCGCTCGATACGCCAGCACCCGTCTCCCCGGAAAGCCCCTCCTCAAAGAGACCGGCAAAACCCTCATCCAACACGTCTACGAGTCCGTCCGCGCCTGCAAGGACCTCGACCGCGTCATCGTTGCCACCGACGACGACCGCATCCTTCAGGCCGTGAAGGCCTTCGGCGGGGAGGCCGTCATGACCTCGGCTCATCACCCCACCGGCACCGACCGGATCGCCGAGGCGGTGCGCGATATCGAGTGCGCCAAAGTCATCAACGTCCAGGGGGACGAGCCCGAGATCGAGCCCGCCCTCCTCACCACCCTCATCGGCCTCCTCGACAAGGGCGCCGAGATGGCCACCCTCGCCACCCCCTTCCAGAACCCGGCCGAGGCGGTCATCTCCAGCCGAGTGAAGGTCGTCATCGATCGCCATCACAACGCGCTCTACTTCTCGCGCGCCCGCATCCCGTACGCGAACGGCAACGGAACGACCTCGCCCGCCCTCCTCCACCTGGGCCTCTACGGGTACACCAAGCGCTTCCTGCAACGCTACGTCACGCTCGACCGCACGGCGCTGGAGCAGGCCGAACGCCTGGAACAGCTCCGCGCGCTGGAGCATGGCTACAAGATCAAGGTGGGGATCGTGCCGTGGAACTCCGCGGGCGGCGTCGATACGCCCGAGGACTACGCGGCCTTCGTCAAACGGATCAGGGAGAGGGGAACCAACGGATGACCAAGCACATCTTCGTCACGGGAGGCGTCGTCTCGTCCCTCGGCAAGGGCCTCACCAGCGCCTCGGTCGGCCTCCTGCTCGAGTCCATGGGCCTCAAGGTCGCCATGCAGAAGCTCGACCCCTACATCAACGTCGACCCGGGCACCATGAACCCGCAGCAGCATGGCGAGGTGTACGTCACCGAGGACGGCCTGGAGGCCGACCTCGACCTCGGCCACTACGAGCGCTTCACGAACTCCGCGGTCAACATCCACTCGAACTACACGACGGGAAAGATCTACAGCTCGGTCATCGCCAAGGAACGGCGCGGCGAGTACCTGGGGCAGACCGTCCAGGTCATCCCCCACATCACCAACGAGATCAAGGCCGCCTGCCGGCGCGTCGAGGGGCCCGGCATCGACGTCGCCATCACCGAGATCGGCGGCACGGTCGGCGACATCGAGAGCCTCCCCTTCCTCGAGGCCATCCGGCAGTACGAAATGGACGCGGGCCGCGAGAACGTGATGTACCTCCACCTTACGCTCATCCCGCTCCTCCACGCGAGCAACGAGATCAAGACGAAGCCGACCCAGCAATCGGTCAGCAAGCTCCGCGAAATCGGCATCATCCCGGACATCCTGATCTGCCGGACCGAGGTGACGATCCCCGACGAGGTGAGAGCCAAGATCTCGCTCTTCTGCAACGTTCCCCGCGAGGCGGTCATCGAGGAGAAGGACGTCGACTTCTCGATCTACCAGATCCCGATCATGCTCTACGAGCAGAAGGTCGACGAGCTTATCGTCCGCAAGCTGGGCCTCGCCTCGAAAAAGCCCGACCTGAGCGCCTGGACCGCGATGGTCGAGACCCTCCGCGCGCCCGAGAAGGAAGTCACGATCGCGGTCGTCGGCAAGTACCTCGACCACCACGACGCCTACAAGTCGATCTGGGAGTCGCTGATCCACGCCTCGACCGCCAACCGCTGCCGCGTGAAGGTCAAGAAGGTGAACGCCGAGGACGTCGAGCGGGACGGCCTGGCCAGGTTCATGGACGGCGTGAGCGGTATCCTGGTGCCCGGCGGCTTTGGAAACCGCGGGATCGAAGGCAAGATCGCCGCCGCCCGCTACGCCCGCGAGTGCAACGTCCCCTACTACGGCCTCTGCCTGGGCATGCAGACCGCCTCCATCGAGTTCGCCCGGAACGTCTGCGGCCTGGCGGGCGCGAACTCCACCGAGTTCGACGACAAGAGCCCCCACCCGGTGATCCATCTCATGGAGCGCCAGCGTCTCGTCACCGAGAAGGGCGGGACGATGCGCCTGGGCAGCTATCCCTGCCGCATCGAGCCCGACTCGATCGCCGCCCAGTGCTACGAGAAAGAGCTCGTGGCCGAGCGCCACCGCCACCGTTACGAGTTCAACAACGGCTACCTCGAGATCTTCCGCGAGAAGGGGATGCGGTTCTCGGGGATCTGGCCGGAGGGCAACCTGGTGGAGATGATCGAGCTCGAGAAGCACCCCTGGTTCGTGGGCGTGCAGTTCCACCCCGAGTTCAAGTCGAAGCCCATGGCGCCCCACCCGCTCTTCAAGGGCTTCATCAAGGCCGCGCTCGAGTACTCGAAGCCGAAGGCCCAGGCCACGAAGGTCGCCGTATGAGCGACGACAAGCCCGTCGAGCCGCCTCGGGGCAAGCGGGTCGACGAGGACTGGAAGAAGCGGGCGCAGCAGGAGAAGGAGCTGGACGCGCAGAAGTTCGGCGGGGCCCCCGCGGCCACGCCCGCCGCTCCGGGGGCGGCCCCCCAGGCGGCGGCGCCCGGGGCCGACCCGAAGGCGAACCCTCCCAACCCCCATTTCGCCGGCCTGGTCGAGTCGCTCGCGACGCAGGCGCTGATGTTCATGGGCGCTGTGCGCGACCCGATGACGGGCGCCGTCCATCAGGACCTGCCGCAGGCGCAACAGATGATCGAGATGCTGGGGATGCTCGACGAGAAGACGAAGGGCAACCTGACGAAGGACGAGATCGACATGATGAAGCAGGTGCTGGACGAGGTGCGGATGCACTTCGTGCGGCTCTCGTCGCCCCCGCCGCCCTCGCCCAAGGGCCCGATGATGGGCAACCGGCCGCGCGGATGAGGCGGCTCGCCGCGCTCGCGCTGCTGCTTCTCGCCGCGGGGTGCGACGGAGGGCCCTCGGACCCGGACCCTTCGGTGGCGCTGAAGCTCCCCGACCCGGCGACGACCGGGACGATCCGCGGCAAGGCAGTCTTCAAGGGAGCCCCTCCCGCCAACCTCAAGCTCCCGATCGGCGGCAGCTCGGAGTGCTCCGCCCTCCACTCCGGCCCGGCCTTCGACTCAAAGGTGCTCGTCAAGGATGGGCTGCTCCAGAACGTGTTCATCTACGTCAAGCAGGGGGTCGAGGCGTTCACATTCGACTGGCCGAGGACGCCCGTGACCATGACCAACCGGAAATGCGCCTACGAGCCGCGCGTCATCGGCGTCCAGGTCCACCAGCCGATCCGATTCGGGAACGATGACCCGACGCTCCACAACATCCACGGCTTCACCTCGAGGAGCGAATTCAACTTCTCGCTCTTCAACCAGGGGGCGACCTCGGACCGCAAGATCCGCGCGCCCGAGGTCATGGTGCGGGTGAAGTGCGACGTCCACCCGTGGATGATCGGGTACGTGGGCGTGGTGCCTCACCCCTTTTTCCAGGTGACGGGGCCGGACGGCGCCTTCGAGCTCAAGGGCCTGCCGCCGGGCGAGCACCTGATCGAGGCGTGGCACGAGAAGTACGGCG
>CAZSCC010000679.1:0-2606 GCA_964604905.1 uncultured Planctomycetales bacterium
GGATTCCCATGCTGGCCTGGGGAGATCGGAGGCCACGCATGCCGGCTCCATCGCAAGGATGCCAATCCGGCCACGTCGCAGGAGGATAATGAAGAAGTATACGGCAAAGGGAGGGAGGTCGATGTCGGTACTCCATTCAGAGAGTCTGAAAGGTCGGAACACAGATGAGAGCGTTCGCAACTGTGGTCGCATTTCTTTTCTGTCTCACCGGCTGTGGAACCATCACTAACACATTCACGGAGGATGGACAGGGGAGCGGCGTGCCTCCCCGGGTGATTTACGGGGGAACCCGAACCAACGTGGCCGTCCTGTCCGGCTACGGCGACAGATGGTTCCACACCCCCTTCGCGATTCTCGACCTTCCGTTTTCGTTCGGCCTGGATTCGGCCTTTCTCCCGTTTACGGTCATTCGCGAGCTCGCCTTTCCACCGGAGTCGGTCGAACGGAGATCGCCACGGTTTCCACTTGGCTGGCCCTAGCCCGATCTATTCATGAACGCGGTTAAAAACGAAAGGTCACGCCCGGGCGCTCCGCGCCGCCGGTCTTTTTGTCAGGCTGCACTGCCGGTGTGGCACCCGGAAATGCTGGAGGCGGCGGATCAGGCGCGCAGAAACGCACTTCGATCTCGATGGGCTCGCGTTGTTCCGTCTTCGGGGCAGCCTTTCTCCGAGGTTCGCGCTTGGGTTTCGCCATGGAGTCCGCCTTTCCTACGTGACGGCGCCCAGACCGTGCGCCAGGCGCGTCCAGATATCGTACGACGCGAAGGTCTTGGGCATCTCAAGAACGATCCGGCGCACCGACTCCTTGATCACCGTGCCTATCTTGATGAGCCGCTCGCGGAGCGTTCCGACTTGGGCTCGCCCGAGCTCGGTCCGTCGGGCCGCGTACCGGAGTTGCTGGTAGAGGGCGTACGCGGCCCCCGTCAGAAGGTTCCGCAGTTGGTTGGCCAGGAAGGACGTGCAGCTTGTCAGGTCGAACCTGAGGCCGTAGTGCAACTCCTTGAGCCTGTTCTCGCAGTCCCCGCGCTCCCGGTAGTAGCGGTAGAGGTTCTGGGGCGTGAGAGAGAGGTTCGTGATGACGAAGCGGGGGTTGTCGCGGAGTTCCCGCTTATCGTTGACCACCACTTCGGCCTTGATGACCGCGCGGCGGGCGTGCTCCCACTTCCCGGCCTTGTACTGAGTTTCGCTGTAGAGCGTGGCCGTGTGGCTGGTTTCTTTGGCCAGCGTGCGGACCTTTTTCATCAGGGGCTCCGCATCGGCCTTCAGGACGCTGTTCTTGGCCATATTGACGAGGTAGAGCAAATCGTTCGCCTCGAGCCACGCGAGGATCTCGGGAGTGGCGAAGGCGCCGTCCATCCGCACGTAGAGCGTGGCGTTGGGGAACGTCTTGCGCAGGCGCGCCACCAACCGCTTGAGGATGCCGATCGCCCCGAGGCTGCCCTTGGCGTTGCCGGGACGAAGCACCGGTGCCACCTGGTACTGCTCGGCCTCGTCGCCGAACTGGATCGTGGTGATCATCGGCAGGTAGCACCAGTTGTCGTAGTACGCGTTGAAGAAGGTGAGTTGCTGGTCCCCGTAGGTGGGGTCCTCGGTCGGGTCCATGTCGATAGTGATCTGGCGGACTTTCCGGACGATGCGCTTGCGCCGCTCGAAGTCGATGACCGTATCGGTGATCGCCAAGGCGATCCGGAAGAGATCCGTCCGGGTGGCCTCGTTCTCGAATCGGGAAAGGGTCGGCTGAGAAGCCAGACGTCCGTCGCGCAGGTTCGAGACCATCTTGAGCGCTGGATCGTGGGCCAGCCGGTCGGCATCGTCGCACTTGGGATATCCGCAGGCGATCAAGAAGATGCGCTCGCGCAGGAGCGCCTGGATGTCGTAGGTGATCTTTCCAGGTTGCCGTGGATCGCGAATGGCTTCGGTGATCCGCTTGATGAGCCCCATCTTCTTGTCAACCGCGTCCAGCAGGATCACGCCTCCGTCGGAGGTCTGATGAGGCCGCGTGAACTCGACCGACACCGGCTTGTCGTAGAGGTCCTTGAACAGGACAGGCTGTCGTTTCTGGCGTGCCATTTCGCCCCTCCTTTGTCTCCGCGTAGAAGCGGTTCTACGGGGCGAAATAGAGCAATCGGCTTGCCAACAGACTCACGGATCACGAATAGATCGGGCTAGAACGCGAGGCCAAGACCCACGAAGTAGGTGTTGTCGTACTCCTCGAGGCCGACGCCCGGCTCGTTGTCGATCTCCGTGATGACGCCGCCCAGGAGCGACCAGCCGCCGCCGAGCGCGGTCCCCAGCGTGGCTTCATTGCGGATTTGCCAGTCGCCCGTGTCGTCGAAATTTGGATACCACGTGAAGAGGTCCTTCAACTCGAAATCAAGGGGAAGGGCCATTCGGAGTCGCGCCGAGACCCGGGCGCCCGGGTGGGACTCGTCCTTCTGGAATTCGCGGAAGTTGTTGTCGAAGTAGGCGAAGCCCGCCTCGGCGGAGAGATCGATCCACGACTCCTTGAGGAGCGTGTAGCCGAGCCCGGCGGCCACGACGGTCCCCAGCCGGAGGTCCTTCAACCGGTCCGAGAGGAGCTCGACGCTCACGAAGCCGTACAGGTCC
>CAZSCC010000680.1:0-4031 GCA_964604905.1 uncultured Planctomycetales bacterium
CTCGTAGTAGAAGTCCGTGCCCGCCATGTGGACGAACTTCCCCGCCTGTTCCGCGATCGCCTTGACGATCTCGGGGTGCGAGTGGCCGAGGGCGTTGACGGCGACGCCGGCCGTGAAGTCGAGGAAGCGGTTGCCGTCCGGGTCGGTCACGTACGAGCCCTGGCCGCTCTCGATGACGAGGGGGTAGCCGCGGGTATAGGCGGGGGTGATGACCTTCTTGTCGCGCTCGAGGATTCGGCGGGCCTTGGGGCCGGGGAGCGCGGTCCGGATGAGCGGTGCAAACCCCTCGTAACCCCTCGGACGCGCCTTCGGCGCTTTCGCCTTCATGCGTTTCCTCGCAACGGTCGAGGGATTATAGCAGAATGGAAAACATGCGCCAGCGTATCGCGCACTCGCGGCCTCTCCTGGGGATCGAGGAGCAGCGCGCCGCCGTCCGCGTTCTCCGGAGCGGGCGGCTGGGGGGAGGGGAGGAGGTCGACCGCTTCGAGCGCCAGATGGAGCGGTTCCTGGGAGGCGGCCGGGCCACGGCGGTCCATACGGGGAGTGCGGCGCTCCATGTCGCGCTCCTCGCGCTGGGCGTGAGGCCCGGCGATCGCGTCCTGCTGCCGACTTACGCCTGCGCCGCGGTCCTCCATGCGGTGAAGTACGCGGGGGCCGAGGCGATCCTGGCCGATGTCGATCCGGCGACGGGCAACCTCGATCCGCGGGACGTGAAGCGCCGGCTTCGTCGCGGCACGCGGGCGATGATCGTGCCCCACATGTTCGGGAAGCCGGCGCCCGTCGGGGAACTCGGACGCCTGGGTGTACCGATCATCGAGGACTGCGCGATGGCGCTGGGCGGGGAGGTCGGGCGCCGCGGCGATGTTTCCATCTTCTCGTTTTACGCCACCAAGATGATGGCCACGGGGCACGGGGGGATGGTCGTGGCAAGCGACCGCGCCCTGCACGCGCGCCTGAGGGACCTCGTCGAGTACGACAACCGGGACGACTACAAGGTCCGGTTCAACTACCGGATGAGCGCGCTGGCGGCGGCCGTTGGAGGGGCGCAGCTCCGGAGGGTCCCCGATTTCGTGAAGCGCCGCCGCGAGATCGCCGAGTATTACTGTAGGACGCTGGGCTTGGGCGCCCCGCCGCGAGACCACGTGTTCTACCGGTTCGTGGTGCGGGTGGGCCCCGTGGCCCCGTTCGTTCGATTCATGGCCGGGCGCGGGATCGAGTGCAAGCGCCCCGTGTACCGGCCGCTTCATCTGTATTTCGGGCGTTCCCGGGGGGAGTATCGCGGTGCGGAAGAGTTGCATCGGTCCTTCGCGTCCGTCCCCCTCTACCCGGCTCTCCGCCAGGGGGAAGTGGATCGTGTGGTGCGCGCGCTTGGGGAGTTTCTGGCATAAGGCGCTCCGGTTCAGCACCGGGCTCTTCGTCTCTCTCCTGTTCGCCTTCGCGTGTTTCGCCCAGGAGTCCGCCCCGCGGCAGCGGGTCCGTTTCCTGGATGGGAAGACCGAGCTCTGCGAGATCGTCTCCGCCGACGCCGAGGGGGTGACGCTCAAGCTCGAGGGGATCCCCGGGCCCGTCAAGTTCCGCTGGTGGCAGCTCGAGGCGGGAGACGCCGCTTCGCTCCGCGGCCGGCTGCTGGGTGCTGGCGTCCCTCCCGTCGCGGCGCCCGCCTCGGCGGACCTCACGGTCCCCGGGGTGCGCATCAAGACGCAGGACGGGAGGACGTTCGAGGGTGTGATCCTCCCCGGGGCTCCTGCCCGCGATCTCTGGGTGAAGAACTCCGAGGGCCGGTTCTTGATCCCGGTGGATTCGATCGAGACGCGCGAAGAGGTCCGGCTGGAGCTCCAGCGGGTCTACGTCCCCGAGGAGGTTCTCGGCATCCTCATGGGGAGACTCAAGCCCGCGAGCGCCGAGGACTACGATCGCCTGGGCGCCGAGCTGCTTCGCGCCAAGCTCCAAGAGCGCGCCGTGGCCGCCTTCAAGATGGCCGAGCTTCTCCGCCATCCCGATTGGCCCGAGGCCCGGATGCATTCGGAGCTGGTCCGGCTGCGCGACCGGATCGAGGACCTGGCCCTCCGCCGCTCGGTCTTCCGCGCCCAGGAGAGCTGCTTGGCCGGGGATTACGACGCGGCGCTCGCCCAGATCGACACGGTGGAAAAAGGGCTGGCGGGCGCGCCCGAATACTCCGGGGTGCTCGCGGAGCTGCGGCGCCTGAGGGCGATGATCGAGGACCACCGCGGCCGCGCCCGCGACGAGCGGATCGTCCAAGAGGCCTATCGGACGATCGAGGCCTTCGTGAAGGCGCGCGCGATGGACCGCTCCCTCCCGCTGGCCGCGGCGAAGGCGTTCGTGGAGGATGCGATGCCCAGCGAGGTGCTCGCCCACGTCCGGTGGCGGTTCAATTTCAGCCCCGACGATCCCGCGGTCAAGCTCGCCTTCGACCGCCGTCCGGTCGAGGCGATGTTCAAGCATTCCTACGACGAGGCCTCCTGGCCCGTCCTGAAGCCGGAGGCGGGCTCTCCCGCGGACTGGTGGACCGCGGCGGGGGACGAGTCGCGGTACAGGCTGCTCAAGGGGCTCTACATCGAGAAGCACCTGCAGGTGATCCGCGGCGAACTCAAGAGCTGCGGACGCTGCGGCGGCTCGGGATTGACGGACAACGCCGTCTGCGCGTCGTGCGCGGGGCTCAAGTCGCAGCGGGTGCTGATCTACCGCTGACCTGCCTATTCCACGCTGTAGTTGGTCGCTTCCTTGGTGATCGTGATGTCGTGCGGATGGCTCTCGCGGAGCCCGGCGTTGGTGATCCGCATGAACCGGGTGAGGGTGCGGAGTTGCTCGACGTTGGAGCACCCGCAGTACCCCATACCCGCCCGCAGCCCGCCCACGAGCTGGTAGACGAAGTCGCCGAGCCGGCCCTTGAACGGCACCATTCCCTCGACCCCCTCCGGGACGAGCTTCGAGCGGTCCTCGATGGCGCCCTGGCCGTAGCGATCCTTCGAGCCCTTGACCATCGCGCCTTCCGAACCCATGCCGCGGTAGACCTTGTAGCTCCGGCCCTTGTGGATGACCACCTCGCCCGGGCTCTCCTCGCAGCCGGCGAAGAGGCTGCCGACCATGACGCAGGACGCGCCCGCGGCGATGGCCTTGGGGATGTCGCCCGAGAGTCGGATCCCTCCGTCGGCGATGACCGTCACGCCGGCGGGGGCGGCCACGGCGGCGACGTCCAGGATCGCCGTGATCTGGGGGACGCCCACTCCCGCGACGACCCGCGTGGTGCAGATCGATCCCGGACCGATCCCGACCTTCAGGCCGTCGGCGCCCGCGGCGATCAGGTCCTTCGCGGCCTCGCCGGTCGCGATGTTCCCCGCGACGATCGGCTTGTCCTTGATCCGTTTCCTGAGTTCCCGAACCGTGTCGATGACGTTCTTCGAGTGTCCGTGGGCGGTGTCGACCACGAAGACGTCCGCATCGGCATCGAGGAGCGCCTGGGCTCGAGCGAAATCGTTCACGCCCAGGGCGGCGCCGACTCGGAGCCGCCCGCGGCCGTCCTTGCAGGCCGTGGGGTGCTGGGCCGTCTTGTTCATGTCCTTCATCGTGATCAGGCCGCGGAGGTTGAAGTCGGCGTCCACGATGAGGAGCTTCTCCACCTTGCGCTCGTTGAGGATCGATTTGGCCTGTTCGGCGGAGATGCCCGGCGGGGCCGTGACGAGCGGCGGCTTCGTCATGACGTCCGAGATCCTCTTGGCCTCGTCCGCGTGGAAGCGGAGGTCGCGGCTGGTCACGATGCCGACGAGCTGGGTGCCCCGGGTGATCGGGATGCCGTTGATGTTGTGCTCTCGCATGACGCGGCGCGCGGTGCCCACTGTCTCGTCGGGGGAGAGGCAGATGGGGTCCGCGATCAGGCCCGCCTCGAACCGTTTAACCCGGGCCACCTCCCGCGCCTGGTCGGCCACGCTCATGTTTCGGTGGATGATCCCCATCCCTCCCTCCTGGGCGAGGGCGATCGCGAGCTTGGATTCCGTCACCGTGTCCATGGCCGC
>CAZSCC010000681.1:0-6536 GCA_964604905.1 uncultured Planctomycetales bacterium
CCGGCGCGGGCGGGCTTTGACGCCTGATTCCCTGCGCTTCCCCTCTTCCCATACCCCTTCCCTCCTCTCCTCCCCCCTCATCCTCGCTTCTCATCCCCGTTTGAAGCTACTATCCTCCGGTACGAGTGGGGCCCGCTGCCGCCGGCGCGATGGCACTGGACAGGAAGGTGGCGGCGGAAGTACGATCCTGGAAACATGAGCGAGAAGCGACGGTTCCGGCGTGATGCCGCGCTGCCCTTCCAGGAGTTCGAGGGCCAGGTCGTCATCGTCGTCCCCTCGCGCCGCGAAATGCACCAGCTCGACGAGGCGGGAACCTTCCTCTGGAACTGCCTCCGGGAGGCCCGCGACGTGCCCGAACTGGTCGAAGCCCTCTGCGGGGAGTTCGAGGTCGATCGCGACCGCGCGGAGAAGGACGTCCGCGCCTTCGTCGCCGAGTTCGGAGAGAAGGGCCTCGTGCAGACCGAATGAGGAGCGTGGAGTCGGATTCCTGCGGCGTCCTCGACGACCTCCACGAGCGCGCTTGGCGGAACTGCATCCCCCTCCAGATCAGCCTCGAGCTCACCCTCGCCTGCAACATCCGCTGCACCCACTGCTACAACTTCGACCGCGACCGCCCGCGGCCACTGCCGGCGCCGGAGCTCTCGTTCGAGGAGATCCGCCTCCTGCTCGACGACCTCCGTGCCTCGGGCACGCTCTTCCTCGCCCTCACCGGCGGCGAGGCCATGATCCATCCCCGCTTCTGGGACATCCTGGACGAGGCGGCGGCCCGCTCCTTCGCCGTCACGCTCCTCTCGAACGGCACGCTCCTCACCGAACGGTCGTGCGAGCGGCTCGCGGGCTATCGCAACCTCATGGACGTAAGCCTGAGCGTCTACGGCGCCACGCCCACGACGCACGACGCGGTGACGCAGGTCAAGGGCTCCTTCCGGCGTACGATCGACGGGGCCGAGCGGCTCCGCGAGCGCGGCGTCGGCGTGTCGCTCAAGTTCATCGTGATGAAGGCCAACGCCCACGAGACCGCCGGGATGGTCGCGCTGGGCGACTCCCGCGGCTTCACCTACGCCGTCGACACGACGATCACGGGACGCTACGACGGGACGAAGGGCAGCCTCGCCACACGCGTGGACCTGGAGACGGTCGCGGCGCTCTACCGCGGCCCGCTCCGGCCCCTCCTCGGGAAACGCGGCGCCGATCCGACGGACGAGGAGTGGAAGTGCAACTGCGCCCGCGGGAACGCGGCGGTCTCGTCGGAAGGAAACGTTTACCCTTGCATCGCCGTCCCCCTTACGGCGGGAAACGTCCGCGAGCGGCGCTTCCCCGAAATCTGGAGGGACTCACCCGTGTTCCGGAGGATCCGCGGGCTGCGGCTTGAGGACTTCAAGACCTGCGCGCCCTGCGGGCTCAAGGAATGGTGCCAGCGCAGCGCGGGTGCCCCCGTGATCCTGCACGGGGACTACACGGGCGTGGATCCCTGGACCTGCGGCGAGGCCGCGGTCATCCGCGACATCCTCAGCTGACGCTCCGCTACCAGATCAGCTTCTCGTTCAGGCAGAGCGACTTCACCCGCCACACCGCCTCCCGGTAGGGGACGCCCTTCATCAGCCGCGCGATCTGGCCGATCGTGCGGCGACCGTCCACGAGCGCCAGCTCCCGGAGCTGCTTCGCCCGCGTGCGCGGGAGCCTCGGCACGTCCGATTCCTTCAGCGCCAACTGCGAAAGGGCGAGCTCGTCGGCGAGGTCGGATCCCTGCGCGGGAAGGTCGTTGAACCGCCAGGTGTAGCTCTCGCGCCCGTGATACTCGAGGTGGAAGTCCACGATTCCCTCGAGGCGGGCGGGGGCCGGAAAGAGCACCGGCACCCAGCTCGTGCCTCGGAACGAGTTCAGGCGCACGTTCGGGGATAGCTGCGCGTCGAACCAGACCCCCACGCCGTCGGCCCGCTTCACCCGCCAGCGGCCGTCGAGGCGGACGGGCAGGTCCGCCTTCCCGACGTCGGACCGCCAGAGCCGCTTCACCGGGGCACAGAGGCGGGGCCTCTCGAGCGCGGAGAACTGGTGAAGCGCCATCGCGCGGAGGGCCTCCAGCTTGACCCCGTACTTCCACCGGGACGGCCCCCCGAAATGGAGGGACGGAGCGGCCATGAGCGAGAGGGCCGAGGGAACCGTGCGGCCGTCCGGCTTGAGAAGCCTCCGCCGCGCGTCCGCCATGGTCTCGAGGATCGCCTCGTCGAAGACCGCGTTGCCGAGCACCTCGGAGACGACGACATCCACCCGCCGGGGCAGCCTGACCTCGTGGGACGGGGCCTGGATCACGGTGAGGCGGTCCTCCACGCCGTTCTCGCGCGCCGCCAACCGCGCGACCGCCGCGATCGGGTGGTGGTCGACGGCGTAGACGTGCGAGGCGCCGTACTTGAGCGCGAACAGGGAGAGGATACCGCTTCCGCATCCGAGGTCCGCCACCACATCGCCGGGCCGGATTGTCTCGGCCAGCGCCCGGTCGAAGGCGCGCGTGCGCGCGACGTCGCCCAGGAGAGTGAGGTGGTAGCTGAGGGAGCTCATCGGCCGACGGACGGGAGAACCGCCGCGCTCACGAGACTCTGATGTTTCGGACGCAGCCGCGCCGGCCACGGGCGCGCCCGAGCTTGCCGCACGCAAGGGCTCGGCGCTCGTAGAGCTTCTCGGTCCGGATCGTGGGGGGCGAGTAAGGTCGCCGGGCGCGCGGCTTTTTCTCGGTCACTGCTCCATCTTAGCGGGGCCGGGCGCGCTTGACAAGGTCCGGCCCGAGCGAAAGGGAAGCGCGCCGCCGCGCGGCGCGAATAGTCCGGGCTGCTGGATTCTCAATGCTTAATGCTTCCTCTCACCGTCGACGCTAAAATAGGCCCTCTAATGAGGCAGCTCCGGCGTCCTTTCCCTTAGCTCCGCCGCCACCGCCGGACATACCTCCTGGGGATGGCCATCGTCGTTCTGGCCTCCGCCTGTGGAGCGGTAGCGCCACCGTTGATCGGCTCTGCCGTCGACCGCCTCGCGGCGAATCGAATTCGATCTGCGAAACGATCTTTACGCCCACCTCGAGACGTTGTCGGCACGATGGTTCGACACGAACGCCACCGGCGAGATCACCTCGCGCGCCATCAATGACATCGAAGGCGTGCGGACGATGCTCGGGATCGGCGTGATGGCGATCGTCTCGACCGGGCTTCTGTTCATCGCCTCCATGGTGATCATGTTCATGCAGAACCCGTTGCTGGCGGCGAGGTTCATGCTGTCGCTGGTCGGGGTGAGGTTCGTGATGGCCTGGACGGGAGCGAAGATGCACGACCAGTCCATGGCCGTCCAGGCGCAGCTCGGGGTCCCTTCCAGCCGCGCCCAGGAAAACTTTTCGGGCGCGCGGGTCGTCCGCAGCTTCATCCAGGAAGAACATTAAATCGACCGCTACCGCGCGGGCTGCGGGGAATACCGGGCCCGGAATCTCCGGCTCGCCCTCTGGCGCTCAGGTTCCTGGGCCGCCATCCTGATCCTGGCCGAAGGGGCGATGACCGTCACCCTCCTCGTCGGGGGCAAGGCCATCATCGGAGGCACCCTCACGCTCGGCGTGCTGGCGACGTTCGCAGGGTATCAGTTCCAGCTTCTCTGGCCCAGGGTCGCGATCGGATGGGTCATCAGCATCGCCCAGCGCGGGGGCGCCTGCATGGGCCTGCTGGCAGAAATTCTGGACGCGAAGCCCTACTGCGACGATGCGCGCGCCGTTCCGAACGGCGCCCCGATCGAAGGGCGCATCGAGGCGCGGAGAGGATAGTCGATTCAAACAGGGATGAGAAGGGGGAATCCTGCGGGAAAGGAGGGGGGGGAGGAGGGGTGAAAGAGGGAGGATCGGGGAACGTCAGGCCTCAAAGCCCGCCCGCGCCGGAGGCGCGGTCTTTTTTCCCAGAGAGGAGCCCGGGGTGGTTTCGTTGCACTCTCTTATTGAAAACGATCGGTTCCCCCGATCCTCTCATTTCCGTTTTTCTAGCCGAGCCGGGGCTTCGCCCCTGCACCCCAAGTACTCAAAGGACAAAGAGACAGAGCGTCATTACGGAGAGGTCTAGGGCAGCGCCACCCGAAAGCCGTTATCGGAGTTGCGATAGGCCGCGGGATTGCTGGCGCGGAAAGCAACGCGGCAGTGCTTGGATTCGAGGCTCCAGCTCCCGCCCCGCAGGCACCGGCGCTCTCCACTTGCAGGGCCTGTAGGATCCACCGCATCCCTCGCGTAAGGCCCATTCCAGTCCTGGCACCACTCCCACACGTTCCCGTGCATGTCATAGAGGCCCCACGCGTTCGGCTTCTTCTGCCCCACCGCGTGCGTCTGCTGGCCCGAGTTCTTGTCATGCCATGCGTACTCGCCCAAGGCGCCGTCGTTATCCCCGAACGACCATCTCGTCTTCGTCCCCGCGCGGCACGCGTATTCCCATTGCGCTTCCGTAGGGAGCGACGCCATGCGGCCCTTGAGCGAGTTCTTCGCCTTCTCATTGAGCTTCTTCAGGAAGCCCGGACAGTCCTCCCAGGAAACCTGCTCCACCGGCAGGTCAGGGCCCTTCCACTTGGAGGGGTTCGATCCCATCACGGCTTCCCACTGCGCC
The DNA here is from genome assembly GCA_964604905.1 of uncultured Planctomycetales bacterium. Classification (GTDB taxonomy): domain Bacteria; phylum Planctomycetota; class MHYJ01; order MHYJ01; family JACPRB01; genus JACQFK01. Next base: position 4,614 of record CAZSCC010000681.1, read on the forward strand.
TGGGTCACCTCGTATTTCCCCAGATAGAAGCCCTTCGTGATCGTCACCTTGTGTTCCGGCCGCTCGTCCGCCTGCCAGCCCTCCGTCGGGGACTCCGTCCCGCCCATCGTGAAGGTGCCGGGCTTGATGTAGACCATCTCCATCCTGACCCCGCCCCCCAGGTCGAGGGTCATCTGGGCCTTCGTGCCGATGACCGGCCCGAGCGAGGCGAGCTTCTTCTCGGCCGAAACCTTCGCGATACCCGTCAGCCCCGCGATCGCCCGCCCCAGCCACTCCGCCGCCCGCTCGCGCGCGCGAGGCTTATAGGTCGGCGTCTCCTTCTCCGCCTGCGAGGCCCATGCCTCGCCGAGCGCCGCTTGCGCCGCGGGGTCCGTGGGGTTGACCAGCTCCTGCTCGGCTAGGTTCTTGATCGCGGGTTCCGAACCCTTCGCCAGCATCGGAAGCCCCCGCTTCCAGTCCCCCTTGACGAGACTCACGAACTTCCCAACAGCGGCGTTGGCCGCTGGATCGTCCGGTTTCGTCTCCAGCGCCTTGAAATGTCCTTTGAGACCATCCGCCACGCGCTTGAGGTCCGCCAGCTCCTTGCCCCGCTCCTTCGCCGTCTCTTGGAGCCCTCGGTCGTTCGCCGCTCGCGCCAGCGCCTCGGCCCGGGCGGCCAGCTTTACCGCCGCCTCGTAGTCGTCTCCCTCCGACGCCTCCTCGGCCACGTCTAGAGCGGCCCCGGACCACACGGCCGCGTTCGCTACCTTGACCGTCGTCTTCGCGAAGAGATCTACCTTCTCACCCATGCCGTCCACGTCGAACGCGCCCGCCCTCGCATTGACCGCTTCGATCGCCGTCTTCACGTCCATCCCCTGCACGGAGAGGTCCCGCGCCTCGCGCAGGAGGACGTAGAGCTCCGCGTCCTTCGCCCCAGAGGAGGCTGCGGCGTCGAGAAGCACGCGGGCCAGCTTCGCCTTCTCCTGAGGGGTCTTCGCCTGCTCGGGCTTGAAGGCCTTCCGATACGCCGCCTCCGCCTCGCCGACCTTCGCGGCCTCCGGTACTGCCGGGTGTTTGGGGACCGGAGGAGGCGGCGGCTTGATGACAGCCGGTTCGAGGGGCTTGGGCTCCGGCGGGACGGGCTTCGGGGGCTCAGGCGGCTTGGGGACCGGCTCGGGTTCGGGAGGCTTCGGTTCAGGCGCCGGGGGCTTGGGAACCTGGGCCACCTTCGGCGGTTCCGGTTTCGACTCGGTCGCCTTCAACCACTCCCCGATCTTCCGCCCCTCCGGGGTGTCGGCGTATTCCCTGGCGAATTCCATGTACCGACGGCGGATCTCGTTGGCGGCGATGCGGCCTCCCTTCTCCAACTCCTGGACCTCGCCCAGATTTCGCCTGGCCTCCTCCTGACGGAGTTCCTCCCGCGATTTCACCGGCGGCCCGGGTTCGGGACGCCGGTCGGCGGGCGGGGGGGAATCAGGAACGGTTGCGACGGGGGGCGGCGGCTTGGGCCGGGCCGATCCGAACGCCACGGCCAGGAGCACGATCAGAAGGACGGCGCCGCCAGCGAGTCCCACGATCAGGGCCCCTGTCATTAGCCGCCCTATAGTGCACCAGGTGTAGCCGGGTTTACTGCACCACCCATGTGCGGGTTTGGTGCACCAGTCATGTTCGGGTTAATGTGCACCACCCGTGTGCGGGTGAATGTGCACCACTTCGGTCGATTCTCCTTGCCCGGATCCAGGCCCCACACCACCCTCCTCGGGTCCCGTTTACCAAACTTCGAGGAGGAGGGGGTATGGCCGCCAGGAGGACCGACGTGCTAGACATCCGCGAGATGGTGCGACGCTTCAAGCTCGCCCAGAGCGACCGGGAGATCGCCCGAGATCTGGGCTCTAATCGGCGCAGTGTCGCCAAGTACCGCAAGTTTGCCCAAGCCCAGGGGTG
>CAZSCC010000682.1:0-4615 GCA_964604905.1 uncultured Planctomycetales bacterium
CAGGATCACGTCGCCGGCCTTCAACCCGGCCTTCTGCGCCGCCGAATCGGCCTTCACTTCCTTCACCACCGCGCCGCGCTCTTCCGCCAGCTTGAGCGACGCGACGTCGCCGGCCTCCACGTCCTTCAGGACGACGCCCAACTGGGCGCCCCCGCTCCGGAAGATCTCGACGCGCCGCCCTTCCCGAGCCTTCACCACGGCGGGCCCGAGCGACAAGCCGGCCGCACACAACGCCAGCACCCCCACGCCGAACCCCATCCAACGTGACATGACACCTCCTTTGATCGTGGCCCTCGCCCTCTTGGACGCAGGCTCGCGACCGAAAGTTGGCGGGGAGGCGATCAACCTCGGGGTCCAACTCGTTGATCGGTGGCTATTCGTCCGGTTCCCAGACTCTTTGCCGGAAATAGGTCCGCCAGGCCTCGGGTAAGGCCGGCGCGTCCATCGCCCGTCGCAGGAGCGGTTGGTTGTTCGCGTCAGTGCTGTACAGGGCGACGACGTCGGCGACGGCGATGCCCTGCTCGTCTCGCTGCGTCACCTCGATCAGGTCACCAGGGCCCACTTCCCCCTCTCGCAATACCGAAAGGTAGAACCCGCTACGACCGCTTTGAAGGAACCGTTTGACCATGTCATCGCGATCGAACCGAATGCCGAGCTTGAAGCAAGGCATGCGTGGCTGCGTGACGACGAACGCTGCGGAACCCACCCGAAGCCTGTCACCGATCCCCACGGCTGGCTCCAGGAGGCCTTCGGTCGTGAAGTTCTCTCCAAACGCGCCCCACGGCAGTTCCGTGCCCGGCAGCTCACGACGCCAATACTCGTAGTGCTCGGAGGGATAGACGTAAACCGCCTTCTCGGCTCCCCCATGCACCGTCAAATCGGACTGCTGGTCACCAGCGATGTTGAGCCGGCCCACGCGAACCCGGCCGTCGACTGGCCGTTTCCAGATCGAGGTGACAACCGCGCGTCCGTGCGAGACGACCTCTTTCGGGAGACCTGCGTTTACGGAAATCAATCTCACGCCTTGCTCCCCCGCGTGGCGCGCGAAACCCACGAGCCCATCCCCCAGACCAGCAGTCCCGCTGCAAGCCCGCGAACCACAACTCCCCACACCAGAGGCTCGAGCAGGAGCGGCCGCACCAGTTCGGTTTCAGGGATGGGAGACATGTGGGGTCTCCTTGGCGGCCCGCTAGCCTGGATTTCCACGGACCCCTATTGACCTAACCGCCCTCCGGGTGGCGACCGGTCCCGGCGATGGGTTCGGCGCGCCAGGGGCCGCGGCTATGCGGGCCTATCTGCGACCGCGTTATGCGGAGGGTGCGCCGATTCTGGGCCCAGGGCGAGTTCGTCAGCGCGGAATCCGCGGCGCCCTCTAACTGGAGGTTCGGCTGAGCAGGGTTGAGTACGCACGCAGGCAGCGGTGTGTTCGACCCACCGGGTGGGGCCTCAGTTTTCTCTTGACCCCCAGGGGTAGATAGTAGTACCGTGCAGCAGTGCATATCAGAGTACCAAAGGACCTAACACAGTGTCGCCGGTTCTTTCTGGAGCCGGATAGCCCGAAGCATCGGATGTACGAGGCCCTCCGGGCCTATTTCCTGGAAGGGCGAGCCTCAGCCGAGGTCGCCAAGGCCTTCGGCTACACCCCTGGCTCCTTCCGAGTTCTCTGTCATCAGTTCCGGCGTGACGACGACCCGACCTTCTTCGTCAAGGCGCTGCCCGGTCCACGCTTCCGGCCCAAGAAGTCGGTCGCCCGAGACTTGATCGTCCAGCTGCGCAAGCAGAACCACTCGGTCTACGAGATCAGCGAGGAGCTCAAGCACCGCCGCCTGCTCTTGAGCCCCACCGCCGTGCGCGAGGTCCTGAAGGAGGAGGGTTTCGCACCGCTCCCTCGACGCCTCGACGAAGAACGACCCGACCGGTTGGGACCTACGGCGGAGCCCATCGCCGACGTGCGCTCCCTTTCACTGGCCCCGCGCACTGTGAGCACCAGCTGCGGCGGGCTTTTCCTCTTTGTGCCGGATTTGATTCGCCTCGGACTGGACAAGCTCGCCCGCGCCGCTCAGCTCCCGGGCTCCAGGATGATCCCCCCCGAGCACGCCCTCCGCGCCTGCCTGGCCCTCAAGCTCTGGTGCGTCGAACGTCGGAGCCACGTCATGGCCCTGGTGGCCGACCAAGGCTTGGCCTTGTTCGCAGGCTTCAACGCGATCCCCAAGAAGAGCTACCTCTCGGAGTACTCCTCGCGGATCGGGCCGGCCAAGAACTCCCGACTGCTCGCCACCTGGCATCAACTGGTCGAGGGGCAACATCTGTTCGGCGGGGAGTCCTTCAACCTCGATTTCCACTCCGTTCCCTACTACGGCGAGGACCCAGTGCTCGAGCGCCATTACGTCTCTATGCGCAGCCGCCGCCAGCCCAGTGTCCTGGCCTTTCTCGCTCAGGACGCCGAGGGGCGAGCCTTCTGCTACTCCAATGCCGACATCCGCAAGGGCGAGGAAGCCGAAGAAATCTTTCGGTTCATCGCGTTCTGGAAGCGCACCCACGGCCAGAACCCGCGTCACCTCGTCTTCGACTCGCGGCTGACCACTTACCCCAGCCTGGCCCGGCTGCACAAGATGGGGATCACCTTCATCACCCTCAGACGACGCACGGCCAAGCTCCTACAGGAGATCGCCGGGCTACCGCGCTCAGCCTGGCGCACCATCGAACTCGACGTGCCCACCCGCAAGTACAAGACGCCGCGCATCCACGAACAACCCGTCGCCCTGGCCGGAGAGACCTTCCGCCAGATCTTCATCCGCGACCTGGGACACGATGAGCCCACGCTCCTCCTCACGAATGACCGGCACACCTCCGCCCCCAAGCTCATCACCCGCTACGCCCAGAGAATGCTCATCGAGAACGCCCTCTCCGACGCGGTCCGCTTCTTCCATATGGACGCCCTCTCCTCCGCTGTCGGGCTCAAGGTCGACTTCGACATGACCCTGCTCGTCATCGCCAGCGGACTGTATCGCCTGATGGCAAAGAGGATGCGCGGCTATGCCGATGCCCAAGCACGTCAGATCTTCCGCGACCTGATTGACACGCCTGCCACGGTCACGGTCTCGGAAAAGGAGATCGTGGTGGCCTTCCACCGTCGCGCCCACCTACCGATCATCCTCGCCTCGGGACTACTCGATCAGCCCGTCAAGGTCCCGTGGTGGCATGGCCGTGCGCTACGCTTGACCACCTGAGCGCTGCGGTGCCTCGGACGTTAGGGCGATTCCCCTCCGTGGAAATCCAGGCTAGTGCCGTTTCCGCCCGCGTTTGACACCCCGCGCGGCCCGCTTCTATAATCTCCGTTTGCCGTTGCGGCCCTGTTCCTCAGTAGCTCAAGGGTAGAGCATCCGGCTGTTAACCGGAGGGTTGTAGGTTCGAATCCTACCTGAGGAGCCAACCCCCATCTGAGCCGTAAGGACTCACGTACTCTCCGGACTCCCACTTGTCCCCGAACTGTCCCTCCAGAGCTACTTGCGCACGAAGGTGCGGCTCGGCGACAAGGTTGCCGTCAGTGGGCGCCGCGTGGTCCGCGAGCAGACGGAGATTGGTGTGCTCGCCAGCGGCGTTACCGTTGCGTCTGGAACTGCGACGGTGGTGCGTGTCCCGCGGTATCCGGCTCTACCGCGCAAGGCCGATGGCAGCGAAAATCCTCACTACTCGGCGCTCTCCGACGAAAGCGAGCGACGCGGGTGGTTCTGGGTCGCTACGTTCCGCTCCGTGTGACCGGCTTGTCTGGGAGCGCGTCCTTACCCTCCCGCGCGGTGCTCGGCCCGTCGCGGCTCGGGGAGGTTCACGATCTGGCCGAGCGTCTCGGGGTGTTGCCGAAGGAGCTCGAACAGGAGGGCCGCCACGCGCGTGGGATTGCTGCGACCCTGTTCCCACCCCTCGAGCGTGCGGACGCTCAGCCCGAGCATCCGAGCGAACAGCGCTCTCGAAAGGTGGAGGCGCTCGCGTACCCTGCGGATTGTCCGCGGGTCGACCGGTGGAGGTTCCGGGACTTCCAGCTTGTAGTTTCGTAGCGTCAGGCGTCCCTCGCGGTGCGCCTTCAGATCTTCGATCCCCTCCATGATTTCTCCGAAAATGTCCCTCTTCTTCCGCTTGGCCTTCTCCATGCTCCTGCCTCCTACCTCCCTCTCCGAACGGGGTACGTCAGCGTCGGTTGCGACGCGCGCGCCTCGCCGCCTTCTCTCGCTCGATGGCTACCCTCATCGCCTTCTTCTGTTCCGCGGTGAGGTCGGCTGCCTCGCCCTTGTCGTAAAGCGTCACCATCCAGATGAGTTCGTCCTCGTCGAAGTAGTAGTAGATGACGCGAATGCCGCCCCTTCGTCCCTTCCCGCGTCTCGGATCTTCGACTCTGACCTTCCTGAATCCTCCCGTTCCGGGAATGACGCTACCGGCCTTGGGGTCCGCTGCGAGCCGAGCTTGAAGCTCACGCAGCCCGTCCTCGTCCATGTAGCGGTACACCTCGCGAGTGAAAGCCGAGGCCTCCAGGAACTCCACTCAGCGAGTATACGTGAACCACGTATAGTCCGCAAGCGGCGCGAGGCGTCCACTGGCGCGTGCTCGTCACGCGCAACCT
>CAZSCC010000683.1:0-4050 GCA_964604905.1 uncultured Planctomycetales bacterium
TCCTGGCCGCGCTCGGCACCGCGGCCCTGCAGGTCGGATGGGCGGGCACATTCTTCGAGAGCCAGAAGGCCGTGACCGCCTTCGTCGTGTTCGACGGTTTCGCGTTCCTCTTCTCCGGAGCCTTCCTTGTCGCGCAGCGCCGCAACACCGTCGACCGCTGGACCGTCGCCGCCACGCTGACCCCGGTCGCCGTGGCCCTGCTCTTCGCGGCCTATATCATCGTGCACCCTTATCCGGAGATCGCTCAGCGTCCCGGATTGCTGTTCACCTTCATCTTTCTCGCGGACGTCGCCCTGCTGGCCCCCGTCTGGGTGCACCCGCCGCTGCGGCCCGCCCTCCCCCTCGCGGGCCTCCTCGCGTTCGCCCTGCTCGCGGGCTGGACCTCGAGCTTCCTCACCGAGTCGCTGCTCTACTGGAGCCTCGCCTTCAATCTCCTCTTCGCCGCCCTGCACGGCGTCCTCCCGGCCGTGCTCCAACGGCTCAAGCCCCACGGCCCTGCCCCGGCCTGGCTCCACCTTTTTCCACCGATCGCCCTGCTGCTCCTGCTGCCCCCGCTCTTCAAGTTCCCCGGCACGCCGATCGCCCTCTGGGCGTGCGTCCTCCTGATCGACGGCCTCGCCTTTGTCCTCACCCTGCTCACGGGGTCGATCGTCGGACTGGCGGCGGTCCTCCTCCTCACCCTGGTCACCATCGCCGCCTCGATCTTCCAGGGGCCCGCCATGCTCAGCGGCACTCCCGTCGAACTCTGGCTCATCGGCGGGTTCGGCGCCCTCTTCTTCTTCGCGGGTACCTGGGCCGCGCGAAGGATCCTCGCCTCGCGGCCGGCTCTCGCGCCGGAGAAACAGAAGAGAATCTGGGCCGCGACCTTCCCCGCCCTTTCCGCGCTGCTGCCGTTCCTGCTCCTGATCCTCGTCGTGGCGCGACTGCAGCTGCCGGACCCGTCGCCCGTCTTCGGCCTCGCCGCGTTCATGCTCGTGCTCGCCTTCTTCGCGGTGGCCCGCTTTGACGTGGACGTCGTCGGCGCGGCCGCGGGCGTCGCGCTCCTCGCCCTCGAACTGACCTGGCACGAGGGGCAGTTCACGCCGCAACACCCCGGCATCGCCCTGGCCTGGTACGTAGGCTTCCTTGCCCTCCTCTTCGGGTTTCCCTTCGCCTTCCGACGCCGCCTCGAGTCACGCGCGCTTCCGTGGGCCGTGGCGGCCCTCGCGGGGCCCGGCCAGTTCTACTTCGTGTATCAGGCTGTGAAGGCGGCTCACCCCAATGAGTTCATGGGCCTCCTTCCGGCGGCCTTCGTCCTTCCGTATCTCGCCGGGACGGCCTTCCTCGCGCGTTCCCTTGCCCCGGATGGAAAGGCCCGCCTTGCGATCCTCTCCTGGTTCGGCGGCATCTCCCTTTTCTTCATCACCCTCATCTTCCCCATCCAGTTCAGCAAGCAGTGGATCACCGTGGGCTGGGCGATCGAGGGAGCGGCCCTGCTCTGGCTCTGGCGACGCCTTCCCCACGAGGGTCTTCGCATCGCGGGCGCCGGACTCCTGGTCGCCGCCTTCGTCCGTCTTGGCCTGAACCCCGAGGTGTTGAGCTACCACGCCCGCAGCGCGACGCCGATCTTGAACTGGATCCTCTACACGTACGGCCTCGTCGCCGCCTCGCTCTTCGCGGGCGCAAAGCTCATTGATCCGGCGAAGCCGCGCATCCTGAAGCTGCCGGCCAAGCCGGTCCTTCAGACGCTCGGCGGGATCATGCTCTTCATGCTCATGAACCTGGAGATCGCGGACTTCTACAGCGGGAGCGCGCAGTTCGTAACCTTCCACTTCTCGGGCAAGCTCGCCCAGGACATGACTTATTCGATCGCGTGGGCCCTCTTCTCCCTGGGGCTCCTCATCGGGGGCATCCGGACCGCCAGCGTCGGGGGCCGTTGGACCGGGCTCGTCCTCCTGATCGCGACGCTGTGCAAACTCTTCCTCCATGATCTCTGGAGCCTGGGCGGCCTTTACCGCATCTTCTCCCTCATCGGTCTCGCGACGGTCCTCCTGACCGTCTCGTTCATCTACCAGCGCTTTCTCGTCCCGCGCGGGGCTCCCGCGCCGGAACCGGTGAAGCCTTCGGAGGGACCGACCCCATGAGCCGACTCGCCCTCCCGCTTCTCCTCCTCCTTGCCGCGAGGCAGGACGCAGCGCTGCCCTCCGGCTGGCGCCAGGTCCAGGACGTGACCGTGCCCAAAGGGGGACCGCTCAAGATCGATCTGCCCGTGGAGACCCTGGACGCCGCCCGATCGCGGCTCGAGGACCTGCGTCTCCTCGATGATGGGGGCCGCGAGATCCCCTGGACCGCCGAACGCCCCCGGCAGGAATCACGCGCCTCCGCCCGCGCCGCGCGCTTCGAAACCGCGCTCGGGAAGAACGCCACCGTCATCCTCATCGAGACGGGGTATCCCGAAGCGCTGGAACAGATCTCGATCGAGACCCCCGCGGAGGGCTTCATCAAGCCCATCCGCCTGGAAGGCTCCTCGGACCGGACCCGGTGGACGATCCTGAAGGATGCCGAACCCCTCTTTGTGGGCCCGGGCCGCGCACGAAAGGTGCACGTCGATTTCGCCCCCGCGGCCTGGCCCTTCCTCCGCTTGACCCTGGACGACCAGAAATCCGCGCCGCTGCCGGTCACCGGCGTCGTCCTTCTGCCGGCCGCGCCTCCGGCGGCCCCCGCGGAGCCCTGGCCCGTCGAGATCGTCGAGCGCCTCGAAGAGCCGGGACGGACCCACCTGCGCCTGCGATTTCCCGGGCGCCACGTCACCCTCGCCGAATTGAGGATCGAGACGCCCGATCCGCTGTTTACCCGGCGCGTCGCGCTCGCCTCCCGCTCCTACGCCGACGGCCGGGTTTCCGAGCGCCTCCTCGCCGAGGGGACCCTGTACCGGATGGCCCTGGAGGGGCGCCCCCCCGCCTCGAAGCTCTCGCTTGCGCCGGACGTCGAGCTCCCAGAGCGCGAACTCCTGCTCACGATCGAGAACGCCGACAGCCCGCCGCTCCAAGTCACGGCGCTGCATGCGCGGCGGCGCCCCGTTCGTCTGACGTTTCCAGCGCCGAAGGCGGGGACGCTCCGCCTGCTCAGCGGAAACCCCGACTGCCCCGCGCCCCGCTACGACCTGGCCGCCCTCCCCGGGCTCGGGCGAGAATTGCCCGTGGAAACGGGCGCGACGACGTCGGCGCTCCGCGAGAATCCCTCCTATCGCGCCCCTGAGGCGCTGCCGGGCCTGGGCGGTCCGGGGGCCTCCATCGACCTCTCGCCCTGGGGCTTTCGGAAATCCGTCCGTCTCGGCGCGGGGGCGATCCACCAGCTTGAGCTCGACCTCGACGTGCTTTCGCACGCCGCGCGCGGCGCGGAGGACCTCCGCCTCGCACGCGAGGGCAAGCAGGTGCCCTACGTGGTGGAAACGACGAGCCTCAGCCGCCCGCTCTCCCTCCAGCTTGTTTCCGAGCCGGACCCGAAGCGGCCGACCGTGAGCCGCTGGTCGATTGTCCTTCCCCGGAAGCGGTTCCCCGTCAGCCGCCTGACGTTCACCGCGCCGGAGACGGTTTTCCAGCGGGAGGCCCGGCTTTCCGAGGACGTTCCCGACGATCGCGGCGTGGTCCAGCGCCTGCCGCGAGGGTCGGCGTCCTGGGTCCGGAGGCCCGGGACGACGGCCGGACCGCTGGTCCTGGCTCTGCTCCAGGAGCCGCACGGAGACCGCCTGCTGCTCGAAGTGGAGAACGGCGACAATCCGCCGCTGACGCTGGGGGAGGCGAAGGCCTGGTTTCCCCTGACCCGGATCCTCTTCAAGACCGCGCCGGGCTCGGACCTGCATCTGTACTATGGAAATCGACAGGCCCGAGCGCCGGAGTACGATCTCGCTCTCGCGGCCCCGCAGCTCCTCGCCGCCGCGCGCCTTGAAGCCGCCCTGGGGAGCGAAGAGACCCTCGCGGCAGCGCCTCGCCAGGGGCTAGGCTCTTCGGGAAGCGGGAACTGGATCTTCTGGGGAGTCCTGGCCCTGGTGGTGGCGGGCCTGATCTTCGT
>CAZSCC010000684.1:0-17316 GCA_964604905.1 uncultured Planctomycetales bacterium
TCCGACGCGGAGATCGACCAGTCCAACGACGTCCTCTGCGGCCGAATGACGATCGAGGGGGCGCCGCACCTGAAGGAGGAGCACCTCGCGATCTTCGAATGCGCCAACAAGTGCGGCAAGACCGGCCAGCGGTTCATCCACTGGATGGGCCACATCCGGATGATGGCGGCCGTCCAGCCCTTCATCTCGGGCGCGATCTCCAAGACGATCAACATGCCCAACGAGGCGACGGTCGAGGACATCAAGGAGGCCTACCTCCAGTCGTGGAAGCTGGGGATCAAGGCGGTCGCGCTCTACCGCGACGGCTGCAAGGCCTCCCAGCCGCTCTCGAGCAAGTCCTCCGACAAGAAGAAGGCGAAGGAGGAGAGACCGAGGGCCGAGCTCATGCAGGGGCAACTGCTCCCGACGACGGTGGCGAATCCCGTCAGCCCCTCGGCCGCGAGCCAGAGCCTCAAGCGGTTCCGCCTCCCGAAGAAGCGCGTGGGCTTCACGCAGGAGGCGAAGATCGCCGGCCAGAAAGTCTACCTCCGGACCGGCGAATACGCGGACGGGACGCTGGGCGAGATTTTCGTCGACCTGGCCAAGGAGGGCGCGGCCTTCCGGTCGATGATGAACTCGTTCGCGATCGCGATCTCGCTGGGCCTGCAGTACGGCGTGCCGCTGAAGGAGTACGTGGACGTCTTCACCTTCATGCGGTTCGAGCCGCAGGGACCGGTCGACCATCCGAACATCAAGATGTGCACGTCGGTGGTGGACTACCTCTTCCGGGTGCTGGCCCTCGAGTACCTGGGCCAGGACGAGTTCGCGCAGGTGAAGCCCGCCGAGGGCGACACTCGCATCCGCCGGGCCACCGATTTCATCCGGAAGGTCGCCCCCGAGGCGGCCGCCCCGCCGCCGGCCGTGGCCGCCGCCACCGTCCAGGTGAACGTGATGAACGTCGTCAACCCCGAATCGAACGTCCTCTCGGAGCACCTGGGCAAGATGATGGGCGACGCCCCCTTCTGCAACCTCTGCGGCCATACGACGGTCCGCAACGGCGTCTGCTACAAGTGCTTGAACTGCGGAAACACCCTGGGCTGCAGCTAAAACGTCCGGAGCGCCGTCTCGAACGCGACCGACGTGGACAAGGCGGTCGCCCGGGCGCGCGACCCGGCGGGGAACGTCGTGGGCCGCCACCTCGTCGCGCTCACGCCCGAGGGGGCGGGTATCGTACAGGACCTATACGAACCGGAACGGCCTCGCGCTCGACGGGTTCTTCGAGGCGTTCCTCGAGGACTGCGCGGCCCATGGCCGGGTCCCGGTCGCGCGCCGCGTGAGGCCCCGGACCCCTCTTGAGCGACGCCTGCTATGATGACGGCTCCCTCTAGTCTGGCCCTCGCCCTCGCCCTCGCGGCCTGCGGGGCGCCCGAGCCGCAGGTCGCCCCTGAGACCGAGGCGCTCTTCAACACCCTCGAGACGGGGACCCCGATGCAGGCGCTCGACGCCTCGGCGAAGCTCTCGAAGGCGTTCGACGATTCGATGCTCCCGAGGCTCGGGAAGTCGCTCGACGCGGTCCCGCTTCGCGCGCTCCAGCTGATCGGCGACCTTCAGACCGACGGCTCGGCGACGCTCCTCCTCGAGCGGCTCCCGAAGCTCCTCCCGTCGAAGGCGGCCGACGTCCCACGGATGGCCCAGGTCGCCTGCGGCCTCCGCCGGCTCCGCGGCGCGACCCCGCTCCTCCTCGAGCGCCTCGAGGACAAGGCGGCGCTCCGCGCGCTCGGGCGCATCTGGGAGCGGAGCTTCGACGACCCCGAGCTCCCGCGGAAGGACGAGATCGAGCGCCTCCAGGTCCTCATGCTCGTCCACAAGACCGCGATGGGCGCCTCGACGTCGCTCGAGGCGGTCGAGGCGATGCTCAGGATCCAGGCGAAGGACGAGCTCGACGAGTTCCTGGCCAAGCACGCGAAGGACCGGTTCTTCGCCCGCCGCTCCTGCGACGAGGCCGTCCGGCGGAAGGGGTTCGACCCGAAGAAGGGCGCGCGCGTCCACGAGGCGCTCCTGGCCAGCCCCGACGCGGAGCTCGTGGCGGGGATCCTGGAGACCACGCCCTTCGAGATCAGGCCCGACGCGGTCCGCGCGCTCCTCAAGGACGAGCGTAAGACCGCCGACGGCCGGAAGCTCCGCGAGCTGGCCTCGAAGCGCCTGGGCGAACAATAGGGTCCGGGCGGACCGGCCGCCGTCGGGCGAGGGATCAGGGGGCCTTGAGCCCGTCGAGGTGCTTCCGGAGCTCGGCATCGACCTCGCGGCAGGGTTTCCCCGCCAGCCGCTCGAAGGCCGCGACGCCGTCCTTCCCCGCGAGGACCTCGGTCAGGTAGGCCGCGATCCTCTCGCGCGTCGCGCGCGTGGAGAGGTAGTGGGACAGCGCCCACGACTGCGCGTAGTACGCCGTGGCCCGGTCCTGCTCCGACCGGTGGGTCATCAGGAACTGCCCGGGGCCGCCCTTGAGGATCAGCTCCACCGGGACCAGCGTATTGAGGATCGTCTTCTCCCGGAGGAGCGCGAGGAACGCCGGGTGGGCCGCGCCGTGGATCAGCTCGCCGCCCTCCACCGCGCTCATCTCGAAGTAGCCCGCCATCCCCTCGTTGAGCCAGCGCGGAAACTCTTCCCGCCCCGCCCCCTCCCAGAGGAAGTTCGCCGCGAAGGCGTGGAAACCCTCGTGGAAGAGCAGCTCGAACATCGTCCGGTTCTGGGTGGCCAGCAGCTTCTCGTTCCGGTCGACGATCTTCCGGTTGTTCTCGATCGCCTCGTTCGCCTTCCGCCGCGCGTCCTGCAGCTCCTTCTGCGCCCCCGTCTCGTCCTTCTTCAGGTCCTCCAGCAGCTGCTTCTCCTGCTTGTCCACGTCCCGGAGCCGCGCGTCCTTGCCTCCCTGGCCGTCGGCCCGGATCGAGCGGCGCGCCTCGGCGGCCGCGTCGGCGATCTTCTTGCGGATCTCCCGCGCCGCGCCGTCCACCTTCCGCTCGACCGTCGCCACCTCCATCTTGAAGCCCTCGATCTCCCGCTCCACGCCGAGGATCACGGCCCGCACCCGCCGCTCCTCGTCCCGCTGGACCATGTTGTACGCGGCGATGTAGTTCTCCCCGGAATGGTAGTAGGCGGCGTTCAGGATCGCGTCGCCGTGCCGGCGCTTCTGGAACCGGACGTACTCGTCCTTGTCGGAAAAGACGAACACCTTCACCTTCCGGTCGGCGTTCCGGCGGATGTCGAAGTACTTCCGGTAGGCCGCGAAGACCTCCTCGAGGCAGACCGCGACGTCCTTGACGAACCCCAGCTCGCAGGTGGACTCGAGGGCATAGTGCGTCCCGGTCACCCGGAATCCCTTCGCCCCCTCGACCTCGGCCGCCGCCGGCACGACCTTCGCCAGCGCCTCCGCGCGCCGCAGCCCCCGCTCGCCGAATGCCTGCGACCGCTCCGCCGACTTCTTCCGCGCCTCCTCGCTGGCGCGCTCGACTTTCGCCACGTTCGCCTTCTCGACCGTGGTCTTCGCCGTCCCGACCACCTGCCCCTTCGAGCCCTTGATGAGCGTCTCCATCACGATCTCGCTCGCGGACTCGGAGAGGATCCGCCCCGTGCGCGTCGTCCCGTCCTTGAGCGTGACGACGTCGACCTCGGAGGGGGGCTGCTGGGCGAGGAGAAGCAGGATCGCAGTCAGGCGCGCCATTCGACTCTCCTTGGACCGGCTTGCCTGATTCTACCCCGCGTTCTCTTACTTGGCGGGGCCCTTCTTGTGCTCCTCGAGGAACGGGCCGAAGACGGCGTTGTAGGCCCGGTGGTCGCCGCCGTGGTCGGAGCGCGGCATGAGGATGATCCTCTTCGGACCCTTGAGCTGGTTGACCGTGGCCAGCACGCCTTCGGGAGGGCAGGCGGCGTCGATCAGGCCGACCCCGACGAGGGCCGGGCACTTCGCGCGCGGGGCGAAGTTCATCGCGTCGAAATAGCGGCTCGCTTCCAGCATCTTCTTCTCGTCTTTCTTCTGCCACGTCCGGCTCGCCCAGTTGGGCCACCCGGGCAGGCGGCCCGCCTGCTTCCCCGTATGGTCGCAGCCCGCCGGGACGTTCGCCGCGAACGCGGTCACCGCCGGATGCAGGCCCGCGGTGACGATCGCCTGGTATCCCCCCTGGCTCCCGCCGTGGACCACGAGGGCCTTCTTGTCCCAGTCGGCCCGCTCGGTGAGGAACTGAACGGCGCGATGACACGAGAGGAACATGGGGAGGAAGTAGCTCGTCTCGCGGCTCTCGTTGCCCATCCCCGGATAGTCGTTCAGCTCCTTCGCCGCCTTCCCCTTGTAGAACTCGGCCGACTCGTCGATCGGGAGATCGTGCGCCTCGATGTTGAACGAGAGCCAGCCGTTCCGCGCTTGGCCGAGCACCCAGTCGCGGTGGAGCGCGTAGACCCCGGCCCACTGGACCTGGAGGAGCGCCGGGAGGCCGCTCTTCCCCGCCGGCTTCGCCAGCTGGCCGTGGATCTTCCGCCCGCGGATGTTGTCCATCGTGACCTTGTAGTACTCGACCTTCGGATCGCCGGCGTCGACCGGCGTGAGGACGACGTTCATGGGGACCGCCGTGAGCTCCCCGACCTTCTCCTTCCAGAAGGCGTCGAAGTCATCCGGCGGCGGCGCCGACGGGGCGATCTTCTCCGGCGCGAAGGCCGCGCCCCCGGCGGCGACCAGGTCTTTGGCAGCTCCCTCGGGTCGGTACCGCACTTCCAGGAGGAGCACCCCCGGCGTGGCGCGCGTCGCCGTGACGGAGGCCTTGCCCTCCTTGAGCTCCACGGTTCCCTTGTCGATCTCCGTGAGACCGCCCTGCTTCACCGCGTAGGCGATCTTCCCCGCCGCGGGCTCGGCCCCCGCCGCGACCCGGATCGCCCACGTGACCGGCTTGCCGGGCTCGTAGACACCCGACTCTACGTCGGGGCTCACCTCGATCTTCGGGTCGGCGGGAACCGCGGCGGCGGCGCAGAGCGCCAGGAGCGCGGGCCAGAGCAGCCTCGTCAGCATCGGTTCATCCTCCAGCGGGTCGTCACGAACCATACGCCTGCGGCGTTTGACTCGTGGGATCAAATTCGGTACCCTGAAAGGACTGGAGGATTCGATGGGTCTCGCTCGCGACATCCGCACGGTCACCGATCTGAAGTCCCATGCGGCCGAGCTCCTCGCGCAGGTCAACAGGGATCGCCGGCCCCTGATCATCACCCAGAAGGGCCGCGCCAGGGCCGTGGTGCTCGACCCGGAGAGCTACGAACGCATGGAAACGGCGATCGGCCTTCTCAAACTGCTCGCCCAGGGCGAGCAGGCAGCCCGCGAGAGGAAGACCCTCGACCACGATACGCTTTTCAACCGCCTGGAGAAGAAGTACGGAGTGAGAATCCGACATGGGCGGACCCCGGCGTAAGGTCGAGTGGACCAAGCCCGCCCATCAGGACTTGGAAGGGATTCTTGACTACATCTCCGTCGATCGTCCGCTGCTCGTTCCAGATCTTCTGGAGCGTTTCCGAGCCGCGGCCGACCGGTTATCCAGATTCTCCACACGAGGACGAGTCATCCCGGAACTCCGATCCATGGGTGTGACGACCTTCCGCGAGGTCATCCTTCATCCTTGGAGGATCGCGTACCGGATCGAGGAGAGAAGGATCCTCATTCTTGCAGTCATCGATGGACGCCGCCGCGTGGGGGACCTCCTCCTGGAACGTCTGATCCGAGGCTCGTAACGGAGCCTGGGCGGGGGTATACTCACCCTCCGGTGAGCCACCCATGAGCATGAAAGCCGCCTCTCTGCTCGCCCTCCTCATCCTCGCCGCCGCCGACCCCGAGCCCGGGCTCGTCGCGGAGTACTTCGCCCTCGACCGGAAGCCCGAGGCGTTCCCCGAGATCCCCGCCGGCCGGAAGCCGACCTTCGTCCGCGTCGAGAAGGCGATCGACCACGCCCTCGTCACGGGCGACTTCCACGGCACCAAGCTCGCCGCGAACTTCCTCGCCCGCTGGACGGGGACGCTCCGCTGCGAGAAGGAAGGTCTCTACAACTTCTATGTCGAAAGCGACGACGGATCGCGGCTCTTCATCGACGGCGAGCTCGTGGTCGACAATGCCGCCGGGCGCGACATGGAGCAGAAGCCCGACCGTGTGATCCTCGCGGCCGGCGACCGCGCGATCCGCTTCGAGTACCTCCAGCGCGACGGACCCGCCGGCGTCAACCTCCAGTGGAAGACCCCCGACGGCGGCCGCCAGCTCCTCCCCGCGAAGTTCCTCTCCCATGCGAAGGAGGCCGAGAAAGTCGACTGGGACCGCGACGCCTGGGAGAAGCGGACCTCCCCCGCGCCCATGCAGCCGGTCGTTCTGGGCAAGCCGGGCCGCTACGCCGCGATCGACTTCGGGCCCTTCGTGACGCGGACGATCGGCCCGCCGGGCAAGCCGGTCGCGCTCGCCGGGCTCCTCCTCCGCGTCGCGCCCGACGCGACCGTCTGCTTCGACACGCGCGCGCTCGGCGTCGTCGCCGCGTGGACCGGCCCCTTCCTCAAGTACCCGACCGAGAAGGACGGCGTGGCGGGCCTGGTCACGATCGCGGGCGACGTCCGTTTCCGAGGGACCGGCGTGAAGGGCCGGTGGCGCGGGCTCACCCTCCACGGGAAGAAAGCCGTCCTTTCGTACTCGACGGGCAGCACCGAGATCCTCGAGCTCCACGGCTTCGAGAACGGATCGTTCACGCGGACGATCCGCGCGAGCGGACCAGTCACGGTCCCCCTCGCCGCGGGCGACGTCGAGGCAGGCACCTCGGGGGGCACGATCCGGAAGCGGGACGGCCGCGTCGAGCTCGAGATCCCCGCCGCGGGGACCGTCAAGGTCTCGATCCCGAAGGCGGAGGTCGCGCCGCCGGAGGATCTCGAGGCGCTCGCGAAGGGCGGCCCCGCTCGCTGGACGGAGCCGGTCGTCACAAAGGGATCGCTCGGGAGGGAGCCCGGCGCGTACGCGGTCGACACGCTGACCCTCCCTTACGAGAATCCCTGGAACTCCTACCTGCGCCTCGTGGCGCTCGACTTCTTCCCCGACGGCCGCGCGGCGGTCGCGACGCTGGACGGCGACGTCTGGATCGTCTCGGGGATCGACGCGAAGCTCGAGCGGCTCTCGTGGAAGCGGTTCGCCACCGGGCTCTGCCAGCCGATGGGGCTCCGCGTGGTCGACGGAAAGGTGTACGCGCTCGGCCGCGACCAGATCACGAGGCTGCACGACCTGAACGGCGACGGCGAGGCGGACTTCTACGAGAACTTCAACAACGACGTCTCGATCGGCCCGAGCTACGGCGAGTACCCGATGGACCTGCAGACCGACCGCGAGGGGAACTTCTACTTCGCCAAGGCCGCGTCGAAGGGCTCGGCCCACAGCGGCTGCGTGCTGCGCGTCTCGAAGGACGGCTCGACGCTCGACGTCTTCGCGACGGGCTTCCGCGCGCCGATGGGCCTCTGCGTGGGGCCGGACGACGTCATGACCGCCACCGACCAGCAGGGGAACTTCATGGGGTCGAGCCCGATCGTCCGCGTCCGGAAAGGCGGCTTCTACGGCTTCGAGATCGAGGACCGGCCCGAGACGAAGGGCGTGACGCGCGAGCCGGCGCTCTGCTGGCTCCCGATGGACCTGGACAACTCGCCGGGCGGCCAGGCGTGGGTGACCGGCGACCGCTGGGGCCCGCTCGGGGGCGAGCTCGTCCACACCTCGTACGGCCAGAGCCGCCTGCTCCTGGTCCTGCGCGATCCCTCCGGCGCCCAGGCGGGCGCGGTCCGCTTCCCGCTCGCCTTCTCGAGCGGGATCATGCGGGCGGCGTTCAACCCGGCCGACGGCCAGCTGTACGTGGCGGGCCTGCGCGGCTGGCAGACCACGGGCGTGCGGGACGGCTGCCTCCAGCGGGTCCGTTACACCGGGAGGCCCGCGCGAATGCCGGTCGCGTTCCGCGTCCGGAAGACGGGGATCGACCTCTCGTTCACGGAGGCGGTCGACCGCGAGGCGGCGGGCGACGCGGAGAGCTGGGCGGCCGAGGGGTTCAACGTGGTCTCGACCGCCGACTACGGCTCGCCCGAATTCCAGATCACCGACCCGAAGAAGCGCGGCCGGGAGAAGCTGGCGATCTCGAAGGCGGCGGTCGCGGAGGACGGGAAGACGGTCTCG
Organism: uncultured Planctomycetales bacterium; assembly: GCA_964604905.1. Classification (GTDB taxonomy): domain Bacteria; phylum Planctomycetota; class MHYJ01; order MHYJ01; family JACPRB01; genus JACQFK01. Next base: position 8,189 of record CAZSCC010000684.1, read on the forward strand.
CTCGAGATCCCCGGGCTCCGCCCGATGACGAACCTGAGGATCAAGTTCACGATCCGCTCGGGCGACGGCCAGCGGATGTCCCACGAGGTCTCGCTCACGGTCAACCGCATCCCCGAGTGAGCCCGGAAGAATTCACCGCAGAGTTCGCAGAGAACGCCGAGAAGAATCCCTTTCCTTCAGAGAATCTGCTCTGCGGACTCGGCGATCTCTGCGGTTGGAATCGGTTCGACGGGGATTCTCAGACCCGGCCGAGGGCGGGCAGGAAGAGCGTCAGCGCGGGGACGACCGCGAACATGCCCACGGTCGTGAAGAGCCAGAGCGATCCGACCAGCTCCTCGTCCAGACGCAGGAGGTTGGAGGCGATGACCGCCATGAACGCCACGGGCATGGAGGCACAGATCGCCACCACCTGGAGCGTCACCCCCCGGAAGCCGAGGAGCCATGCGAGGAAGGCCGAGACCGCCGGGACGAGGAGGAACTTCAGCGACGACATCCGCACGCAGCTGGCCAAGTGCTTCCGAGGCGCCGCGCGGCGGAGCGTCAGGCCGACCGTGACCCCCATCAGGACCACGTTCACCTTGACCAGGATCTCCGCCACCCCGTCCAGCCCCGACGGGCGCTGGACGCCGGCGAGGTTGAGCGCCCAGCCGAGCACGATCCCCGCCATGGGCACGAGCGTCACCGGACGGAACGAGCTCCGGAATGACGGCTTCTCCCCGGAGGCCGAGAGCGCGGCGGCGAGGGGCCAGACCACGAGAAAGTAGAAGGGCGCCTCGAAGATGCGGTAGAGGGCCATCTCGGCCAGCGCCTTCTCCGCGTGCGGGTCGGCGTCGGTCCGCAGCAGGAGCAGGGTCACGATCCCGCCGAAGGTCAGGACGTTGCTCGACGCGCCCGAGAGCCAGTACGCCCCCTGCGTGCGCGGCTCCATCCGCCCCGTGCGGGAAAGGGCCCACGCCGAGGCGCCGCCCAGCGCGTGGACGAAGAGCCCGACCAGCGGAAGGGCGAACGCCCGCCCCGCGGGAACCGATGCCACCCAGAAGAGGATGAGCGAAAGCGGCGAGGCCGCGCCCAGGATCGCCAGGTGGCTCAGGAGCCGCGAGAGCGACGAGGCCAGCTTGTCCCCCTCGGCCCGCCGTTTGAGCGTCGCGTGCCAGAGGGCGTACCCGGCCGCCACCGGCAGCGCCATCCACAGGAGGATCGCGACGCTCTGCGAGACCGGCGTGCCGCTGCTCATGGGAGCGGCGATGATAGTACGGAAGGGGGCCGCCCGCCATCCTTATGCGGGCCTGACGAGAGTGAAGCCCCGCGGTTCCGGCGGCGTACCTTATGTGATAGGATCAGTGCAGGAGCGGGACATGATCCGGAGCGGGTTTCTGGCGGCGGTCGTGGGCCTCTCGGCCCTCGCGCCCACCCCCCAAGCCAAGAGCATCAAGGACATCATGGAGAAGACGCACAAGGCGTCGGACTCCCTGGTGGCCCGGGTGCGGGACGGGGACGGCACGGAAGACGACCACAAGAAGGCCCTGGCGGTCTACAAGTCGCTCGCCGCGCTCAAGCCCGCCATGGGCGACGACAAGGGCTGGAAGAACCGGACGGGCGCCGTGATCGCCGCCCTCCAGGATATGGTCGACAAGAAGTCCGGCGCGCTCGACCGCTTCAAGTCGGTCACCACCTGCCGGAGCTGCCACGACGCCCACCGGCCCAACTACCCCACCAAGTAGCCGTCAGTCCCGGACCGTCGCCGTCCCGTCGAAGTAGGCCCGCGTCCTCGGCCACAGATACGCCGCCAGCGTCCGCCCCACTTGGAGCCCCACGACGTTGTCCGTCGGAATGTGGTACCCGCCCATGGCGCGGGAGAGCGCGGCCATGTCGGCCGTCGCGGTGAAGGTCGGAAGCTTGAGGCGCACCTCGCGGTCGTCCTTGAACTTGAGGGCCGGCATGCCCTCGCGCGCCTGCATCTGCATCACACTGCACCCGAGCTCGGTCAGCTCCCCCGCCTTCCGGATCGCGACGCACTCGTAGCGGTCGCTCCCCGTGAAGAGCTCCAGCATCTTCGCCGCCGCGCCGCTCGCCGTCGCGTGGCCCGACGTGTAGCCGGGGAACGGCGGCGTCACGAACGTGGAAGGCGAGTAGGGATGCCACTCCTCCGCCGGGATCAGGCCGAACCCCTTGCACGGGCCCAGGTAGCCCATGATCTTCTGCCCCCGGTAGAGGTGGCGGACGAGCGTCCAGGGCCGCGAGCTGTCGTAGTACCGCTTCGTCTCCCAGCAGGAGATGAAGGCGTCGAAGACGACGTTCGCGATCGCGAAGAAGAGCTTCACGTCCTGGTCCAACGTGTGGCGGTCGCGGCGGGAGACGTCGGCCGCGAAGCGCAGCCAGTGGCCCGACTGGCCCGTCGAGCGCGGGCCGTCCCGCATGAACTCTACCACGGTCTTCTCCTCGGGCGAGAGGGTCCCGTTGTACCGGATGCACTCGTCCACTTCCTTCTTCAGCTGCTCGGAGCCCACTTTGGGGAAAGGACCCGGGCGGAACTGGTCGCTCCGCTCGAGGGCGAACGACTTCACGCGGTACCAGTGGGGGGTCAGGAAGTTCGGGTAGATCTTGCCGCCCTTCCCGTCGTCGAACGGGATCTGCTGCCAGCGGTCGGAGTCGACGATCCGGTCGATCGGATTGCGCGGCTCGTAGAAGGTGTAGTCCGAATACGGCCGGCCGTCCGAGCCGGCCTCGTCGCCGTGCTGGTTGGCGCCGTCCCGCCGGCGGTAGGCGATCACCGCCTCCGCTGCGGCGCGGCCCACGCCCTCGGGCGTCGCGAGGTCCTTCGAGGCGTCCGCGGGATCGCGGCCGTCCGCGCGCATCTGCTCCCCGAGCCACGCCGCGTCCTCCGGATAGACGTAGAGGAGGGCACGGTAGACCGCGTGGGCGACGGCCTTCGATTTGTTCGCGATCGTCCGCTCGACGGGAGGGCGGCGCAGCGTTCCCCCGAGCCGGGTGCCGACGGCCTTCCCGTCATACGCGGCCCACGCGTCGTACATGGCCGTCATCGCGATGACCATCTCGCGCGAGATGATCGTCGGGCGCGCCCCCACCCGGTCGACCGACCGGCCGCTCGCCTCCTGCATGAGGTGCATCCACTTGTACGCGGCGTTGGGCTCCGGGTCCGCCGCCTGGTGGACGACCCATCCCGTCTGCGGGTCGCGCCCGCCGGCAGCCGGGGCGTCGGAACGGGGCGGGGCCGCGGGGGCGCATCCCAAGGCGAACGCCAACAGGCCGCGCACGAAGGTCTTCATGAATATAGAATTCAACACAAAGGCACGAAGGACACCAAGTACTTTTGTTGGAGGGCCCGACGGAATCTACTCCGCGGACTCGGCGGTCTCTGCGGTTGAAATCAATCCTTCGTGTCTTTGTGTCGAACTCGAGTCCGCGCGTGGAATAATCCCTCCCAGCCGGGCTCCAACGGTGTACCTTATGGCGGCAGCCATGAAGAAGGCGATCTGGACCCTCCTCCTCCTCGGCGCCGCCGGCGGCGCGGGGTGGTATTTCTTCCTCCGCTCCTCAAACGGCGCGCCCAAGTACCGCTTGGCCAAGATCGAGAAGGGCGACCTCCGCGTGACCGTCACCGCGACGGGGACCGTGCAGCCGTTCGCGCTCGTCCAGGTGGGCACGCAGGTGACCGGCACGATCCAGAAGCTCATGGTCGACTTCAACTCGCGCGTCACGGCGGGCCAGGTGGTCGCCCAGATCGACCCCGCGCCCTTCCAGACCCGCGTGGACCAGGACCGCGCGAACCAGGCGCGCGCGGAGGCGGAGGTCGGGCGCGTGAAGGCCATGCTCGTGCAGGCCGAGAAGGAGCTCGCGCGCGCCCGCGATCTCATGAAGCGCGACCTCGTTTCCACCTCGGAGCTCGACGCCGCGGTCGCGAGCTTCGACGTGTCCGTCGCGCAGGTCAAGGTCGCGGAGGCCGGCATCGCCCAGAGCAAGGCGGCCCTCGAGAGCTCGTTGGTCAGCCTCCGGTACACCACCATCCTCTCTCCCATCGACGGCATCGTCATCTCCCGGAACGTCGACGTCGGCCAGACCGTGGCGGCCAGCCTCTCGGCCCCCACGATCTACGTGATTGCCGACGACATGAAGCGCGTCCAGGTCCAGGCGAGCGTCGCCGAGGCGGACATCGGCCGCGTCCAGGCGGGCCAGGCGATCGCCTTCACGGTGGACGCGCACCGGATGCAGCGCTTCCGCGGGAAGGTCTCGCAGGTGCGCCTCCTGCCGGTGACGCTCCAGAACGTGGTGACCTACACGGTGATGATCGACGCCGACAACCCCGAGGGGAAACTGCTTCCCGGGATGACCGCGAACGTCTCGTTCGAGATCGCGCAGTACCCCGACGTGCTCAAGATCCCCAACGGCGCGCTCCGGTTCACGCCGCCGGCCGATCCGTCGCCGGCGACGGAGGAGCCTCCTGCGCGCCGGGGCCGGGGTGAGCGGCCGCCGACCCGAGTCTGGGTGCTCGGCCCCGAGGGCCCCGCCGCGGTGCTCGTGACGGGGGGGGCGACCGACGGCGCGTTCACCCAGCTGGTGAAGGGCGAGCTCCTGGAGGGCCAGGAAGTGATCGTGGGCCTCGTCCCCGCCGCGGGAGAGGGGCCGATGACCAGCCCGTTCAACGCGGGGAACCGCGGCGGAAGAGGGCCGCGGTGACGGAGCTCATCGTCCTCGAGCGGATCAACAAGATCTACCGGCTCGGCGAAGTGATCATCCAGCCGCTCCGGGAGGTCTCGCTCACGGTCCGCCGGGGCGAGATGGTCGCGATCATGGGCGCGTCGGGCTCGGGGAAGACGACGCTCATGAACGTGGTCGGCTGCATGGACCGCCCGACCGACGGGCGCTACGTGCTGGGCGGCGAGGAGATCTCGAAGCTCCACCCCAACCGCCTGGCCGAGATCCGCAACAGGCAGTTCGGCTTCGTCTTCCAGAGCTTCAACCTGCTCTCGCGCACGACGGCGCTCGAGAACGTCGAGATGCCCCTCATGTACTGGAACCGCCTGTCGGGGAGCGAGCGGCGGCGGCGCTGCACGGAGGCGCTGACCCGGGTCGGCCTCGCCGACCGGATGACCCATACGCCCAGCCAGCTCTCGGGCGGCCAGCAGCAGCGGGTCGCGATCGCGCGGGCCCTGATCAATCAGCCGTCGATCCTGCTGGCCGACGAGCCGACCGGCAACCTGGACAGCCGCTCCGAGAAGGAGGTCATGGCGATCATCCACGAACTCCACGAGGCGGGGATGACGGTGATCCTGGTGACGCACAACCAGGAGATCGCCGCGCATGCCGGGCGGACGATCCGGATCCGGGACGGGATGATCCAGGAGGGGGAGGCGGCGGCGTGAACGTCTTCTCCTCGCTCTACCTCGCGCTCCGGGCGCTCGCGCGCAACAAGGTCCGGACGTTTCTCACGATGCTCGGGATCATGATCGGGATCGCCAGCGTGATCGCGATGGTGGCGATCGGCCAGGGCGCCTCGAAGATGGTGGAGAACCAGATCACCTCGATGGGCCGGTACCTGTTCATGATCCTGCCCGGGGCGGCCTCCTCGGGGGGCGTGTCGTTCGGGGCGGCAAGCGTGAACACGCTGACGCCCGAGGACGGGGCGGCGATCCAGAAGGAGGTCCCGTCGGTGAAGGCGATCACGCCGATCGTGCGCACGCGCGGGGCGCAGGTCGTCTACGGCAACCAGAACTGGGTGCCGTCGAGCATCATGGGGGCGGGCCCGGCGTTCCTGGACGTGCGCGAGTGGGCCATTGAGGAGGGCGCGTTCCTCACGGAGCAGGACGTCACTTCGGCGATGAAGACGGTGGTGCTCGGGAAGACGGTGGCGGAGGCGCTCTTCCAGGGCGAATCGCCGGTCGACCAGGTGATCCGCGTGAAGAACATGCCCTTCAAGGTGGTCGGGGTGCTCGCGCGGAAGGGGACGACGGCGATGGGCTCGGACCAGGACGATCTCATCGTCTGTCCCTGGACGACGATCAAGGGGGTGCTGCAGGGCTCGGCATTCAACAATGTCGACCAGCTGCTGGTCTCGGCCGACTCGGCCACGGCGATGGCGGAGGCGATCCAGGACGTGACGGCGCTGCTCCGCCAGCGCCACCGGATCCGGGAAGGGGAGGAGCAGGACTTCCGGATCCTGGCGATGAGCGAGATGATGTCGGCGACGACCGAGAGCACCCGGGTGATGACGGTCCTGCTGTCGCTGATCGCGTCGATCTCGCTGGTCGTGGGGGGGATCGGGATCATGAACATCATGCTGGTCTCGGTGGTGGAGCGGACGCGGGAGATCGGCCTGCGGATGGCGGTGGGGGCGCGGCGGGTGGACATCCTGCTGCAGTTCCTGATGGAGGCGGTGGTGTTGTCGAGCCTGGCGGGGGCGATCGGGGTGGTGCTGGGGCCGGCGGCGGCGGTGGTGATCTCGCAGATCCAGCGCTGGCCGACGCTGATCTCGCCGGCCTCGATCGGGATCTCGCTCGTCTTCTCGTGCGCGGTGGGGGTCTTCTTCGGCTTCTACCCGGCGATGCGGGCGTCGCGGATGGACCCGATCGAGGCGCTGCGGTACGAGTAGAGCGCGTCCCGTGGACGGGTCCAGAGGGGACAGCTTCATCCGGCCCCCGATGTTACCCCCTGTTACGAATCGATCTTCCTGGACGGTGCCTACGGGCGGGACGGCCCGGGCGGATCGTCCACGGATGATTCGCCGTCCTTCCCGTCGGTCCCCGCCTGCCCTCCCGCGAGGGCCGGCGAGAAGGCCAGGATTGAAGCGAGCAGGACGCGCGCGAGGGCGCCGTGCGGGAAGACAAAAAGAGCGCGTGCGGCGGGGCGAGGGAAGGTATATAAGGGGAAGGGCCGTCCCTCCTCCGTTCATCCCGGCCGGCCCGGCAGGAGAATCCCGATGTCGTCCCGGATGTCGCGCGCGATCGCCCTCCTGCCGTGGGTCGCGTTTTCCGCCGTCCTCCTCGTCCTGGCCCTCTGCGACTCCGGGGTCAACTCGATTCTCGACGAGCGCCACTACGTGCAGGGAGGGCTGGGTGCCGCGGCCCACCGCTTCCTCCGCACCGGATTCTCGAGCGGGCCCGCCTACCCGCTGGCTTCCGGAGCGCTCTTCTCCGGAATCTACCTGGGGGGCGCCGCGACCGGGACTTTTGCAAGCCCCCCGGACTTCATGGCCTGGCATCTCGTCCATCCGGAACTCCTCTTTCTCGCGGGACGCCTCCTGACCGCGGCGGGGGCCCTGGCCGGCCTCGCCCTCCTGGCCCGGGCGATGGTCCCGCGGATCGGGACCGGGTGGGCCTCCCTCCTCTGCCTGGGCTTCGCATTCACAGCTCCGTCCCTCCAGCGCCTGGCGTTCGCCACCCCTCACGGGTGGCTGGTGGGATGCTCGGCGGCCCTCCTGGCCGCGCTCGTCACCGCTTCCGAGGGCCGCTCGACGAAGGCCTGGGCCGCCGCCGGCGCCGTCGCCTCGCTCGCCGCCTGCACCATGACGATCGGCGTGGGCCTCTTTGTCCTTCCCCTATGGGTGGCGATCCTCCTGCCCGCGGAGTCCGACGGGCTGGGCCGCATCGACCGCCTCAAGCGCGTCGCTCTGGGCGCCGCGGCCGGGCTGGCGGCCTTCGGATTCCCGATCCTCCTCCACCCGGGCGATTACTGGGCCCAGAACGTCCGCTACCAACTGCATCGCCAGGTGCTCTCGGACGCCGCGGGCGACGGAAACCTCCTGCTCCTCTGGGCCGTGCAGGGACCCACGCTCTGGATCCTCGGCCTCGGCGGCGCGTGGGCGTCCCGACCGGGCCGGGAACGGACGCTGGCCACGGGGGCGCTGCTTGCGGCCCTCGGGTTCCTTCTCGTCCCGGCCCTCCTCACCCGTTCGCGGCAGGCCTCCTATTCGCTCGCGGCCCTCCCCTGCCTGGCCTATGCCGCATCGTCCCTCGTTCCCCGCGCGCGGGCGCTCCGCGGCCCCCTGCGAATCCCGCTCTGCGCGGCCCTCCTCGCCCTCCCGGCATGGCACGCTTCGGCGTACGTCCTCCACCGGACGATGGCGGAGGACCCCAAGGCCGCCGCCGCGGCGCGCATGGTCCGGGAGATCCCCGCCGGCTCGGTCGTGCTGGTGGACTCCTGGTGGGGACCGCGCATCGCCCACCGCGACGTGATCCTGGAGCCGTATCGGAAGCATGTCCCCGGATGGATGAAGGACCCCGCCTTCGCGCGACGCCTGGAGGCCGGGCTTCCGCCGGAGCACAACCGGTGGGACGTGGTCGTCTACCCGGAAGGGGTGGAGGCTCCGCTCGGGGACTTCATCAGCCGCCGTGGGATCGGATACGCGGCCATCGGCGCCGGGATGATGCTGCGCCCTCCTCACCGGGACTCCTGGGACCGGCTCCGGCGGGAGGGGAGGCTCGAGGAGCTCGACGCGTCTCCCGGGGGGGAGATCCGGCTCCTGCGGATCCGGCCCTGAGGATCTCCTGCCCTCCGGGCGCCTCGCGGAAATGGCGGAGCACCCGGGGAATGCAGGAGCGGCCGTCCGGACAGCGCTCCTCGGCGCCCTTCCAGAGTGAAGGGGCGGTACGGGGCCTTTCCCGGACGCCCCGTTTCAACTCACCCTTCTTGAACCGCCCCCTCCGGTCGCGGGGCTTTGAAATCGCCGCCGGATCCCCTTTGCTTTTCCCCCCACTCGCGGATACCCTCTTGATGATCCTAGATTCCCCGATCAACGCCACCCTGGAATCGCTGCGTCTGTCGGCTGCAGGTCCCGATCGCAGCGGTTCTCGGGGCTGAGCCGTATGGAAGCCACTCGCCGGCCCGTGACGTTCACCCATGCGCGGCGGATCGCCGGGTACAACTGGCCGCTCTACGCCGCAGCCGGTTGCGGCATCCTCGTCGGCGGGGTCGTCGCTGCTTATCCCGGGACTCCGCCGGCCCTTCGCTGGATGGCGGCGCTCGGCATTGCCGTCGCCGCCTGGTTTGCCGGCGCCTCGTTCTGGGCCTTCCACTGGATGTTCGATCGTTCGGAGCTGCTGCGTGGATCGTGGGTCGGAGTGGAAGCCGCTCCATCGCCGCGGCGATGGGTCCTGATCAACGCCGGCCTGGCA
>CAZSCC010000685.1:0-15953 GCA_964604905.1 uncultured Planctomycetales bacterium
GGGGGTTCGTCCTACCGGATCGCGATCGTCAAGGACTTCCTCCCGATCATGCGGGGGGCGGAGAAGGTCCTCGAGGCGTGGTGCGAGGTCTGGCCCGAGGCCGAGATCTACGCCCTGTTCCACACGAAGGGTGCGCTCGCCCCCGCGATCGAGTCCCACCCCATCCACACGACCTACCTCCAGAAGTTCCCGGGAGTCCACTCGAAGTATCCCTACTATCTCCCGTTCATGCCGCGGGCCATCGAGTCACTCGACCTCCGGGGGTTCGACGTCGTCCTCTCGATGAGCCAGTGCGTGGCCAAGGGCGCGGTGACGGACGCGCTCCACATTTGCTACTGCCTCACGCCCATGCGCTACGTGTGGGACAAGGTGGACGACTACTTCGGGACGGGACTCAAGCGGAGGCTCGCCGGAGGGATGATCGAGCGCCTGAGGAAGTGGGACGTCGAGACGGTCCCTCGCGTCAACCGCTGGGTGGCGATCTCGAACGAGGTGCGCGACCGCATCCGGCGCCGCTACGACCGGGAATCGGACGTGCTCTTTCCTCCAGGGAACGACACGTTCTTCACGCCGTCGGAGGCGCCCCGGGAGGACTGGTATCTGTTCGCGGGGGCGCTGGTGCCCTACAAGCGCGTGGACCTGGCCATCGAGGCGTGCCGGGCGCTGGGGAGGAAGATCAAGGTGATCGGGATGGGATCGCACGAGCGGCAGATCCGCTCGCTTGGCTACGCGGAGTTCCTGGGCTGGCAGCCGGATGAGATCGTGCGCGACCACTACCGCCGGTGCCGGGCGCTCCTGTTCCCGGGAGAGGAGGACTTCGGGATCGTGCCGGTGGAGGCGCAGCTTTGCGGGGCGCCGGTGATCGCCTTCGCGAAGGGGGGCGCGCTCGACACGGTCACGGAGGAGACGGGGGTCCTCTACCGGGAGTCGCTCGCCGAGGCGATCCGCGCGTTCGAGACGCGGTCGGTCGATCCGGGGGCGTGCCGGAAGAACGCGCTCCGCTTCACGCGCGAAGGGCATAAGAGGGAGATCCGTGACTACGTCGAACGGGCGCTTGAATCGCACCGGCGGCGGGCCTAGAATCCTCACGACATGATGAGCCGGCGGCGGACCTTCTCGGCGCTGGTCTTCACCCTCTTCGACCTCGGGGTCACCGCGGGGGCGTTCCTCCTGGCCGCCTGGATCCGGTCCAGGCTGGGCCAGGATCCCGGGAAGCCGTTCGTCTTTCGTGCGCATCTCTGGCTGCTCCCCACGGTCGCCGCCGTCTGGGCGCCGCTCCTGTGGGCCTGGGGCCTCCACCGGTCGCAGCGGACAGACCAGGCGGGTGCCGAGCTCTGGAAGGTCGTCAAGACGGTGGCGGCGGGCTCGCTCGTCGTCGTGGCGGCGATCGTGGTGCGGAAGTTCGACCCGTCGCGCCTCTTCCTGGGGCTTTTCGCGGGGATCGATCTGGCGGCGCTGGCCCTCGTCCGCATGGCGTGCGTTTCGGTGGCGCGCCACCAGCGCAAGCGGGGGTACGACCGCGTCTACGTGGTCGTCGTGGGGACGGGGAAGGCGGCGCGACAGCACGTAAAGGAACTGCGAGCCCATCCCGAGTGGGGCGTGGAGGTGCGCGGGTGGCTCTCCGAGGCGCCGAAGCTGGCGCTGGAGGAAGTCGCGGGGCTCAAGGTGCTCGGGTCGCTTGCCGACCTGCCGGGGCTGCTCAAGAAGGAGGTGGTGGACGAGGTCCACTTTGCCGTCTCCCGGCGGACGCTGGAAGGGCTCGACGAGGCGGTGCGGGTGTGCGACGAGATGGGGGTGACGGTCCGGATCGTGATGAGCCTGCTGGGGAAGCTCAACTCGCGGCCGAGCCTGGAGCATCTGGCGGGGGCGTCCCTCCTGACGCTCTCCTCCGCTCCGCGCGACGAGGCGGCGCTCGGGGTCAAGCGGATCGTGGACGTGGCGGTGAGCGCGACGGCGCTCGTGGCGTCGTCGCCGGTCCTCCTCCTGGCGGCGCTGGCGGTGAAGCTCTCCTCTCCGGGGCCGGCGATCTTCCGGCAGAAGCGGTCGGGGATGAACGGCCGCGTCTTCACGCTCTACAAGTTCCGGACCATGGGGCAGAACGCGGAGGCGCTCCAGGCGGAGCTCCAGGCTCGCAACGAGATGGACGGGCCGGTCTTCAAGATCAAGGACGATCCGCGCGTGACGAAGGTGGGGAGGCTGCTCCGGAAGCTCTCGATCGACGAGCTCCCCCAGCTCTGGAACGTGCTGCGGGGAGACATGTCGATCGTGGGCCCGCGGCCGCCGCTCCCCTCGGAGGTGGAGAAGTACGAGGGGTGGCAGCGCCGGCGGCTCTCGATGCGGCCGGGGATCACCTGCATCTGGCAGGTGAGCGGTCGCAATAATGTCGACTTCAAGCGCTGGATGGAGATGGACCTCGAGTACATCGACCGGTGGTCGCTCGCGCTGGACGCGAAGATCATCCTCAAGACGATCCCGGCGGTCCTTTTCTCGCGGGGGGCGAGCTAGGAGGCGCTTCCTTCGCCGGCGCGCGCTCCTGCACTACGAGCGTCCGCCCCAGGCGATCGCCGAGGCGCTGCCGGCGAGGGCTGTTCACCATGAAGAGCAAGCCGATCATGCCTGCCGTGACGTTCACCTCCAGGGGGCGAAGTAGATTCCGGACGAGGGCCCCTCGCAGGGTGAGACGGGAGCCATCGAGTTCGGTCACTCGCAAGCCGAGGATCCGCTTTCCGAGCGTCCAACCGAAGGCCGCTTCCATCGAGAAGTGGTAGATGAAGTTTGCGGCGCAGGCCACCGCCACGAGCGCCCAGAACCGCGGATCCTCCACGTTGAGCGTCGCCGTCTCCGTGACCGTGCTGAACAGGTCCGAGAGGATCATCAGGGGAGGGATCAGGAGGATCTGGTCGAGGATATGGGCCATCACGCGCTGGAGGATCTCCGCGTGGGGCGGCCCGTCGGTCGCCGGGGGGCGGACCCTCTCCAGGACGAAGCGGCCGCGCTCGCGGAACATCGTGTAGCCCAGGAAAATGAGGGAGAACGAGAAGAAGAGCATGAACATCGGCCATAGCGCGGTCGCGACCCGGCGCCAGAGGGGCTCGGCGCCGATGGGGAAGAGCCGGGCGCCCGGCTCGGGAAGGAGGGTCTCGAGCGGCGCGGTGCCCGCCTGGACGGTGTTGCTGCGGGTCAGGACGACCAGGAGTCGATCGCCCTGCGGAGCGGCCGCGACGCCGGTGACGACGCGTCCGAGGACGAAGATGGGGTCGGCGAAGGAGATCCGCTCGGGGGGAGGGGGCTCGCCGCAGTCCCGGCAGCACTGCAGGCGCAGTGTCACGGCCTTGAACGTCCGATCCTCGCTCCGGTACGAGATCAGGAGGACGCGCTTCCGGTGGAGGATCACGTCCCACTGGAGGGCCGCCCCGAGGTCGAACTCGCCGCGCGGGACGAACGCCTGGCCGTCGAAGAGCACGATCCGGACGCGCGACGAATCGGCCTCGCGCCACGCGACGAGCGGGCCACGCTCGCCGTCCATCGCTGCGGCGAGGCGGTCGATCCGCCCGGTCGAAACGACGGGGATCTCGCCCGAATAGCCTCCCAGGGCGCGTTTGCGGGCGACGATCTTCCCGTCGTTCCATCCGAAGATCCACGCCTCCCGGCGTGCCGGATCGAGTACGGCGTCCTGGACTTCCCACTTCTGGCCGAGATCGGCGCCGCGGAGGGTGTCGCCCCCCCGGAGCACGGAGTAGCGTGTCCCGAAGTAGGCGGTGATCTCGTCGCCCTCGGCGAGGATGCCCCCGGCGTCGCCCGCGAGGGACGTCCGCTTGCGGATCTGGAGCGCGGGGTCGAGGAGGAGGAGGCGGGAGTCGGGATTCGACTCGTCGCCGAGGACATAAGTGCGGTGGACGACACTGATGCCCTCGGGGTCGGCGGCGGCGCGGGGGCGGCTGTAGACTTCGCTGTGGAACCCGAGGTAGAGCTGGGCGAGGAGGAGGGCGAAGCTCGCCGCGGCGAAGAGGTAGGCGAGCCGGCGCTTGCGCGCGTAGAACTCGGAGACGGGGGGAGCCTTGATCATGGATGCATCGAAGGAACGGGTCTCCTTCGGCCGCCCCCCGGGGGGCCTAATCTTCGAGGACGAAGGTGATCTTGAGGGAGACCCGGTACTCCTGGATCTTCCCCTTGGCGACCTTGGCCTTGACGGAGACGATCTCCAGGCCCGTGATGCCGCGGAGAGACTTCGAGGCCCGCGAGAGCCCTTCCTCGATGGCCGCCTCGATGCTCTTTTTCGACGAGGCCGTGATCTCGGTGACGCGCGCGACGGTCATGGGAGCGACTGTAGCGGCCCCCGCGCGGCCCGTCAAGCAAGAAAAGCCGTTGAGGGATTCCCCCGCATCGGCTAGAATCCCGCCGCGATGAATTTCCGCGCGCCCGAGGGGACCCACGACGTCCTGCCCGAGGAGGCCGCCCGGTGGCGGAAGCTCGAGGACGCCGCGCGTTCGTGCTTCGACCGATTCGGCTACGAGGAGATCCGGACGCCGGTCTTCGAGCACACCGCCCTCTTCAACAAAGCCAGCGGCGAGACGACCGACATCGTCGAGAAGGAGATGTTCAAGTTCACCGACACGGAGGGGGAGTCCTTCTCGCTCCGCCCGGAGCTCACCCCGGGGACCATCCGCGCCGTAATCGAGGGCGGCCTGCCCGCGAAGAAGAACTTCTGGAAGCTCTGGTACATGGGGCCCGCCTTCCGCCGGGAAAAGCCGCAGAAGGGGCGCTTCCGACAGTTCACGCAGCTCGGCGTCGAAGCGGTCGGTGCGAACGACCCCCTTGCGGACGCCGAGACGATGGTTCTCTTCTCCGAGATCCTCGGCGCCGTGGGGGTTTCAGCCTGGGAGTTGCGGATCAACTCGATCGGCTGCGGCGAGTGCCGCGGCGGCTACCGCGAGGCGCTCAAGGAAGCCGTCCGTCCGCTGCTGCCTTCCCTCTGCGGCAACTGCAACAAGCGCGTCGAGCGGAACGTCTTCCGCATCCTCGACTGCAAGGCGGACGCGGAGAAAACCCGGAGCCTGCCGGCCGCCATCGACCACACCTGCGTGAAGTGCAAGGAGCACATGCAGGGGGTTGAGGGGGCGCTCATGGACGCGGGGGTCCCGTACCGCGTCGATCCGCGCATCGTCCGCGGCCTGGACTACTACACGCGGACCGTCTATGAATTCAGCTCCGCCGCGCTCGGCTCGCAGAACGCGCTGGCGGGGGGAGGGCGGTACGACACGCTGGTGCGCGACATGGGGGGGCCGGACCTGGGCTCGGTGGGATTCGCCGCGGGCGCCGAACGGATCCTCCTGGCCATGGCGGGCGACGTCGCCGCGCCGCCGCCCGATTTCTATGCCATCGCGGCGGGCGACCTCCCCCGGAGCCGGATCTTCTCGACCGTGACCGCGCTCCGCCGGGCGGGGCTCTCGGGGGACATGGACTTCGAGGGGAGGAGCCTCAAGGCGCAAATGAGGAGCGCGAACAGGTCGGGCGCGCGGTATGCTCTTCTCATCGGGCCCGAGGAGGCGGACAAGGGGATGGTCAAGCTCAAGGACATGAAAGAGGGCTCCGAGCGCCTGGTCTCGCTCGACGAGGCGAAGGCCGCCCTCCAGGGAGGAAAGAAGTGAGAAAGTTCGTCGCGCTCTTCGCGCTCCTCGCGTCGTGCGAGGGGTACCCCGACCAGAACGAGATGCAGCAGGAGGACGCCCGGGTGTCGTTCGAGCACTGGCTCGACCTCCTCGTGGCCGGAAAGATGGCCGAGGCTGTCCAGATGATGACCCAGAGCTACAAGTCCCAGTGGACCTACGACCGGCTGGCGGAGGGCGACCCCGCCGCCCTCGAGTGGAGGACGAAGCTCAAGGGGAACGCCCGCACCGACGTCGACCTCTGGCACGGCGAGGCCGAGAAGGCGACGTCGAAGGGCCGCGTGCCGACCCTGCCGCGGACGGTGCTGGCCGACCCGTCGCTGAACGCCCTCCTGGTGGGGTACCTGAAGGACGCGGCGCTCGAGTTGCGGTACGAGTTCACCCGCGTGAAGATCGCCAAGGTCAGCGCCGACGATCTGGGCGTCTCCGTCCTGGTCCACAGCAGCCGCAACGAGCCCGAGATGTACCAGCTGGTGGTCGAGGGCGGGATGTGGAAACTGGACCACCACAAGAAGAAGGAGCCGCGCTAGGGCGGGCTAGCAGGGTGCTGAAAAACTCTCTGGGAAGCATGGCGACCTTCGATTTCTTGGCGGAATCACGGTCGGACAAGTCGTCACCGGCCTTCCGAAGGACTTTTTCAGCAGCCTGCTAGCGGCCGACTTCGAGACGCTCGCCGAATCTCCTCGGGATGTGCTTGATCGAGAAGATCTTGTCCATCGTCTTCTTGAAGTCGTAGTCCACCCGGCGGAACTCGACGACCTGAGACTCGGGGTCCCAGATCACGTAGCAGGAGCGCGTGTCCCGGTCGCGCGGCTGGCCCACCGACCCGATGTTGACGTAGTACTTCCGTCCGTCGGCGAGCTTCACCTTGTTAGCGAAGGCGCGCGGCGGATAGAACTTCAAGTCCTCGGTGAAGACCCCCGGCTCGTGCGTGTGTCCGCAGAAGCAGGCGTGCTTGATCATCGAGAAGATCTCCTCCATCTTCTCGCGGTCCTGCACGTCGTGGGGACGCACGTACTCCTTGGTCCGGTTGCGGGGGGAGGCGTGGAGGTAGGTGACCCCGTCCTCCTCGCGGATGTCGGGCAGGTCGCCCAGGTAGTTCCACATCTTGTGGTTGTCTTCCTTGGTGCCCGTCTGCTCGTTGAGCTGGTTGCGCGTCCAGTCGATCGCCTGCGCGGCCTCCGGGTTGAAATCGAGCGCCAGGAAGAGGAGCGCGTCCTCGTGGTTCCCGCGCAGCGACCAGGACCAGTTGAAGGCGTGCTGCAGCATTTCCCGCGGATTGGGGCCGTAGCCGATCAGGTCGCCCAGGCAGTAGATCTGGTCCACGCCCTGGGACTTGATGTCGGCGAGGACCGCCTCGAGGGCCTCGATGTTCGAGTGGAGGTCGGAGATCAGCGCGACCTTCTTGGTGCTCATGGGTCAACCGTTAGTCTAGCACGCGGGAAATCCAAATCAAGTATACATCCCATTCATCCTATACAGGTACGCCAGCACCTCGGCGACCGCTTTGTAAAGCTCGGGGGGCACCCAGTCCCCCAGGTCGAGCCGCACGAGGACCTCCGCGAGGTCCGTGTCGCGGTGCAGCGGGACCCCGCGGGAGCGGGCGATCTCGAGGATCCGCTCGGCCACGCTCCCGCGGCCCTTGGCAACGACGTGCGGGGCCTCGTCCCGGCCCCGCAGGTACCGGAGCGCCACCGCCAGCTGCCGGTCGCTCACAGCGTCACGTCCAGCGTGATCGATCCATCCGGCGCGGCGAAGGCGTCGAAGATCGACTCCCGCTCGAGGGCCTGGACGAGCTCGGCGGCGACGGCGGCCTCGAACCCCTGCGCCCGGAGGGCCTCGGCCAGCTCGCCCGCGCCGCGCTCGAGGTGGTCCCGCACCCCCCGGTCGCGCACGCGGAGCCGGATGCGCAGCGTCTTCCCCGCAGAGTCCAAATGCGCCCGGACGAGGCCCACGCGGCTGAGATCCGCGTCGACCGTGACGGCGAAGCGGGGTCCGGTCTCCGCACGACCCTTCTTCTCCGCCTCGCGGCGGATGCGGAGCGGGATGAGATCGATCCGGCCCTCCGAGAGCACCGGGACCTCGAGGACCAGGACGCCGTCGCCCCGGAGCTGCGCGAGCTGGTTGACGAGGCGCAGGCTGCCGAGGCGCTCGGCGGCCTCGAGCGCCGTCCCCGGATTCTGCCGGATCCCGGCGAGCTCGGGGACCGAAGCGATCTCGCGGCGCTCCATCTCCTGGAGCTGGCGGAGGAGCTCCCGGAGCGCCTCCTTCGGGAGCGGGGGGAGGGAGCGGAGGGCCTCGTCCAGCGTCTCCGGGGTCGCCGAGCGGGCGAGCCGGAGCGCCTCGGCGAGGTTCTCGCCGGGCGCCTCGCGGGGCGCGGCGGCCGAGAATGCTTCGATCAGCCGGTCGATCACGCGGAGGCGGGGGGAACGCTCGAGGATCGCCGCGATCCCGGCCTCGAAGGGCGTCGCGGACGATCGAGCGAGGAGCTCCGCCTTCCCGGCGAACTCCCGCGGCGAGGCCGCGACGAGAGGGGACGCCTCATCGATCGGGGGGGGCGGGAGGAGGAGGCGTGCGAGCGCGTCCACCGGTTCGGCCGCGGGCTCGAACCCGTGGGCGGCGAGGAAAGCGGCGGCCTGGGCGGTGGGGGCGTCGTGCGCGAGCTTGGCGGCCCGCTCGACCAGGGCGGGATCGAGCGGGGCGCGCATGCGGACGAACTCGCGGACGACCTCGCGGGCTTCGGGGGGGAAGCGGTGGGGATCGGGGGCCTCCCCGGCAGGCTTCCGTGGCGGACGGACAAGCTCGAAGACCACCTCGTTCGGCGACTGGCGCGCCACCCGGAGCGGGAGCTTGTCGCCGACGGAGAGGAAGAGGTGGGCCTCGATCTCGAGCAGCATCCCCTGGATCTGGATCTCGTAGCGGTAGGGACCTAGGACCGACTGGACGGTCGCCGTCACGACGGGGGGAAGCGAAGACGGGGCGCCGGGGGGCACGGAAACGGGAGGGAGTTCCATGGCGGACCGCGGATCACGAACGACGGTCGACGAATCACCAAATACGGACTACGAACCAACGGAGGGGCGCGTCAGCGCTGCATCTTCCGCAGGCCGAGGATCAGTTCCACCTCGCCGGACTCGAGGCCCGTGGCCGCGCAGATGTCGAGTACGTTCTTGCCCGAGTCCCGGAGCGCGTAGACCTGGTCGTGGAGAGGGTTCGCGGGGCGGGGCGGGGGAGCCGGTTCGAGCCTCGACAGCCCCGCGCCCACGGCGCGACCCAGGAGCGCCTCGAGTTCCTTCTTCTTCTGGTCGCATTCGAGGAGGAGTTGGCTGACCAGGCGGATCTTCGTGTCGAGCCGGGCGATCTGCTCGCGGGAGAGATCCTGGATCTCGGCCAGAAGGCGCTCGAGTTCATCCCGCATCGTGCTCGATGACTCGCGGAACGTGCCCGGGCGTTCCGGAGGAGCGCCCGATCGGCGCCGTCGAAGGCGGGGGACCACCACGACGAAGAAGAGGGCCCCGACGACGAGCATGATCCACAGGACGCTGTTCTTGCCGAGGGGGGAGGCGGGAGGCTTCTCCTGGACGAGGACCAATGCGCGAAGGACATCCATCTCCAAGCGGATTATACCGAGTGGCACGGCCTTTGCAATGTGTGGGTCCGTGAATGGGCTGGGGAAGATCGTCGTCTTCACCGTGATCGTGATGACCGTCGGGTCGGCGGCCGCGGTCCTCCTGGCGCCCCCGTCGCCCCAGGAGGCGCGACTGCGCCGGCAGGCGGAGGCGCAGCGGTGGATCGACCAGCTCACGCAGGCCACGTGGGGCTACTACCACGATCACGGGGACTTCCCTCCCGGCGACGGGAACGGGACGGCGGGCCTCGTCCACGCGCTCCGCTCTCCCTCGGGATCAGGCGCTCCCTACATGGTCTTCGTGGAGGAGATGCTGACCCCCACCGGCGACCTCCGCAATCCGGTCGCCCCTTTCTCGCTGGTTCTCTGTTACCGGAACAACCGGGAAATCCGCGCGTTGACGGAGATCGTCCACAATGCCCGGGCCTTCGATCTGTGGGGGCGGAGCCCCGACGGGACCGAAGACGGCGTCAACAACTGGGATTCCCTGATCGTTCCGGGGCCGTAACGGTGTTACCCCACGGTAACGAAAGGGCCTTCTAGAAGGATGGGTATGGAGAAGGGTGTCCAAGGGGCTGTGGGGTGGGCTGAGAGGCCTCTGGGGGGCGGTTCTCCAAGATGGGGTGGTACGGGGATTGCTCACCAAGAGTCATGGATTTCCGCCGTGTATTCCATTTATAATGTCCGGAGTTCACGGGTTCACTGAAAGGGGGCCGATATGGGTCTGAGGTCGCGCCGGGGATCGGGGTTCACCCTGATCGAACTCTTGGTGGTCATCGTCATCATCTCTCTGATCGCGGCGCTCCTGCTGCCCGCCATCATGAAGGCGCTCTGCAGCGCCCGACAGGGGACGGCGGCCCACATGATCAGTCAGCTCGATCAGGCGACCGAGTCCTACGGGACCGACTACGCGGTCTATCCCGCGGGGAAGGGCGATGGGACGAAGGACTTGGTCTCCGCCCTCTCCAAGAGCGGCCCCAAGAAGATGAAGTACTTCGAGTTCCAGCAGGACCTTCTGAACGGCGGCAGCGTGGTCAATCCCGTGTGGTCGGACGGGGGTGCGCCCGCCAACATCATCTACTACCGGTTGAACCAGAAGCAGGCGGGGAGCGGTGCGCCCCCGGCCGGGGGCGGCGGCGGGGGCCAGCCCCCCATCATGCGTCAGAGCCGGTTCGACATGTGGTGCGCCGGATGCGACTATCAGGAAGGGGGAGCAGGCAACCCCACCGCTCAGTGGAGCGTGAATAACTGGTAGCCCCGGACTCGGGTGAGAGGCGCTGTTGAGGGGACGATGAACGATCGCAGGGGGTTTACGCTGATCGAGCTGGTCGTGGTGATCGCCATCATCACGATCCTGGTGGCGCTCCTGTCGGTCTTGATCGTCGGAGCGATCGATGGGGCGAAGGTCCGCTCGACCCGGGCGTTTCTCCAGGCGGTCCAAGTCGCCTGCCAGGCGTATCGCCAGGAGAACAACGCCTATCCCCCCGATGATCGGGGGGACTCGCGCTGCCTGCATTACTCGCTGGGCCGCGAGAGGCTGCTGCGGAAGGCGGTCTCGAACGGCAGTGGGGGGCAGACGGTCAAGGCGTCGCCCTTCTTCGACTTCCCTCAGGGCTGGCTCGATCTTTCCATGGGCCAGATCCCCGATCCCAACCAGCCGGTGGCGCTGGTCGATCCGTGGGGCAGCCTGATCCGGTACAAGGTGCCGGGTTTCTACACCAAGACGGGAATCGACCTCTGGTCGCCGGGGAAGAACCTCCAAGACGACCTGGTGGGGCCCGGAGGCGTGACGGACGACGTCGCCAACTGGATTAAGGAATAAAGGATGAGACGCAGGAACGACGGTTTCACGCTGATCGAGCTGATCGTGGTGATCGCGATCATCACGATCCTGATGTCGCTGCTGGCGGTCTTCATCGTCGGGGTGATGGACCGGGCGGCCAACGCCAACTGCAAGGCGATCGTGGACGGCCTGGACAAGGCCTGCAAGATCTACCGGCAGGAGTACAACGTCTATCCGCCCAACGACAAGGGCGATTCGCGCTGCCTGCACTTCTACCTCGGGCGCGAGCGCACGGTGGCGAGGGGGATCACCGACAGCGGCCCGAGCCTGATGGTCAAGGTGCCTCCCCTCATCGAGTTCCCGCAGGACTGGCTCAAGCTCTCCAAGGGGCAGGTGCCCAAGGCCGACCAACCCTCGCCCATCGTCGATCCTTGGGACGGGACCGTCCGCTACAAGTTGCCCGGAAAGTACCACCCGAGGGGCGTGGACATCTGGTCTCCCGGGAAGAACGGGCAGGACGACCTGGTGGACGCCGGGGGCGAGACGGACGACATCGCCAACTGGATCAAGGAATACTAGGAATAAATTAGATGCGGGGTGACGACATGAGACGCGACAAGGGCTTTACCCTGATCGAGATGCTGATCGTCATCATCATCATCGTCATCCTGGCCGGCGTCTCGGTGGCCCTCCTGGGGGTTTTCTTCCGCGGCCAAGGGGTGCGGCAGGGGTCGATGATCGTCTCCCAGGTGATCGCGGAGGCCAAGCAGGCCGCGGCCAAGACGCACCGCGTGCACTACGTGGTCTTCTCGAAGACCCAGACCGAGGCGTGGATGGAGATCCACCGGGACAACCCCCTGAACCTGGACGGCCTCTACCAGGGCGACCAGAACTCCGATTCGGCCGACGCCGACCCCGCCCTCGAGGGAGGCCGGATCGATCTCCCCAAGCACGTGCAGTTCGAGTACGCGCCCGTCTGGATCGCCTTCACCCCGTCGGGGTACTGTTACTTCAGCGGCGGCTTCAAGGAGATCCAGGCGTCGACGTTCGACGCGGTCATGAACGGCGCCAGCCCCAACCCGGTGGGCGACATCATCATCAAGATCGATCTTCAGCCCTATTACATGTGCATGGACCTGGACCGGGCGAGCGGGAAGATCCGAAGGACGTTCTTCCTGAACCAGGAAGGACCGTAGGTCTCCGCGGCCCGAACCACAGGAGGACTTCTCATGGCGAAGCGGTCGAACCGGCGCGGCATGACGCTGATCGAGATTCTTCTCGCGCTCATCGTCATGGTGCTCGGCGTCCTGGGGATCCTCCGGCTCTTCCCGCCGGCCATGGAACTGGCGCGGGAGTCGATGGAGGAGACCAACGCAGCCCTGGTCGGCGAGTCGGTCGCTCAGGCCCTGACGAACTCGATGCGTCTCTCGGTGTACGACACGACGAACTCGCGGACGGTCGTCACCCTGACCCACGACCTCCAGTTGGGCACCACCCGGATGAAGTACCGGTTCGTGCTCCCGAAGATCGAGAAGGCGGGCGACCCCCAGTGGATCCATTTCCCCGGGACCAAGTCGCCCAGCGACCCCGACCCGGGCCAGCAGCTCCCCGCCGTGTGGAACGCGGAGGACGACGAGCGCCTCTTCCAGCTGGCCGGGGACGGCTGGGTGAAGCAGACGACGGACACCGTGAAGCAGGAGAACGACCCCACCGACTCCTACAGCCAGTTCGCCTTCTCGTTCGACATCCGCAAGGTCTACACCATGGAGTACTTGATCCGGCCGACTCCCCAGCCCAATCCCGACAAGCCGGGCTCGGCGTACACGGAGACGGACCTCGATCCCATGATGAAGCTGTACGAGTTCCGCGTCTACGTCTTCCGGACCTCGATGCAGATGGACGCGATGGGCGGGGGCGGCACCACGACCGCGGGGACCGGCACGGACGTGCGGAAGCTGGTGGGCGTGATCAGCAAGCGGATCGCCGCACAATAGGAGGACCCATGAAGCGCACGAATCGTCGGACTTCCGGCTTCACGCTGATCGAACTCCTGATCGCGGTCGCGCTCATGGTGATGCTGCTCGCGGCCGTCACGATGATCTTCGCGGGTACCACGGACACCGTCGCCACCCAGGAGGCGCGGATGACCGTCTTCACGAACGCCCGCTACGCGGTGGACATCATGGAGAACGACCTCCTGGGATGCCTGTCGTTCGATCCCCTCGAGGCCCAGAAGCCGGGCCCCGCGGGGGCCGCGGCTCCGCCGCCCGCGACGGGCGCGCAGGTGCCCCTCCAGCGCTTCTGGATGGAGAACGGCTGGGCCAGCACGGCCGACGCGCTCCCGCAGAAGGTGGGCGGCCACCACACGGACGCGGCGGGCGACACGATCTGCTTCCGTTCGACGACCACGGTGGGCGACGCGATGCAGACCTGCGAGGTGACCTACACCCTGATCCCCGGCAGCAAGGCGATCGGCCCCGGCAACACGGTCGTATCGGGGGACATGTCCCACCAGGCGACGCTGCGGACGGGCCGCGCGCTCTTCACGCTCGTCCGGAAGGTGCGCGTGGCGGAGGATCCGAACGCCGCCGCGGGAGGGTCGGGCGGGGCGGTGTCGGTCGACCCGAAGGTCCCCTGGAAGTTCAGTGCCAAGGTGAAGGATCGGGTCAGCGGGGCGATGGTCGAAGTGGTCGACCAGGAGATCTGCCACTACATCGTGAGCTTCAACCTCGAGTATTACGCCGCCAACCAGCATTTCTCGCAGCTCGACCCGAGCCCGTTCAACGAGTCCAACCCGGCGGGCCAGGAGCCCACGGGTACGGCGGTCATTTACCGTGTCCCCGCCATCCGGGTCACCTTGGTGATCGTGGACGACGTGGGCGAACGGCAGGAGCGGACGATCCAGAAGGCGATCTGGATCCCGCAAGGTTAGTCGCGGGTCCAGAGCCCCGAGTCCCGGGTCAGGCACGCCGCTTGCTTTCCCTTCCTCATGGATGTCGGCGTCCGTCCGCGGAAGCGGCTGAAGATCGTCGAGCCGGCGGTCGTTTCGCTTGTCGTCTGGGTGTGCACCAACGGCCTCTTTCTCCCTCCCGTGTGCAGCAAGGGCTGGCGTGAGGCCGCCGCCGGGACCGCCTCACACCTCATCAGCCAGCTGGACCAGGCGATCGAGTCCTATGCGACGGACTACGGCGCCTACCCGCCCGGAGGCGGTTCGGGGTCGCGGGAGTTGGTTGAATACCTGAGCCGGAAAGGACCCAGGAAGCACAAGTACTTCGAGTTCCAGCAGGACCTTCTGAACGGCGGCAGCGTGCTCAATCCCGTGTGGTCGGACGGCGATCGGCCTGCCAACATCATCCACTATCGATGCCCGGGCGTCTTCCGGCCCGGGCGATTCGACCTCTGGGCCGCGGACAGCAGCGGCGATCCGATGGGGATTAACAACTGGTGATCGGGTATACTGAGGGCGGATGAAGTCGATCGACGAGATTTACCGGGAGTTCCCGGACGAGGCGCGGGAGGCGCACGAGGAGCGGCCGGCGGAGGCGCTCGAGCCGCGGCTGGGCTGGCCGCTCTCGCTCCTCTTCGTCATGATCGGGCTGGGCTTCTTCACGGTGCTCGTCCCGTTCTGCAGCGGCATCTCGCGCTAGGCGGCGCGGCCCGATATACTCCTCCGATGGCGCGCACGCTCTTCGTCAGCGACGTCCACCTTCGGGCGGGCGATCCCGCGGCCAACCGCTCCTGGGCGCGCTTCCTCGATCAGCCGTGCGACGCGATCTACATCGTGGGCGATCTGTTCGACTACTGGATCGGCCCCAAGCATCTGGCGATGCCCGACTACCGGGAGGAGCTGGCGGCGCTGAAGGAGAAATCGGGGCGGGCGAAGATCTTCTTCATCAAGGGGAACCGCGACTACCTGGTGGAGGAGAAGTTCGAGCGCGTGACGGGCGCGAAGGTGCTGGGCGACCGGGCGCGGATCGAGGTGGGGGGGCGGACGGTCCTCCTCGCCCACGGGGACTTCCTCTACAACACCAACCCGAAGTACACGGCCTACCGGACCCTGATGCGGTCGAAGCCGATCGAGGACCTGTGGCTCCAGCTGCCCGCCTTCGTGGGGAGGACGGTGGTGCGCGGGTTCCGGAAGGTCTCGCCGATGACGACGCCGCGCACGACCTGGACGCCCGAGCGGCTCCTCGAGCGGGCGCGGCCGTTCTTCGAGCAGGGGGCGGACGCCCTGATCACCGGCCACATCCACCAGCCCCAGCACCTGACGATGGAGGTGAAGGGCCGCCGTTGCGACCTCTACGTGATGGGGGACTGGTGCGGGGGGACCCAGGACTACGTGGAGCACGACGGCACGGCCTTCCGCTTCCAGCCCTGGAAGTGAGCGAGAACAGACGCTGCGTTGTCGTGCAGTGCACGACAACGCAGCGTCTGTTCTTATTATTTGAGGAGAGAGGCCAGGATCTGGCGGGCTTGCCCGCCTTCGAGGCGGACGTCCACCTTCCGGACGCGGCGGGAGAGGTCGGTGTCGATCGAGGCCACCTCGCCCCCGAGAGGCACGCCGGAGACGAGCGCCTCCACGCGGCTGGGAGAGGAGCCGAAGTACTTCTGAAACTCATCGGATTCGCCCGACAGCACCATCGTCTCGGGAGTGAGCGCGGCCAGCGTGCAGGAGATCGACAGGCCCTCGGCCGCGAGCCGGACCGGGAGCGAGCGGATCTGCTCGCGCCGCTGCCGGTCGAGCCGGGCGAAGGCGGCGATCAGGCTCCGGGGGGAGAGGGGGGCGGGGAAGACTGCCGCCACCTGGCCGGTCGCCGGCACGGCGACCTCCACGCCCGCCAGGATCACCGGCAGGCCGGGGAACTCGCGCTCGAGG
>CAZSCC010000686.1:0-1570 GCA_964604905.1 uncultured Planctomycetales bacterium
ATTGCCGACCTACGTGCGGCAGGAGTTCGAGCGGTATCTGGACTGCGGGATCCTGGCGAACGGCTTCGCCCGGGTCCACTGCGCCGGGTGCGGATATGACGGCGTGGTGGGCTTTTCCTGCAAGGGCCGAGGCTTCTGTCCGTCCTGCATGGGCCGGCGGATGGCCGACACGGCGACCCATCTGGTCGACCGCGTGTTGCCTCACGTCCCGATCCGCCAGTGGGTGATCAGCTTCCCCTGGCCGGTGCGGTTCCAGTTGGCGCGCGACTCGAAGCTGCTGACCCGGGCGATCGATATCTTCATCGAGGAGGTCTTCCGGTACTACAAGCGGGAGCTGATTTATGCCCGGGAGGACCTGGACCCCGACGAGTGGCGCCAGCGGAGGTCCCTCCCCTTCGAAGTGGAAATGGTGTGCGGCGCGGTGACGTCGGTGCAGCGCTACGGCTCCTCCCTCAATTGCCACGTCCACGCCCACACGCTGGTGCTGGACGGGGTGTACTGGAGGGACCCGGGGACGCAAAGGGTCCATTTCTTCGAGGCGCCGAGGCCGACCGCGGATGCGCTGCAGGAGGGGGTCCACCGGGTGGCGAAGCGGGTGAACGGGATGCTGGAACGGAAGGGGGTGCTGGTGATGCGCCCGAAGGCGGAAGGGGGGCCCGCGGGGGTGGAGCCGGCGGAGCCGGCGATGATGGACGTGGTGCAGGGGGCGTCGATCCAGGGGCTGGTGGGGCTCTCGGAGGGGTGGAAGCGGGTGCAGGTCGTGGGCCGCTCGAAGGGCCGGGCGTGGCGGCCTCCGGAGGAGAAGCCGGACACGGCGGAGGAGGAGGGCTATTCGATCCACGCGGGGGTGGAGCTGGACGGTCGGGACCGGGAGGGGCTGGAGAAGGTCTGCCGCTACCTGTTCAGGCCGGCCTTTGCGGAGGAGCGGCTGACGCGGCTTTCGGACGGGAGGCTGGAGTACGCCTTCCGGAAGGCGCGGCCGGACGGGGGGCGGGGGATCGTGCTTGAGCCGCTGGAGCTCATGGAGCGCCTGGCGGCGCTCGTTCCGCCGCCCCGGAGCCATCTCGTCCGATACCATGGGGTGTTGGGTCCGAGCCACTATTGGCGTGAGGTGGTGGTGCCGACGCCTCCGGCGGAGGAGGGGTGTCCGGTGGACCGCGGCTTCGACCCGGCGGACGAGGACGACGAGCGTCCCGGGCGGCGGCGACGGAAGGCGAAGGGAACGTCGCTCCGGTGGGCGGAGCGGATCCTGCGCTCGCTGAAGCTGGACGTCCTCCGATGTCCCAAGTGCAATGGCCAGATGCGGGTGATCTCGACGATCACGGAGCCCTGGACGGTGCGCCGGATCCTGCGGTCGATGGGCCTCTCGACCGAGATCCCCGCGCGGTCGCCTCCTCGCGGCTCTCCTCAGGGGGAGTTTGAATTCGATCAATAAGAGAGTGCAACGAAACCACCCCGGGCTCCTCTCTGGGAAAAAAGACCGCGCCTCCGGCGCGGGCGGGCTTTGAGGCCTGACGTTCCCCGATCCTCCCTCTTTCACCCCTCCTCCCCCCCTCCTTTCCCGCAGGAT
>CAZSCC010000687.1:0-11121 GCA_964604905.1 uncultured Planctomycetales bacterium
GGCGCGACGTGGTGATCCTGGAGACCAACGAGGCTCATATCTGGAACCTGGGATTCGGATTCATCGAGGCCGTGGCGCCCGTCGCTCCGGCCAGGCCGCGGTGAACGACGTCTCGTTGAAATCGGGGTCGCAGTCCCTATAATGCGGGCCATGCAAAGGCTATTCGGGGCCGTGCTGCTCCTCGCTTCCTGCGGCGGCCCGTCCCCCAACACCCGGAGCAAGGATCCCTACGACCGCTACCTCGGGGCCCGGGAGATCGGCGCGGCGCGGGACGTCGCCTCCGAGTCCGAGCTCGTCCGGCTCCTGGACGACCCCCACTACCTCGTGGTCACGGGCGTGCTGGAGTCGATGGCCGAGATCGGCCGGAAGGAATACCTCCCGTACGCCCTCCCGCGTCTCAAGGGCGGTCACCCCATGGTGCGCGGGCAGGCGTGCGCCACCGTCGCCGCGGTCGGCGGGCCGGACGGCCTCGAGCCCGTCCTGGCCGCGCTCAAGGACGATCCCGATCCCGGCGTGAGGCGCTCGGCGGTGAAGGCCGTCGCGGCCCGGTACGGGTCGCTCGCGCGTGCGAGGGAGGCCCTGGCCGAGGCGGTCGGTGAAAGGGACGCCAGCCTCTCCCACCTCGCCCACGAGAAGCTCCGCGAGCTCACGGGGCGGCAGGACGTGCCCCGCGAGAAGGAGGCGTGGGCCCAGGCGGTGCGTCCGTGAAGACGATGTGGGTCGGCCGCCGGATCGACTACGACGGCACTCAGATCCACTCGCTCTGGGCCTACCGCACGTTCGGCCTCCAGGGCGACTCGATCGTGGCCTTCCGGGGCGGCTGCGAGATCCCGTTCTCGAACATGGTCGATCTGGAGGACGTCCGCGCCAAGTCGCGGATCGCCAGTCCGCTCATGGTCCACTTCATCGTCGAGCACTTCGACCTGGATCTCGAGAAGGCGGGGCTCCGGCAGCGGATGCTCTCGGCGATCGTGCTTGACGAACTCGGGTCCGGCGTGCGCCGGGACGGGGACGACCTCTATGTCGGGAAGGGGAAGCTTTCGATCTCGATCGCGACGCTGACGCCCGTCTCTTCGAAGATCCACTGGGGAATCAACGTGGAGAGGGCGCTCGACGTGGGGGTCGAGACGCGCGCGCTGCGCGATCTCGGAGTGAAGCCGGTGCCGTTCGCGAAGAAGATCCTCGGCCGCTACGCGGCGGAGATGGCGGGCGTCCTCGACGCCCGAACGAGGGTCCGCGGTGTCCCCTAGCGCGAGGCGGTGGGCGTGGAACGTCGCCCGGGTCGTCCTGACGGTCGCCGCGGCGGCGCTGGTCCTGCGGATGATCGAGTTCCGGGACACGGTCCGCGTCATGAAGAAGGCGGGCCCTGCGGAATACGAGTGGCTCGTCACGAAGGACGTGAAGGAGATCCGGCGATCGGGGGACCGCGCGACGGTGGTCTTCCGGGACGGGTCCACGGAGGAGCATCCTTCGAAGAACGTAGTCCTCGAGAAGCAGGGTTTCTTCTCCCTCTTCGAGCAGACCCATAAGGGGCTGTTCTTCGCGATGGTGGCGGCGCTCCTCGGGGTGTTCGCGATCCTGTCTCTGCGCTGGTGGCTGCTGCTGCGCGGCCACGGGTTCGCCGTCCCCTTCGGGCAGGTCTTCTTCATGACCTACGCGGGGGCGTTCTTCAACAAGTTCCTGCCTGGCGCGGTCGGAGGAGACCTCACCAAGGCGCTTCTTGCGGTGCAAGGCGAGGAGCGGAAGGCCGCGGTGGTCGGGACCGTGATCCTCGACCGCGTGATCGGCCTCGCCGTGATGGTCGCGCTGGGAGCCGCGTGCATGACGCCCTTCCTCGGCCGCTTCGAGGACAAGCGGCTGGCGATCGTCGTCTACGGCCTGCTGGGGGCGATGGTGCTGGGGTACTTCGTCTATTTCAATCCCGCCCTCCGCCGCGGAGTGGGGGCCCGCCTGCCGTTCCAGAAGGTCCGGCAGGAACTGGACGGGGTCTTCCGTTCGGCCCGGGAGAAGAAGGCGCTGGTCGCTGCGGCGGCGGGGCTTTCGCTCCTGGCGCAGGCGACGGGGATCCTGATCATCTACGGGCTCGCGCGGGCGATGGGGCTCGACGACGTCGGCCTCTGGGCGTTCTTCGTCTTCGAGCCGATCATCTTCATCGTGACGGCAGTCCCGATCTCGGTGGGAGGATGGGGGGTGCAGGAACTGGTCTACGAGCAGCTCTTCGGCCGATTCGGGGGGATGGACCCGAACCAGGCGATCGCGCTTTCGATCCTCTACAACATCGGCCTGATCCTGGCCACGATCCCCGGAGGACTGCTCTTCGCCCTGGGGGCGGGGCGGCGCAGGCCGGGGGATCCGGGCCCCAAGTCCTAGGAGTTTTCCGCCAATCGGGTGTATAATTGCCACGAAATGCCGGTCAAGACTTGGGGTGACTTCGAGATCTTTCCCGACAAGGTGCTTGGCCGCGGGGGGATGGGCGCCGTCTACCAGGGCCGCCAGGTCTCGCTCGACCGGCCGGCCGCGATCAAGGTCCTCAAGAAGGAGCTGATCGAGAACCCCGAGTTCGTGAAGCGCTTCCACCGCGAGGCCGCCCTCCTCGCGCGCCTCGTGGACTCCCACGTGGTCCAGGTCTTCGGCGCCGGGGAGGCCGAGGGCGAGCACTTCTACGCCATGGAGTTCGTGGAGGGGGAGGACTTCGCCCAGCGGCTCCGGGGCGGCCACCGGTTCACGATCGACGAGGTGCTCGCGGTCGCGCTCAACGTGGGGCTGGCCCTGCAGGCGGGGTGGAAGCACCGCATCGTCCACCGCGACATCAAGCCCTCGAACATCATCCAGACGAAGGAGGGCGAGATCAAGGTCATGGACTTCGGCCTCGCCAAGAACCCCGAGAGCGATCTCACCCAG
The DNA here is from genome assembly GCA_964604905.1 of uncultured Planctomycetales bacterium. GTDB lineage: Bacteria > Planctomycetota > MHYJ01 > MHYJ01 > JACPRB01 > JACQFK01. The sequence goes on from CAZSCC010000687.1 coordinate 2,902, forward strand.
TCCGAGGTCATCATGGGGACGGCGAAGTACATGTCTCCGGAGCAGGCTACCGGCGGCGAATGCGACATCCGGAGCGACCTCTATTCGCTGGGCGTGGTCCTCTACGAGCTGGGGACCGGGCAGCCCCCGTTCAGCGGTCAGAGCGCGACGGCGATCATGTACCAGCAGGTCCACCAGAAGTCGAAGCCGCCCCGCGAGCTGAATCCCGCGATCCCCCTGGAGGTGGAGGCGATCATCGTCCGCCTGATGGAGAAGGAGCCCGAGAAGCGGTACGCGTCGCCGGAAGCCCTCGTCTCCGCGGTCCGCTGCTTCCGAGAGGGGGTCACGCCCGACGAGAAGTCGACGCTCTTCAACGAGACCCTCCGCGTCTCCTCGCGCGGCGGACCCACGGGGATCGAGAAAACGCCGCTGCCCGCGCCTAAGCAGGCGAGCTCAGCGCCGCTCTATCTGAGTCTGGTCGCCGCGGTGATCGTCGTGGGCGTGGGGGGCTACTTGGTCCTCAACGCCATCCACACGGCGCCGCCGCCGCCCGATCCGGTGAAACCGGAGCTCGCGACGTCGAAGGGCAACGGTGACGCCCTGAAGCCGCCCGTCGTCCTGATGAATCCAGTGGCCCCGCCCGCCTGGGAGGAGCCGCGGCGGAAGGGGATGGAGGCGTTCGGACGGAAGGAGTGGGTGGGCGCGTGGACGCTCCTGGAGGAGGCGCGCGAGAAGGGCGCGACCGACGTCGACGAGAGGATCCGTCAGGCCCATGCGAGCGACCTGATCGCCAAGGGGGACGACGAGAGGGACGACCAGAAGTCCCTGGAGCACTACGAGGGGGCGAGGAAGTACCTGCCCGAGGACGAGGACCTGAAGAAGAAGATCGCCCGGGCCACCTTCAACCGCTGGTCGAAGAGCGCGGAGGGGCATGAGGGGGGAGACTGGACCCAGGCGGCGGCCGACTGGGTGCGGGCCCTCGCGGTGGCCGACGACCCGCTCAAGAAGGAGATCGAGGCGAAGCGGGACTTCTGCGAAAAGTACGCGAAGGCCCTGCAAGCCCGGACGAGCGGCGAATGGGAGAAGGCGCTCGCGCTCTTCAAGGACCTGGCCAGGGAACCTCGCGCGTACGGGGCGCGGCTCGAGGTGGAGATCCGCGACACGGACGCCCAGGTGAAGAGCGCCGCGGAGTTGGCGCAGAAGAAGCTCCGTGAGGAATTCGATCGCATCGTCGGGCAGGGCAAGGCGGCCCAGCAGCGCGCCGAATGGAAGAAGGCGAAGGAGAGCTTCGACCTCGCGGGGGACACGAAGTATGCGGCGTACCCGAAGGACGAGGTCCGGAAGCATGCCCCCGAGCTGGCCCTGGCGCTCGCGACGCCCCCCGGGATGGCCTTCGTCCCCGGCGGGCGTTCCCGAATGGGCGGCGGGCGCGAGGTGGAGGGGCCCGAGGGAGACGTCGAGACGGCCGCGATCTACATCGACGACCACGAGGTCACGGTCGCCGAGTACGGCGAGTTCGTGAAGGAACTGGCGGCCGCGGGGGGGCACCTTCCCGGGTGCCCGAAGGACGAGCCGAAGGGGAAGAGCCACGTGCCCGACGACTGGGCGTCGCAGAAGCAGGAGGCCCCGGTGACCTACGTCGACTGGTGGGACGCGGCCGGTTATGCGGCCTGGGCGAAGAAGCGCCTGCCCCGCGAGTCCGAATGGGAGCGTGCGGCGTCGTTCGACCCGGCCGGGAAACGCCCCTACCCCTGGGGCTGGAAGTACCAGAAGGAGGGGGGGCGGACGTATCTCGGGATTGACGCGATGGGCGGCGGAGTGACGGAGTGGACGGCCGACTGGTTCCAGAAGTACCCGTGGAGCGGCGCCTCCCATTCCGATTTCGGCGAGCGGTACCGGGCGCTCCGGGGCGGCGTGCTCCTCGAGGGGGACGCCGAGCGGGACGCGCGCGTCACCCACCGACAGTGGTACCTGCCGTCCAAGCGGTCGATGAAGATCGGCTTCCGTTGCGTGAAGGACGTGGTGGAAAAATAGGATCGGAGGGGCGATGAAGATCCTGGTGCTGGCGGGAGTGGCGGCGATCGCGGCGGGATGCGGCGGCGGCGTGACCAAGGAGGAGATGCAGACGATGCGGCAGGAACTCCTGGCGCACGACGCGGAGGAGTCCGCCAACCTCCGGAAGGAGCTCACGGGGGTCGACACGAAGTTCGTCCGCGTCCAGCAGATCGAGGGCGATGTGAACCGGAAGCTCGACGAGCTGGCGAAGTTCCAGAAGGATCTCGTGGAGCTCTCGAAGTCGCTGCAAGTGAGGGTCGACCTGGCCAACACGAACGTCCTGAAGGTCCTCGAGTTCGAGGAGCGGCTGCTGGCCGAGCGCCTCGCCTCGATCCGCGGCATGATCGAGGAGATGAAGAAGAAATAGATGGTCGAGCCCTCCCGCTCGGCGCCGGCCCGCCCCGACCACGTCGACGCCGCGCGGGCGATGTTCTTCGCGCTGCTCGGCGTGGGAGCCGTGTGGGGCCTGTCGTCCGTCGCTAAGGGGGTGCCGCCCGAGGGCTTCAGCCTCCTCATGGAGGCCGGATTCTTCGCGATCCCCCTCCTCTACGCCCGCGCGGTGAAGCTGCGCCCCCTCGAGGCGAGCGGGTTCGCCCGGCTGGGGCTCCGTCAGGCCGCGCTCGTCCTCCTGGCCTCGTTGGGGACGATGTGGCTCCTCCACGGGCTCTCGGTGATCGAGATGCAGGTCTTCGAGTGGGCCGGGCTGGGGGAGGAGGTGCGGCGGGAGGTCGCGCAGCTCGACCGGCAGGTCCAGGACCTCCAGGAAAAGGGCTCGGCTCTCGCGGTCCTCCTCCTCGTGGTGGCGGCCCCGATCTGCGAGGAGACGCTCTTCCGCGGCCTCGTCTTCCGCGGCTTCGCGCGCCGCTTCGGGTTCGGCGTGTCGCTCGTCCTCACGACGTTCTTCTTCACCGTGCTCCACCAGACGCGGGTGCAGGCCCCCATGATGGTTCTCCTGGGCCTCTACTTCGGGACCCTGGTCCGCCTGACCGGGAGCCTGTGGGCGGGCGTGATCGCCCACGCCGCGAATAACTTCGCCGTGCTGGTGGTGACCCAGAAATACGGATCCGGCGCCGCCGCCCTCCGCGCCCCGGCCTGGATGTACCTCCTGTCGGCCATCGTGTTCGCCGGGGCGATGATCCTCCTGGCGATCGACCGCCGCGAGCGCGATAGATTTCAAACTCTTTGATTTCTATCGCCGTCGCCGCCCGGGGGCGGGTTGTAGAGGTCGGGGGTCGGTGGAAGCGGCGGGGCGTCGGTGTAGGGGGCCTCGCCGGCCATGACCCGCTTGAGCTCCTCCAGCCGGCGGAGCCCCATGTTGATCTCGATGTCGATCACGCCGATCTGGCGCTCCTTGACCCTCATGTCCTCCTCGATCTGCTTGCGGCGCGCGCGGCGCTCGCGCTCCTTCCGAGTAATCTCCTCGATCTCGATCTCGGCCTTCAGCCGGTCGATCTGCTGGCTTTTCTTCCGGATCGACTCGCGCAGGCCCGCCACGATCTCGTACTTGGCGGACAGGTTCCCGTCCTGCACCTCGCCGCGCAGGTCCCGCTCGAGGTAGAGCTGGCCCGTCCAGCAGTGCATCACGTCCAGCTCCTTCTGCATCCCCTCGATCCGCTTCTCGATCTCCTTGATCTTCTCTCCGGCCCGATCGTCGGCCTCCAGGTGCTTGAGGTCCGCCCGGCAGCGCTCGATCTCGTCCACCTTCCGGTCGTTCTCCGCGCCCAGGGTCTCGGTCGTCCGGGCCCGCTCCTTCACCGCTTCGAAGAGCTGGCGGAGCGGACCCTCCGTCAAGCGGAGGAACTCGGTCTCGGCGATCTTCGCCCCCGCCTGCTCGTACGCGACCGTCTTCTCCCGGTCGAGGCGGCTGATGTCTCCCCGGAGCGACATCTTGCGGGGCTTGAGGGGCAGGCTCTTGAAGAATCCCTTGATCGCCTCTTCGGCCTCGAGCGCCTTGAGTTCCTCGTGGCGGCGGTCGATCTCGAGGTCGAGCTTGATCACCTCCTCGAACGTGGAGCGCCAGGGGTCGCGGTCGGCCAGCGTCTTGTAGACCGTATACGTCCCGGCCCCCAGCTCGACGAAGCGGGAGTGGCGCTCCCGCTGGAGTTGCTCGCGCCGCCGGTTGTGCTCGTCGATCTCCTGCGCCCGGGTCTCGATCTGGCGGGTGAGGCCGCGGATCCGGTCGATGTCCGCCCGGGAGGATTCAGTCGAACGCTTGAGCGTCTCGACGGAGTTCAGGTACTTGCGGAGTTCCTCGTTGCGGACGCCGGAGTGGTCCAATCCGGCGATCCGTCGGCCGATCTCGACGCACTCCGCGGTGATCTGGTGCTCGAGGCGGCGGACCTCGCCGTCGAGGTGCTCGATTTCCTTCCTGCGGGCATCCATGGTGAGGGGTCGAAGGGGGCGCCCGATGCAGGGTTCCGCCCGCCCGGCGCGTCCTCAATAGGTAGGCTAACATGGGGGTTATGGGTAAATCAACAGCCGAAGGGCCCGCAGGCCCGGTTTTACATCCTTTTGTTGACAGCGTATGAGGCCAGCCCTAGAATCCGCTGATCGTTTTCGGCTGGGGGAAAGACCGTCCACCATGGCCACCGGCAAGAGTTCGACTCACGACAAATACGTTTCCGGACTCTCCATCGAGGACCGGACGCTGGTCCAGTTGAGGGACGATCTCTACGGCGGCTCTTGGGACCAGATGCTGGGCGACCTGCGCGACCGACTCCAGGGCAAGCCCTATATCTTCAAGTTGGTGAATCGCATCCAGGAGGACATCGGGCGCATCGAGAAGCTCCAGGACTACGAGAAGAAGCACAAGATCAACCTGGCCGACTACCTGAAGAAGAAGGAGGCAAAATGAGAGCGCTCGCGGTGCTCCTCATCCTCGGACTGGCCGCCTGCGGCGAACGCCTCAGCGCCTCCCAGTACGGCGACCAGGGCTTCGAAGACGACCTGAGCGACCCCGGCGAGAACGTCGTGGAGGACGCGGTCGGCAAGCTCCCCTGGAAGCACGTCGCCTGGAGGCACAAGTTCAACAACCGGCGCATCACGCGCATGACCCTGGGCGGCGACCAGATCTTCCTCGAGACTCCGGAGAACGTCGTCATCGCGGTCGACCGCTTCTCGGGCGTGACCTCGTGGATGTACCGCATCGATACCGACACCCCGCTCGACTGGCCCCCCGTGGTCGCCTCGGGCGTCCCCGAGGAGATCCGCCTGCTCGAGGCGGATCTCGTCGCCATGAGCCGCCAGGTCGACGACAAGATGAAGGAGTTCGGCCCGGGGAAGGAGACGCAGGCGCTCCAGAAGAAGCGCAACGAGATTCGCGAGCGGATCCGCGTGGCCGCCTTCGGGGACAACGTGTACTTCATCTCCCGCCAGGTGCTCTACTGTGTCGACCGCCTGAAGGGCGGCCTCCGCTGGACCCATCGACTGAACTTCATCCCCTCCGCCCAGCCGTACGCCATCCGGAACTACGTCTTCGTCCCGGGCGCCGACCTCGCGCGCGTGTGGGCGCTGGACGTCGAGCGGAAGGGCGCCGAGATCACCTTCTACAAGGCCGAGATCTTCCATCGCGAGAACCAGGTGCTGAACCGGGCCATCTATTCCGACCCGTCGCTCTACTTCGTCTGCCACGACGGGAACGTCTACTGCTACAAGGTGACCGACGGCAACCTGACCTGGAAGTACCAGACCGAGCGCGAGCTGAAGGCCGATCCCACGGTTTACGTCTACAGGTTCGACGCCTCCGATCTTCCGAGCGCGGCGCCCGCCGAGGCGCCGAAGCCGGGCGAGATGCCCAAGCCGGGCATGGAGGCGCCCAAGGCCGGCATGGAGGCCCCCAAGATGGGCGCCATGGACGCGGGGAAGGCCGCCGCGGGAGACGACAAGGGCGTGAAGAAGAAGGCGCAGACCGTCGTCCGCATGCTCTTCGTGGGGGGCATGGACAACGCGTTCTACGCGCTGGACGCCGACGCGGGCGCCCTCATCTGGAAGTACGAATGCGGCACGCCGATGAAGTCGGGGGCGGTCGCGAAGGACCAGACGGTCTACGTCAAGACCGTCGAGGGGGCGCTCCACGCCTTCGAAGTCTGGCCCGTCCACCGCGATCCCCGCACGAAGGCCAACCTGGGCTCCAAGCGGAACGGGAATCTCCGCTGGAAGGTCCCGCTCGCCGAGCGCTTCCTCTTCAAGGGCAAGGAGAGGGTTTACATCATGGGCCCGAAGAACGAGATCTGGGCCATGAACGAGATGACGGGCGAGGTGGTCGGCCGGTACCCGAGCGAGAACCTCCAGTACGTCCTGACGAACACCTCGGACGAGTACATGTACGTGGCCAATTCCGCGGGATACCTCTTCTGCCTCAAGGAATCCCGCCAGAACTACTAGCCCTCGCGCGCGTCTCCGTGGCGGCGGCGCTGGGGCGCGAGGGCGCCCTGCGTCGGAGGATCCGCTCGGCGGTCCGGGCGGGGGCGTCGCCGGATCGTCTGGACGAGGCGCTGCTCCAACTGGTCCCCTTCGCCGGGTTCGCCCGGGCGATCAACGCCTTTCGCATCCTTCAGGAGATCGCGCCTCACGCGCCCCGCTCGGGGGAACCCCCTCGCGCCTTCCGCCAGCGGGGCGAGGCGCTCTGCCGGCGGATCTACGGCCCCGTGTACGGCAGGATGATCGCGAGGATGCGGTCATACCATCCGGACCTGGCGGAATGGATCCTGGCGGACGGCTATGGCAAGGCGCTGGCGCGGCCGATCCTCTCGGTCCGGGAGCGGGAACTGCTGATCCTGCCGGTGCTGGCGGCGATGAAGGTCCCGCTCCAGCAGCGTTCGCACGTGGAGGGGGCCCGACGGGTGGGCGCCAGTTCCCGGGAGATCCGGGCGGTCCTGGAGGGCTGCGGGTACTAGAGTGGGTCCCGGTGAGTCCGTCCGGTGGAGTTCAACACAAAGACCCGAAGCTCAGAAAAGCATTCTCAGAATTCCTTGTGTCCTTTGTGGCTTTGAGCTGAATCTGTGGCTACGAATCCACTGGGGCCGACTTAGAACGCCCGCGCGGGACGCTCGTGGCCGTAGTACGGGTCGCGGTAGTATTCGCCGCTGCTGCGCGGAGTGCCGTTGAGGACCGCGCCCGTCACCTTCGCGTTCACGTTGGACAGGAGGCGCTTGGCCCAGGTGGCCTGCCGGACGTCGGTCGCGCCCGCCTTGATCACGAAGATCACGGCATCGGCGATCGTGGAGAACTTGAGGGCGTCGCCCGCCTGGAGGACCGGGGGCGTGTCGATCACGATCGCGTCGAACTGCGCGCGCAGCAGGGCTCCGATGGGGGCGAGGCGCGCGGGGTCGAGGAGTTCGTAGGGGTTCTCTGGAGAGGGTCCGCTGGTCATCACTTTGAGATTGGCCACCCCGCTGTCCTGGAGCGCCCCGTCGGTCTCGATCTGGAAGGTTCCCGAAAGGACGTCGCTCAGCCCCGAAGGGTTGGCGAGGCCCAGCATGGCGTGCACCGATGGGATGCGCATGTCGCCGTCGATCAGGAGCGTCCGCTTGCCCTGCCGGGCCAGCGCGACGGCGAGGTTGGTCGAGGCGGCGGTCTTCCCCTCCTGCGGGTTGGTGCTCGTGACCATGAAGAGCCGCGACGGGGAGGCTGACGGCGCCGAGAGGAGCACGGTGGCCAGCGTGTCGTAGATCTCCGAGATGATGCCCGTGCGGGCGGTCCCCGAGGTCAGGACATCTTCCTGGGCTACGCGGGGGACGACGGCGAGGACGGGGATGTCGAGGTGGCGCCGGACGTCGTAGTCGCTCCGGATCGACGTGTCGAGGAAGTCGACGAGGAACGCGAAGGAGAGCCCGAAGATGAGGGCGGCGAGGAGGGCCACCGGCCAGGACTTCCGGAGCTTCATCTCGATCGCCGTGACGTCCACCGTCTGCGCGGGCTCCTGGATCTGGACGTAACCCATGGCGGCCGGCGCGGCGACCAGTTGGGTCATGAGCGCGTCGAGCGGGGCGAGGCGCGTCTTCGCCTCCGCGATCTCGCGGCCCCGCTTCTGGACGTCCTCGAGGGCGGGGGTGAGGAGCGCCGCCCGGTCGCGCAGCTCTCTCAGGTCGGGGCCCAGGACACGCAGCTCGATGTCGATGATCTGGTTGTCGGTGCGCAGGGCGAGTTCCTCGGCGTCGTAGGTGCCGCCGGTGATCATCAGGCGGA
>CAZSCC010000688.1:0-6330 GCA_964604905.1 uncultured Planctomycetales bacterium
GACTGGGGAGCAACTTCATTTGACCCGTCGACTGCTCCGTCGTACGCTTGGCCATGGAGGGCCTCCTTTCTTTCTCAGGTCCGATCGTATCGGACCGGAGGCCCCTCCTTCAAAATCTAACGGGCTTCAGGACAACCTCCCAAAGAATGCCAAACCCGGAAGCGAGGATGAAGGCGGCGGCGATCAGCAGCAAAATGGAGTCACTGATTCGCGAGAGCCAAATGCGGGGTTCTTGCTCGACAAATATAGAGTGGGACGGAATCGGTTTCGGTTTCTTGGCGGAAGGCGGCTTTAGCGTTTCCTTGAGAGAGTCGAAACCGGCGAGCGCCGCCAGTCCGAAGAGCCCCGCCGCCATCGGAATCTCCAGCGTCGTGAGGCCGGCCTGAGCCCTGGCCGCCTTGGCCTCGAGGTCACGGTACTCGTGCCGCAGCCGCTCCAGCGCGCGATCGCCGCGCCGGCTCCGACCGAGCCGCCGGCCGAGCGCCACCATGCCCGCAATCCCCGACGCGATGACGAGGAAGATCAGGAAGCCCGCGGGGCGGTGGCGATCGTGCCCGACGGAGACTTTGGCAAGGCCGAAGATGCATGTGGCAAGAACCATGAGAATCGCCCACAAGCGGGCGCCGAGATCGCGGCCTTCCGAAACCAGAAGCCCCAGGGTTACCAGTCTCGAGCGGATCATCTCGAGGATGCCTTTCGCGGCGGCGTGCAGGGTGGAGACCTCAGACCATACCTCCTGCTGCGCCGCCCTCAGGAGCGCTCGCTCCAGGAGATGCGCTTCCGTCGGCGTGCCGTCCCACCGGATCCGGTGTTCCGCCGGGATCAAGCCCAGCACCTTCCGTTCGACGAGGCTCGCGATTGCCGCGTTAACCGCCCGCTTCTCGCCACCGGCCAGATAGGCCACTTCGTAAGGATCGAGGTCCAGTTCCGAAGCCGTGGGCTCATCCGAGGGCTTCCGCTGGGTCCGGCGGAACACGAATCCGCCCGCCAGGACTGCGCCGAAGACGAGGAAATAGAACCCCAGGAAGTCGAGCCCGTTAAGATTCATGGCGCTCCGCAAGGCGGAGGCGAGACTCCCTCCGATGTACAGCAGCGTGAACGCTCCGGCCGTCGCCCCGAGGAGCGACCGCCAGCCGGATCTTGCCTCTGGAGAGAATGACACTCCTCTCCAGGGAGAAAGCCCGGATCCGTTCCCGTAGTCTCCCGTGCTCCTGGTTCATGGCCCTTAGCTCCTGAGGATATAGGTGATGCTACTCATCAAATGACAAATTGGGGCACGGTGTTCAAGAATTTCTAGCGTGAAGAGCGGCAGTTGCTCCCCCGTGATACCGTCCGCTCAGGCTAAGCGTTTCACGGCCTGTTCTCCGTCCCCCGTGCCACGGAATCCCGGAAAAAGTCTCCGTCGAGAATGCTCAGTTCGCCATTCGACAGATTGAGAACGCCACCTTCGACCCGCATCCGAAGTCGGGACCGCAGTTCCGTTACCGTATGGCGAACGTTTTCCTCAATTGCCTGATCCAAGTTCGCCCCCCAGGGGAGCGCGCGAGTGGCCCACCTGATGTGGTGGACGACTTCAAAATGTTCTCCTGCGTGGGCTCGCTCGATCCGTACGGCGCCGCAGTCCGTATGGCCGAGCACGAAGACCAGCCGACATCCCAAGGCGATCGCGATCTCGAGCGAGCAGACGACCTCAGGGGTGACGACGTGGCCTGCCAAGCGGACGCAGTAGAGTCTTCCCGGCAGACATTGAAAGACCGATGCTGGCACAACCCGTTCATCCGCGCAAGTGAGGATGGCGGCTGCTGGCTGGCGCTTCCCTTCGGGTCCGCTCCGCGCGTGCGCGTTGCGGCGGATTTCCGCCAGGATCTCCGCCTTGAGCGAGTGCTCTCTTGAGGAGCCTGTTGAAGGCGGGCCCGGCCAAGTCTGTCCCACAAGGAATAGGGCGACCAGGCAGCGACGGATGTGCGCGAAAACCGGAGAATCACCTTCGGTGATTCCATGGCGGAACAGGGGACGGTCCGAAACCGCCGGGCTGTGGGACGGTGGGGCCGTACCCGGGTTGGCGCGGCGAATAGGGGGAAAGCCCCGTGTTCGGCCCTCGGGAAGGATCCCACGGCTGGACTGGGTTGTAGCCAGGCATTCCCGGTTGACCTTGCCAGTTCGAGGGGTATCCGGGTCGAGCTGTGGGATCCGGGATCCAGGGTCCCGCGAACGGGTCCCGGGTGGAGGGGCGTCCCCAAGGATCGGGCACGATCGGCCGTCCCCAAGGGTCCACCTGGATCTGCAGATGAGCGCGGTTCTGGGCATTCAGCTCCAGCACTCGGTTGAGATGAAAGGCGGCATTGTAGAGATGCGGTTGATACGGCCGCAGACCGCTGTGCCAGACGTCCTCCCGGGGCGGCGGCGTCCATCGGTCCGGGACCCTAACCGGCCGGTAATTGTCGTGCTTGGGCAGATCTGCGAAGCGCGGCGCTGCCTTGGTCAGTCCATATCCGAGGACTACGATCAATCCCAAGACGAGCGCCGCAACAAGCGCCCGCAAGGCGGGGTGAGTGTGGAGCGGCGGCCGATCCAGGGGGGGCGCGAACCGTCTGACTTTGGGTCGTGGTGTTCCACAGGAGTACGTCGAACACCCTCCGGCGTAAACCCAGCATTCGCTGTGCTGCGGGGTCATGCAGTGCGGGCAGGCGATCAAGTTTTCCTTCAGCAGGTCCTTGCAGACGGGGCACTGGGTTCCTGCACCCAGCCGGAGAACCAACCTTGAGGGCACCACCTTCCCGGGACGCTTAGGAGACAGGCGGCGGACGAAGGGCAAGGCCGCAGGGCCGTCGTCAATCGGGAACTCCTCGATCCGCCGCCAGAGATCCTCGTGATTCGGCGTCATGGTCGTCCCTCCTCCCCTTGGGCGATGGAGGGAGGGGTGGATGTGCGCGGAAAGTGAAGGCTCCTGCCCTTTTACTCCTCGAGTTGCTGGACGATGACCACAAAACCGGTGCTCCCCACCGGCGCGAAGCCGGCCAGCCACCTGCCCCTGTACTGGGGGTCCCGTGACGCGAACGGATCACGGTAGTCGCTTTTCATGAGCGTCTTTGCGGGCCGAGTGTCATTCAACGAGAGTTCGTGGTCGCAGGTGCGGGGGAAACCCGCGGGGAGCATGCCCCTGTCCAAAGGCACTGCTTCTTGGCCCGGGACCATAGACGGATGAAGGAGGACCACAAATTCGGGCGGGCGTTCGGTCGGCAGTAACTTGTTCGGAGGGGACGGGTCCCATGGCCCGATGAGGACCACCTTTCGTTGCTGGCTTTGGATATGAGGCACGCCGAGCGTCGGATCCGTCGTGACGGCCACGGCGACAACGCCGATGACCGTGCTGCCCTCAACGACCGGGGCGCAGATGTCGAACTTGTCAAGGCCGTCCATTTGGGAACGGTAGACACTGGAAACGTGTACAGAGGCCAGTCCCTTCCGCCCCACGTGGCCGAGTGTTCCCTTGAAATAGTCGCGCTCCCTGAAGTCCACCCCGACGATAGCAGCGGGGGTCCGCGCCACCATGACTCCGTGGGTATCCATGAGGTGCCAGTTGACCACCAAGGGTTCTTTCGGCAGATTGTTCAGGAACTCCTGGAGACGCTTCGCCTCGGGTCTTTCCCGGACATCCTCTGGCCGCGAGTAGGGTCGATCCTTCAAGGACTTGTTCCAGGCGGAAAGCAACTCGACCAGCTCAGGGGAACGCGCCATGCTCTCGACCCGTGTGGCCCACTCCTGCATGCGACCCAAGATGACGTTTGCCGCAAATCGCGCGGTGAAGACGTTGCCCTCGAGGATCTCCTCCCGGCGGCCCGCGCGCGACGCGGCCCGGAAGAGGAAATGACCCGCGACCGACAGAACGAGCGCCGCCGCCGTCGCGGCGAGCAGCAGGGCTCCTGCGTGACGGCGGACCCAGCGGACGATCCTCGTGGCCCGACCCTCGGGCACCTCGGGGATGGGCCGGCCGTCGCGCACCGCTTCGAGGCGCTCGGTCAGGACGGTGGCGTTCTCGTATCGCTTGGAGGGATCCTTCTGGAGGCACTTGAGGCAGATCGCGGCGATGGGCGCGCTGACGCGCGGGTTGACCGTCCGCGGATCGGGAGGCGGATCCTCCTGGATCTTCCGGATCGTGTCCACGAGCGTCTCGCCCAGGAAGGGCGGCCGGCCCGTGACCAGCGAGAAGAGCGTCGCTCCGAGGCCGTAGACGTCGACCGACACGCCCAGCCGCTTCTTCTGGGACGAGAACTGCTCCGGCGCCATGTAGGGGATCGTCCCCACGAGCTCGCCCGTGGCGCTGACCTCTCCGCCCGCGTCCAGGCGCTTGGCGAGGCCGAAGTCGGTGACGTGCGGCTGCCCCGCGGCGTCCAGCAGGATGTTCCCCGGCTTCAGGTCGCGGTGAAGGATCATCCGCCGGTTGGCGTTGCGGACCGCGCCCGCCACGGTCGCCATCAGCCGGACCGCGTCGATCGGCTCGTTGCGGTAGGCGTCGAGGTCCGCCTGGAGGCTCTTCCCCTCGATCAGCTTCATCGTGAAGTAGGGTTGTGCGTCGTGCTCCCCGAGCTCATAGATCGGGACGATGTTCGGATGGTCGAGCTCCGACGCCGCCCGCGCTTCCTCCTGGAATCGGGTGATCTCGGCCGCCGAGGCGAACTGCCCCATGCGGATCACCTTAAGCGCCACCAGCTTGCCAAGCCCGAGGTCGCGCGCCTTATAAACCACACCCATTCCCCCCCGTCCCAACTCCTCGAGCACCTCGTACTTCCCGAACCGGAACGGTAGCGTCACGGGCGGGGGGACCCGGCGCGCGCTCCGGATCGCCGCCTTTACGCAGGCCTCGGCGGCGAAGCCATCCACGAGATCGGAGGCGAGATCGGGATTGGCCTCGATCGCCTTCCGGCGGTCGAACGGCCGGCCGGCCTCGGCGTCGCCCAGATACTTCTCGAAGACGGCTTCGAGCCGGCTCTCGTGGTCGGATTCGCTCATGGATGTCCGTTGCCTCCCAGGCTTTCGCGCAGGCTCTTCATTCCCCGGAAAACGAGTGAGGCCACCGCCCCGGGGGTTCTTCCCATTCGCTCGGCGGTCTCCTTCAGCGAGTACTCGCTGAGGGTGTGAAGTTCGACGGCGGTCCGCTGATCGCCGGGTAGCCAGGATACGGCCTCCGTTAGCCGCTCGATCTCTTCCACCCAGGCCGCTTGGCTGCCCGGGGACCGCTCCGATCCGTCGCACCAGACGTCAATCCGAGTGTTGGTGTCGTCAATCGCTCCCTCGAACCCCGGCCTGCGGCCCACCTTCTTGATCTCGTCTTTCAGGTCGTTCTCCAGCATCCTCCGGACCCAGGCGTACTGCTCCGCTTCCGTGGTTCCCCGGCACTGCTCGCGGCATCGGTGGGCGTCCATCAGGGTCTGCTGGACCACGCCCGACTCGTCGATCACTCCGCGGAGTTTGGGGTTGAGAAGAATACAGACCAGCGCTCTGAGCCGCGGGCGAAAGCGCTCGAAGTCCATTAGAGTTCTCCCGATAAGATAGGCGACGCCCGGGCGGGATTCGTGCGCGAGGTGAAAAATATTTGGAATCCACGCACGATCGGACTGGCTCCGTTACCAAGCTCACCATGGCGAACGTTTGGCGGCGGAGCAGCCGCTCGTCCAGCTGGTCGATGACCTGGATGCCTTCGTACTCGTGGACGCTGAAGTGCTCGCCCGTCGCGCCGAAGTACCGCTGGCGGAGGTTGAGGAGGGCGGTGACCGCGTCCAGGACCGTCGAGGCGGAGGTGAGCTTCCTGGGAGGACTTGCACCTCCACGGGAATTCCCCACCAAGCTCTCGACCTGACGCGTCTTCTGGATTCCGCCACGCCCGCGTGGTGCCCGCTGAGAGAATTGCACTCTCATTTCCTGTGTGTAGGACAGGCGTTCTCCTGTTGAACGAAGCGGGCGGAGGAAACCGGGACCCTGTCTTGCAGGCCCGAGAGGCCCCGAGACACCTCTCCTTCGGGCGCGGAGCTCTCAGGAGGCGGCACCGTGGGCTTGGGGCCTGCAACAAAGGGTCTCGACCCCGGAGTTTGGGAAGTCCTTTAGGGTTCTCCCGATAAGTATAGGCGACGCCCGGGCGGGATTCGTGCGCGAGGTGAAAAAATATTTGGAATCCACGGACGATTGGACCGGCTCCAATAAGAGAGTGCAACGAAACCACCCCGGGCTCCTCTCTGGGAAAAAAGACCGCGCCTCCGGCGCGGGCGGGCTTTGAGGCCTGACGTTCCCCGATCCTCCCTCTTTCACCCCTCCTCCCCCCCTCCTTTCCCGCAG
>CAZSCC010000689.1:0-23258 GCA_964604905.1 uncultured Planctomycetales bacterium
CGCCAGAAGTACTGTCACGCCTGCGTCGAGGAAGTCACCCGGAACGCGAAGGGTCGGGGCCTGAGCCTCGACCTGGGCTCCAGCTCGACGGTCTACCTCCGATAGTCGTCTCTGTCGTGGCACGCTAATCCGCATCAGCCCCTCTCCAAAGACCCGCTCGAGTTCTTTACTTCCCCCGCGCCGGTTCCGTATACTTCCGGTCCAGCGTGGGGTGGGGTTCCGAATCATCAACTCTGAGTGAGGTCGATCATGGCTGATGCGTTTGCTCCCAAGAAGGAGGACCGGTTCTCCTTCGGCCTGTGGACCGTGGGCAATCCCGGAGCCGATCCCTTCGGCCCCCGCGTGCGGCCGCGCATCGACCCGGTCGACATCGTGAAGGGCCTGGGAAAGCTGGGCGCCTGGGGCGTCTGCCTCCACGACAACGACCTCATCCCCATCGACGCGACGCCCGCCGAGGCGGAGCAGAAGATGAAGGACTTCGAGAAGGCCCTGAAAGACAACGGCATGGTCGTCTCGATGGGCACGACCAACCTCTTCTCGCATCCCGTCTTCCGCGACGGCGCGTTCACGTCGCCCGACCCGGCCGTCCGCCGCTACGCGCTCCAGAAGATCTGCAACGGCATGGACATGTGCGTCGGCCGGTTCAAGACCAACATCTACGTCATGTGGGGCGGCCGCGAGGGGTCCGACACCGACGCCGGGAAGGACGCGGTCGAGTCGTTCAAGCGGTACCGCGAGGCGATCAACTACGTCTGCCATTACGCCAAAGAGAAGAAATACGACCTCAAGTTCGCCATCGAGGCCAAGCCCAACGAACCGCGCGCCGACATCTACCTCGCCACGACCGGCTCGGTCCTCGGGTTCATCGAGACGCTCGACTTCCCCGACATGGTCGGCGTCAACCCCGAGGTCGGCCACGAGGTGATGGCGGGCCTCAACTTCTACCACGTGGTCGCGCAGGCGATCGATGCCAAGAAGCTCTACCACCTCGACCTCAACAACCAGAAGATCGGCCGCTTCGACCAGGATCTCCGGTTCGCCTCGGAGGACATCAAGGGGGCGTTCTACCTGGTCAAGCTGATCGAGGAGTACGCCTACGCGGGACCCAAGCACTTCGACGCGCACGCCTACCGCACCGAGGACATCGAGGGCGTGTGGGACTTCGCGTACGGCTGCATGCGCTCGTACAAGATCCTCCAGCACAAGGCCAAGCTGTTCGCCAAGGACAAGGAGATCCAGGCGCTCGTCCGGAAGGATCTCGCCGAGCCCTCGCCCAAGTTCTCGAAGGAGGGCCACGCGAAGATCCTGAAGGAGAAGTTCGAGATCGACAAGATGGCCGAGAAGGGCTACCAGTACGAGAAGCTCGACCAGTTCGTCTTCGACCTCCTGATGGGCCTGCGCGGATAGAACTGTTTACAAAATCGCGCCGCGATTTCGTTAACAGTTTGCCATGAAGGCGATCGGGATCGACATCGGGACCTCGGGGTGCAAGGGGGTCCTCGTCTCCTTCCCCGACGGCCGGGTCGAGAAGTCCGCCCGCTGGGAGTACACCCTCCACGCCGCGGGAAACCGCGCCGAGCACGAGCCCGAGGACTGGGTCGCCGCCGTCACCGGGATCCTCCAGGAACTCGGGCCCGCCGACGCCATCGGCATGGACGGCATGATGCACTCGGAAGTGTGCATCGGCGCCGACGGGCGCCACATCGGCCGCGCCATCCTCTGGTGCGACGGACGCTCCGAGAAGGAGTGCGCCGAGATCAACCGGAAGGTCGGACGCGCCCTCCTCCGGAAGACCGTGGGCAACATGGCCTTCGCCGGCTTCACCCTCCCCCATCTCCTGTGGCGGAAGAAGAACGGGCAGCTCAAGGGCACCGCCGTCGCGCTCTGCAAGGACTACGTCCGCGCGCGGCTGACGGGCGAACTCCGACACGAGATCAGCGACGCCTCGGGCATGATCACGTGGCACCTCTCGAAGGGCCGCTGGGCGACCGAGGTCCTCAAGAAGGTCGGCATCGACGCGAAACTCTTCCCCAAGCCCTGCGGCTCCAGCGAGATCGTCGGCCGCTGGAGCGGCATCCCGGTCGTCGGCGGCGCGGCGGACAACGCGGCCGCTGCGGTGGGGCTCGGCGTGGTCCGCAAGGGCCAGGCGGTCGCCAGCATGGGAACGTCGAACGTCCTCCTCGCCGTCCACGACAAACCGGTCGTCGACCCCGAGATGCGCGTCCACACCTTCGCCCACGCGGTGCCGAAGAAGTTCCTCCAGCTCGGTTGCATGCTGACCGGCACGCGCTCGTACAACTGGATCCTGGACGTGGTCGGCGAGAAGGTCGAAAGCGCTCCGATCGCCGACGACTCGAAGGGCCTCCTCTTCGCGCCCTACCTGGTCGGCGAGCGCACCCCGTATGCGGACACGACCGTCCGCGGGATGTTCGCCGGGCTCTCCCCCGACCACGACAAGTCGCACTTCGTCCGCGCGGTCATGGAGGGGACGGCCTTCGCGCTCCGCGACGCGCAGGAGATCATGAAGGCGACGTCGGTCCGCGTGACCGGCGGCGGCATGAAGAGCCCCGTCTGGCGCCAGATCATCGCCGACGTGCTCGGCATCCCCGTCATCACCGTCAACACGAGCGACGAGGGGGCCGCGTTCGGATCGGCGATCCTGGCCGCCGTCGGCGCGGGCGCGTTCAAGAGCGTGGAGGAGGCGACCGACCGGATCGTGAAGGAGACCTCCGTCACGAAGCCGCAGCGGAACTACGACGCCGCCTACGCCCGCTTCAAGAAGCTCTATCCGGCGGCCAAGAGCCTGGCGTGAGCGGGCCGACGCTCGGACAGACCCTCGACCGCATCCGCGCCCTCTACATCGAACGCCTCGACGCCGCTCTCACCGAGGCCATGAAGGCCCCGGGATCCCGGGTGAACGTGGAGCCCGTCTACCGCACGAGGACGGGCACCCTCGCACGAGAGGGCGCGCTTTCCCTGCCGCTCCGCGGCGACCTCTTCGACGGGACGACGATGATCCGCGTCGACAGCATGCGGACGATCTCTCTTGAGCCCTTCGAGTTCACCTGGGGCGCCTCGCTCCGCGTATCCATGAGGCCGTTTTCGTGGGATGCGTGTCCCCTCAGGCTGGAAGGATCGCCCCCCGCCTGGGCCCCGCTGACCGACTGGTTCGCCCGCTGGTTCGACGAGGAGGAGCAGCGCCCGCCCGCCTACGACGGCTTCTACGGGGTGATCCACTTCCTGGCCGATCCGGCTCCTTCGGGCCCGGCCTTCCTGAGTTCGGTCGACTTCGGCTCCGCGCCGGTCGAAGCGTTCGAGCAGCTGCTCGACGCGGCCAAGGCCCTCGGGACCCGGAAGCTCCACATCGGCGGAGGGAAGGCATGAACGAGAAGGAAGCCCGGCTCGCGGCCTTCTGCAAGCGCGGTGGCTACGAGGGCGTCTGGCTCCGCCGCCGGACCAACATCGCCTGGCTCACCGACGGGGCCGACGTGCACGTCGACGGCTCGAGCTCGACGGGAGTCGCGAGCCTCTTATGGACTCCCCGCAAGAAGGTCGTCCTGACGACGAACATCGAGGCGCGGCGACTCGCCGACGAGGAATTCGGGAGCGAGTGGGAGGTGCGGGCGACGGACTGGTGGGAGAAGGCCGCGCCGCCGAAGGGCCGCTTCGCGACCGACTTCCCCGACGATCCGTTCGCCGACCTCCGCGCGTCGCTGACCCCTCTCGAGCTGAAGCGGATCCGCGAGCTCGGCCGGCTGACCGCCGACGCCGTCCGCCATGCCCTCGCGGAGATCCGCTGGAGAGGAGATCCGGAGCACAAGCTCGCGGGAGGGATCTCCGGGATACTCCGGGTCCACGGCGTCCAGACCCCCGTCCTGCTCGTCGCCTCCGACGAGCGGATCGCCCGCTTCCGCCACCCGATCCCCACGTCGAAGAGGATCCGGAAGACCCTGATGCTCGCCGTCTGTCCCCGTCAGCGTGGGCTGACCGTCGCGATCACCCGCCTCGTCCACTTCGGGAGAAAGCTTCCTGCCGACCTGCGCCGCAGGCACGACGCCGTCTGCCGGGTCGACGCCGCGCTCCACGCCGCGACCGCGCCCGGCCAGCGCTGGTGCGACATCCTCGACGTGGGCCGGCAGGTCTACCGCGAGACCGGGTTCGCCGACGAATGGAAGCGGCACCACCAGGGCGGGCCGATGGGCTATGAGGGCCGCGATTTCAAGGCCACGCCGACCGAGACGCGGAAGGTCGTCGCGGACCAGGCGGTTGGCTGGAACCCGTCGATCGCGGGGACGAAGAGCGAGGACACGATCCTCTCGTCGGGCGAGGTGCTGACCGCGATGCGCGACTGGCCGATGTGCGGCACGCGCCCCGACATCCTCTGCCGCGGTTAGGCTACTTCGCCGGCACCTGGAAGTCGGAGCCTTCCCGCTTCCACCACGCCTCCCACTCCGCAGGCGTCTTGAAACTCTTTTTCGTCAGCGACTCGAGCGTCTTCGTCACCACGGGCGAGAGCGTCCGCGCGCGCTTGGGGGCCTCGGGATCGCCCGCCGTGCCGCCGACGCCCGGGAGCCCGCCGCCCGTCACGACCCGGCCGCCCGGCCCCACGTTGGTCGCGTCGCGCGCCGCGGCGTCGAGCCACTTCGCGAAGGCGATCAGGACGGAGATCGACTCCTTCTTCCGCAGCTCGCCCGCGGCCTCGACCGCGGTCTTCGCGACCGGGATGTCGGGCGAGGGGAAGTGCTGGTGGAGGATCGAGAGGCCCAGGCCGTCGGAGAACTTGTCGAGCGAGACGACGATCGCGAGGACGACCTCGCGCTCGGCGTGGTTGGGGACGATCCCCTTCGTCAGCGCCGTGATCTCCTTCTTGTTGTGGTCCTGCGTCTCGCGGACGATGCCCAGGCCCGCCGCGGCGGCGAGACGGACCTCCTTCGCGTCGACCGCGAGGAGCTTGGCCAGCTTCGCCAGGACTTTCTCATGGTCGGTCTTCGCGAGCTCGGTCACCGCGGCGGCGCGGGCGGCGGCGTCCTTGGACTTGTACGCGGCGTCGAACTTCTTGAGCGCCTCGGCAGGATCGACCTGCAGCAGGAGGGCGAGCATCAGGATCGGCATGCACTAGGGACGGCCGTGGGAAGTCTATTCCTGCGGGACCGCCGAAACCTCGAAGGGCTCCTCGACGGGCTTGTGGAACGTGATCGAGATCGAGGCCACGTCGCCGAGCGCTTGCGACGCCCCGTCCAGGGGGGTGACGATCCGCCGGTCCGAGAGCGCCACGGGAGCCTTCGGATCCTGCGAGGGCTTTCCGATGCAGCCGCACCAGGCCCGCTCCTCATCCCCTCCGCCGCCTCCCCGCGCGACCAGATTCCTCCTCGCCCCGAACCGCCCCCCCGAGAAGCCCGGCCTGAGCGTGACCCGGACGTCGGCCGAGGAAAGCGCCTTTGCAAGCACCGCGTCCTGCATCTTCCGATCGCACTGGAGCGATACGTTGGGCCAGGCGAGGACGATCTCAAAGGGACCCACGCGGAATCGTTCGCCGTCGCGCGGGTCCTTGATCTCGATCGGCACGTCGCAGTACCAGCGGCGCACGCCCTTGACCGTCACCGTCGCCGCCCCGGGAGCCCCCTCCACGTAGACCTTCCCCGGGCTGTGGACCGCGCAGATCTCGACCTTGAGCGGGCCCGCGGCGGCGATCTCGGCGACGTCCCACTCGAGATCGCCCTCCAGGAACCGCTCGACCCCCGTCTCGAAGACCACGCCCTTGGACCGCCAGTCCTGCCGCTTGACCGTGAAGCGCGCGCCGTCGATGACCGCGACGCCGGGCGCGAGCTCCTTCTGGGCGGCTGCGAAGAACTTGATCTTGGCGGGCCGCGCCTCCTTCTCCCGCGCCTGTTGCTCGAGGTCGCGGTCGATCTGCACGAGAAGCTCCATGGCTCTCATGCGGACCTCGGCGTCGGCGTGATCGCGCCGGAGCGCCTCGCGCGGGGCGGCGCCCAGCTCGCGGAGCTTCTTCGTCGCTTCGTCGCGCAGCGCCGGATCGTTGTCGCCCAGCTGGCGGACCAGGCGGTCGATCTCCGCGTCCTGCGGAGCCAGAAGGAACAGCAGGAGGGTCCACTTCATCGAGGCGCCTCCAGCCGCGGCGAAACCAGCTCGAACGGCTCGTCGACCGGGAGGTGGAAGTTGATCGTGAGCGAATCGAGGTCGGCCAGCGCGTACCTCGCGAAGTCGGATACTTTGACTCGAGACTCGCGGACCAGGACCGGCGCGGGGACAGGAGCCGGCGTGGGAATCCCCGTGCAGCCGCACCACGCGAGTTCGCCCTTCGCGAACTTTTCAAACGAGCCTTTCCCTTTGAACACGGAGTCGCTGCGAAACTCGTTGTCCTCCTTTTCCCGGCCGGTCTTCACCTTCGCCTGGATGTCCTCCTCCGTCAGGACCCGGCCCATCTCCCAGGCCGGGACGGGCGCGTCGGCCTTCACGATCACGTGGGGCCACTGGAGTTCCAGGCGGTACGGGCCCGCTCTCCACGCCTCGCCCTCGCGCGGCGCCTTGAATTCGTGGGTCAGGTCGCAGGACCAGCGGCTCGTTCCGCGGATCGTGACGACCGCCTCCTTGAAGGCCGGGTCGGCGACGAAGACGCGCCACGGGCTGTGGAGGGAGCAGGTCTGGAGCGCGACGCCCCGGTCGGCCTTCAGCGAGGCGAGTTCCCACCGGCCGCCCCCGGAGTGGTCCCAGAGGACGCTCGACTCGATGATGAATCCGCGCGTCGTCCCCTTCGGAGCCCACGGCGCGACGCTGAAGCTGAACCGCGCGCCCGGGACGTAGGCGGCGGCGGGGATCGGCGGCTGGGCTCGAAGCTCCTCGGGGGCCATCTCGGTGCGATAGCCCAGGCCGATCCGGTTGAGCGCCTCGAGGAGCGGCGTCTCGCGGACCTTGAGCGTGACGCGGCGGTCGGCGGGGGGAGGAGGGTCCTTGAACTCGATACCGGTCTGGGCGCCGAGCGACCGGAGGACTTCCCCGATCGGCGCGTCGGAGACGTTGAGCGTGACGAGGCGCAGCTTCCGGGCCCGCTGATCCTTGCGGGCGGCCTGCTGGGCCTGCTCGCGATCGATGTCGATCAGGAGTTCCCCCGCGCGGGCGCGGATCTCGGCGTCGGAGCTCTCCCGGGCGCGCCGGAGCGCCGGCTCCGCTCGGATCCCCAGCTGCCGGAGGCCCTTGACCGCCTCTTCGCGGACGGCCAGATCGTTATCGCCCAGCTGGAGGACGAGCCGGTCTGCAGTGGGGTCCTGGATGAGGAGGAGAGCGGCGGCCAACGCGAAACGCATCGTCACCTTCGACGCCGCGGAAGGGGGAGCGTTACTTCCCCGACATGAACTTGCCGCCCTCGGTGCGCCACCAGTTCTCCCACTCCTTGGCCATGCCGAGGTTGGTCTTGGTGAGAGCCCCGAGGACCTTGATGACGATAGGCTTGACGACGCGCTCGCGCTCGCGGGCCATGTCGTCCACGACGCCGCCGCCTCCGACGCCTGGGAGGTTGCCGCCGCCGTAGTTCCCGCCGCCGCCGACGCTCGGCGCCTCTTTCGCGCCCTCTTCCAGGCGCTTGCAGAGGTCGATGAGCTGGGGGACGCTCGACTTGCCCTTGAGCTCGCCGGCGGCCTCGACCGCGGCCTTGAGCACGAGGGTGTTCTTCGACTTGAAGTTGTTCTCGACGACCGCGACGGCGCCCTGATCGCCGAGCTTGCCGAGCGCTTCCAGGATCGCCGCGACGACGGCCGGGTCCTGCTGGCTGGGGCCGACTGCGGCCGCGAGCGCTTGCATGGGCTTCTTCTTGTTCTCGGTGGCGCCGCCCAGGCCCTTGGCCGCGGCGATGCGGACCTCCTTGTCGTCGGGCGAGGTAAGGACCTGCGCCAGGCGGACCACGATCTTGTCGCCCTGCACGCGGGCGAGGTCCACGACCGCGGTGACCCGGACGGGGGTCTCCTTGGCCTTGTACTCGATCTTGAACTTCTCGAGCGCCGCGTTCGCGGCGGTCTCGTCGGGTTTGGCGGCGGCCTGGGCGAGGATCGCTAGGGCGAGGATCACCGTCGTCATTTTCAAATCTCCAGTCTCTATATACTACAGACGGGGAGGATACCGCGGGGTACGGCAGAGTTCAAGGAAGTTCCGACGAGGACCCCTGGAGCCACCCCGACAAGGGGTTGGTCACCTCTCGAAGGCGGCCTCGATCGCATCGAGCCCGACGCCGAGGGTCGTGCGCGCGACGGCATCGAGCTTCTCGCGGGGCCCGATGAAGTGGAAGGTGCGATGGACGTGCCGCAGCGCGTGGCCGGGCTTGAGCGCGGCCGCGGGCGAGGAGGACTCCAGCTCGTAAAAGGGTCCGAGCGGCTCCTTGCCGGGCGCGGGAGGACCGTCGTTGTAGCTGTTCACCGCGTCGCCGGCAAAAGGGTCCTTCTGGACCTCCCACATCGAATTCACATAGGGGAGGTTCGGGTCGGCGAGGGTGAACTGGACGAGGGTCAGGACCTCGTTCTCCGCGTCCCAGCTGCCCATGAGAGGGCGCGCGCGGCGGGGCGAGAGGCCGATCTTGCTGCGATGCATGCCGTCGCCCCGGAAATAGAGGACGCCGTCGCCCACCTTGAGGCGGTCGGAGGGCACCTTGCCGAAGTATCCGTCGTTCACGATCGGGCCGAGCTCGGTCTCGGGGCCCTTCCGGAAGGGGAGGACGACCGTGGTGGCGGGCGAGGGGGTGAACATACCCAAGATCCAGACGGAGAGCGCCCCCGTCGCGCGGGTCCACTCGGTCTTGCCGGCGTTGGTGATCCGGTTGACGGACTCGAAGGCGACCATGCGGACGAGCTCCTCGGAGTCCCGCGCGAGGGCGAGGTTCTTCCAGGCGGCGTCGGCGGAGAGGAGGCGAAGCTCGCGGAAGACCTCGACGTCGAACGCGGCGCCGGAGGCGTTTTCGAGCCGCATCGTCTTCCGGAGGGTCACGCGGTCGTCCTCCTTCTTGACGACGACGAACGGCTCGGTGTCGATGGGAGCGGGGGTCTGCCAGTGCTCGAGGTCCTGGGGGACGCCCTTGGCGAAGAAGACCGAGAACTGGCCCCCCTCCGGACCGATCCAGAAGCGGTCTTCGCCGCCGTAGACGTTGATGTGGCGCTGGGTCACACCCGACTCGATCAGGGCGTAGTTGATCCAGCCGAAGCTCCGGCCGCCGTGAGCGGCGGCGGAACTCGTCATCACGCGTCCCTGAAGGGCGGGGCAGATCGCCACACGGGCGTGGCCGTTCCGCTCGGCCAGCACGATCGTCTCCGTGTGCCGCCGGAGGAACGCCACGTCGCTCTCGAAGCTCGTGGCACATCCCAGCGCGGCGAACAGGGGGAGGACGGCCGAGCTCCACCGGATCAGGTTCATGCGGAGAGCGTACCCCAAGAACCGGCGCGCGGGAAGCTTTGCGTGACCTCATACGGCCACAAGGGTCGGGACGGCTTTGGGGGCCGCCGCCGCCTGCTTCGGCTTCCGCCCGGTGCATGCGCCCGCCAGGGTGTTGATGAGTTCCCAGGTGGCGACCATCAGGATCGCCTGCTTGACCCGGGGCGCCACGAACCGCTCGCGGATCGCGATCTTCAGCATCAGCTCCGGGTCCACGTTCGTCTCGACCGTGAACATCCCCTCCAGGAGCCGCTCCGCGCGTCCCGCGAGCGCCGCGTACTGCCCCGCCGAGGTCATCTCCTGCAGCCGCGCCGCCGCGGCCGCCGTCTCCGCCACGTAGGCGGGCGCCTTTTCCACTCCGAACATGCGTCACCTCGCTTCCTAACTTCTACCTAACTATACGGAGGCATCGTGCCTCTTTAGGACACATACGATCCGGCGAACCTTTTCCAGGCCGCCCCCGTTCAGAAGGGGATGATCCTCGCCGCCGCGATGGCCCTCGCGCTCCAGCGCGCGGAGCCGTGGGACACGGTCTCCGAAGCGCTGAAATTCCTCGCGCGCCACCAGAGGCCCGACGGCTCCTGGGGGGAACGGCCGGAGACCTGCACCTGCCCGAGGGACGAAACGCGCGCGGCGGCCGATGAAGCCGCCGTCACGAGGCTCCTCCGCTCGCTCGACGCCGACGACCCGATCGCCCGCGACGCGGCGATGGGAGAGCTCCGCGGGTTCGGCGAATCCGCCCTTCCCCACCTACGGGCGGCCGCGAAGGACCCCGACCCCGAAATCGCGAAAGCCTGCGCCGCCCTCTGCCGCCGCCTCGAGCTCGCGACGAAAGGGGCCGGCGACGTCGAGCTGACCGCCCTCGCGCTGCTCGCCTTTCTCGGCGCGGGCCACTCGCCGCTCTCCAAGGACGTCTACGACGGAGTCCCGCTCGGACCCGCCGTCCAGAGGGCGCTCCAGTGGCTCGCCGCCCGGCAGAAGGAGACGGGCGCGTTCGACGCGAAGGACCCCGTCGCGGACGCGATCGCCGCGCTCGCCTATTCCGAGTCCTTCGGGTTAACCAACCGGGAATCCCTCAAGGACGACGCCCAGAAGGGGATCGACCGGATCGCCGCGGCGGACCTGAAGGAGACCCGCGGCCTCGTCTGGAAGGGGATGGCGCTC
Source organism: uncultured Planctomycetales bacterium (assembly GCA_964604905.1). Taxonomy (GTDB): domain Bacteria; phylum Planctomycetota; class MHYJ01; order MHYJ01; family JACPRB01; genus JACQFK01. Next base: position 10,594 of record CAZSCC010000689.1, read on the forward strand.
AAGTCGGCCGAGATCTCGGGCCTGACGTACGCCCGGACTGCGGCGGCGGACAACTTCAAGGCGCTGGCCGCGCGCAAGGACGCGACGGCGGAGGCGGCGTACCCGATGATCTCCATCTTCCACATGCGCAACAGTCAAGATCCGCGGCTGCCCGGTCTCGTCGGGCGGCATGCGGAGACTCTGGGGACCGAGGATCTCTACTTCGCCAATCTCGGAGCGTTCCAGTACGACGGGCCCAAGGGACCGACCTGGAAGGCCTGGCTCGCGCGGATCAAGGAGCGGGTCCTTCCCGGGCAACTCACGGGCAAGGGCCTCTGCGAGCGTGGCTCGTGGGACGGGATCGGCCTCCGCGGCCGCCTGCGGGGCACCGCGCTCCAGGGCCTGATGTTCGAGATCTACTACAATCACTGAGGGACAAATGAGCGCGATCCTCGCGATCCTCGCGACCCTCTGCGCCCGTGAGAACGAGGAGCAGGTCAGCTATTACCTCTATCTGGCCAAGCACCAGCTGAAGGACGGCTCCTGGGGAGGCCGGCCCGAGAAGTGCGCGTGCCCCGACGTTCCCGCTCCGCCGCCCAAGGCGCCGGACCCCGAGAAGGTCGCCGAACTGATCCGCCGCCTGGGAGACGACGATCCCGAGCGTCGCGACGAGGCCCAGCGCGAGCTGGGCGCGCTGGGCGAGGGCGCCCTCCCGGCCCTCAAGGCGGCGCGAGACCACGCCGACCTCGAAGTCCGCGGACGCTGCGCGCGGATCGCCGCCGGGATCGCGGAACGCGTCCGGGGCCCGGGGGACGTCGAGACCACGAGCCTGGCGGTCCTCGCCTTCCTCGGCGCCGGCTACTCGCAGCTCTCCAAGGACACCTACGACGGGATCTGCTACGGCACGGTCGTCCGGGACGGGCTCAAGTGGCTCATGGCGCGGCAGGACGGGAACGGCCGCTTCGATCCGAAGGACGCCGTCGCGAACGCCCTGGCCGCGCTCGCCCTGAACGAGGCCTACGGGCTGACCGGTTCCGTCTATTACAAGGACGCCGCCCAGGCGGGGGCGACCGCCGTGGAACGGGCCGACGTCAAGGAGCCGCGGGAGCTCGTCTGGAAGGGGATGGTCGTGGTGTCCGCGGAGCTCTCGGGAGTCGAGGGGAAGCACGCGGGCCATGCCTCCGCGGTCGCGGAGGCGCTCCGCAAGCACCCCGCGCTCCTCGCCGGGGCGGGCCGGGCGTTCGTGCGGGCGCACGTGCTCAAGGAAAAGGACGAGCGGACGGACGAGATCGCCAAGGCCGCTCCGCTGGGGTTGGACCCCGAGACGCGCTGCCTGGCCGCGATGGCGCTCTTCGCGCAGGACGGCTACAAGGGGGACCGCTGGAAGGCGTGGAGCCCCGCGCTCAAGGAGAGCATCGTCCCCCGCCAGTTCATGAATAAGGAGCGCTGCGAACTGGGGTCGTGGGAAGGAGAGGGCCTGCGCGGGCGCCTGCGGACGACGTCGTTCAACGGGATGTCGCTCCAGGTCTACTACCGGTACCCGAGCGTCTTCGGAGCGACGAAGTAGATGATCTGCCTCGTGGCCCTCCTGGCGATCCAAGACGTCCAGATCGAAGAAGCTTGGCTCCCCTATTTCCGCTACCTCTCGCGTCACCAGGCTACCGACGGTTCGTGGGGCGCAAAGCCGGAAGGGTGCGTCTGCCCGGAGCCTGTCCCGCCGCCCGCGGTGGAGCCGGCCCGGCTGTCGGAGCTCCTGCTCCGGCTGGGCGACGACGATCCCGCACACCGCGACGCCGCCGAGCGGGACCTCCGCGAGCTGGGCGAATCCGCCCTTCCCGCCCTGCGGGCCGGCGCGGATCACAAGGACGCGGAGGTCCGCGGCCGATGCGCGCGGCTCGAGGCGCGCCTGGCCGCGCGGTGCGCGGGCGTGAGCGATCTCGAGACCACGGGCCTCGCGGTCCTCGCGTTCCTCGGCGGGGGCTACTCGCACCTGTCGAAGGACGTCTATGACGACCTCTGCTTCGGGGCCGTGGTGAAAAAGGGCCTTCAGCGGCTCCTCGCACGGCAGGACGCGGAAGGGTGGTTCGACCGGAAGGACGCCGCCGCGAACGCCGTCGCGGCCCTCGCGATGAGCGAGGCGTACGGCCTGACGGGATCGATGCTCTTCAAGGAAGAAGCCCAGAGGGGCGTGACTGCGGTCGCGCGAGACCGCAAAGCAGACGGGCGGGCGATGGCGTGGAAGGTGCGAGTCCTGATCTCCGCCCGGGACTCGGGGTTGGAGGGGGACCACGCCGGGCAGGCCGCGTCGCTGGTGGACGAGCTCAAGGAATCGCGCTCGATCCTCGCCCTGACCGCCCGCGCCCGAGTCCGGCTCGCTTTTCTGAAGCAGGCGGATCCGGAAGCCGTGGAGGCGATCGCCGCAGCCTCACCGCGGGAGCTGGACCCCGAGCTCCGGTTTTTCGTCGCCGCGACGCTTCACTCCTTCGACGGCCCGTCGGGCCCGAGCTGGAATCGATGGGAGCCGCGCTTCAAGGATTCCCTGCTGCCTCTTCCGCCGCGGGGAGTGGCCTCCTGCGAGCGGGGATCGCGTGAAGGCGAAGGCTTTCGCGGCCGGCTGCGGGCGACGGCGCTGAATGAACTGGCGCTTCACGTCTACTACCGGTATTGCACGCTCTTCGGAGCGGCGAAGTAGCCCGGCCTACTCCGCCTCGGTCTCGGCCTCGGCCAGTTCGCGCTGCGAGCTGCGCTTGCGGCGGGTCTCGTCGAGGATCTTCTTCCGCATTCGGATCGACTTGGGGGTGACCTCGACCAGCTCGTCCTCGTTGATGTACTCGAGGGCCTCCTCGAGCGAGAAGATGCGCGGCTGGGCCAGCACCAGCGTCCAGTCGGCGCTCGCGGCGCGCATGTTGGTCAGGCGGCGCTTGCGGGCGATGTTGACGACGAGGTCGCGGTCCTTGCCGCTCTCGCCGATGATCATCCCCCCGTAGACCTTCGTGCCGACCGGGGTGAAGAACGTGCCGCGGGACTGGAGGCCGTCGAGCGCGTAGATCGTCGCCTCGCCCTGCTCCTGGGAGATGAGGACGCCGGCGCTGCGGTCGGGGATGTCGCCCTTCCACTCCTCGTAGCCCTCGAAGCTCGTGTGGAGGACCGCCTGGCCGCGCGTGGCCGAGAGGAGGCGCGACTGGAGGCCGACGAGCCCGCGCGCGGGAATCCGGAACGTGAAATGGGTGCGCTCGTGGCGCTGGTCCATCTTCTCGACGAAGCCCTTGCGCTGGCCGAAGACCTGGATGACGGTGCCCGAGTATTCGTTCGGGACGTCGACCATCGCGATCTCGACGGGCTCCATGAGCACGCCGTCGACCTTCTTCGTGATCATCTCGGGCTTGGAGACCTGGAGCTCGAAGCCCTCGCGGCGCATGTTCTCGAGGAGGATGCCGAGGTGGAGCAGGCCGCGGCCCGAGACCTTCCACTCGTCGGGGCCGATCGGCTCGACCTTGAGCGCCACGTCGGAGAACGTCTCCTTCACCAGGCGGTCGCCGACGTTGCGGGACGTGACGTAGGTGCCCTCGCGGCCGCAGAAGGGGGAATCGTTCACCATGAAGTGCATGGAGAGCGTGGGCTCCTCGATCTTCGGGAACGGCAGCGGCTGGGGGTCGAGGCCGTCGGCGATGGTGTCGCCGATGTCGACGCCGGGGATGCCGACCACGACGACGATCTCGCCGGCCTCGGCCAGCTTGGTCTTCTCGCGATTGAGGTTGACGAACGTGTGGAGCTCGGCGATCTGGGAGGGAATGCGGCTGCCGTCGCGCTTAAGGAGCGTGACCTGCATGCCGGTCTTGACGGTCCCGTTGGCGATGCGGCCGACCGCCATGCGGCCGACGTATTCGTTGTAGTCGATGTTGGCGATGGAGAGCTGGAACGGGGCCTTGGGGTCCCCCTTGGGCGGCGGGACGCGGGCGAGGATCGTGTCGAAGAGGGGCCGGAAGTCGCTCCAGGGGTCCTCGAGCTTGAGCTTGGACTGGCCGGCGCGGCCGATGGCGTAGACCACGGGGAAGTCCATCTGGGCGTCGTTGGCCTCGAGCTCGATGAAGAGGTAGAAGATCTCGTCGAGGACCTCTTTCGAGCGGGCCTCGGGCTTGTCGAGCTTGTTGATGACGACGATGGGCTGGAGGCCGTGGCCGAGGGCCTTGCGGAGGACGAAGCGGGTCTGGGGCATGGGGCCGTCGGCGGCATCGACGAGGAGGAGGCAGCCGTCGGCCATGCGGAGGACGCGTTCGACCTCGCCGCCGAAATCCTGGTGGCCCGGGGTGTCGACGATGTTGATCTTGACGCCCTTGTAGACGATCGAGGTGTTCTTGGCGAGGATGGTGATGCCGCGCTCGCGTTCGAGGGCGTTGGAGTCCATGACGCAGTCGGTCATCTCCTGGTTGGCGCGGAAGGCACCCGACTGGCGGAGCAGGAAGTCGACCAGCGTCGTCTTCCCGTGGTCGACGTGGGCGATGATCGCGATGTTACGAAGGTCCATAAGGAAATCCGGCGATGAAAGGAGATTAAGCGAGGGGGAGGGGGACGGTCAGACCCGACGTCACTACGATCTCCTTTCCGAACTCCTGGGGCCGCAGAGTATATATCGGCCATGGGTGGAAAGCAACCCCTGGATGGGGAGGGGGGCCGGGACGCGGCACCCGGGAAGGTTCGTCCCAGCTTGGCCGGGCGGGATCAGGGATCCGAATCGGGAGGGATCAGAAGCTTGAGGAAACGGGCCTGGGCCTTGCGGCGTGAGGCCATGCCGTCCTTCCAGCGGATGCAGAAGATCGGGTTGGGCAACTGCGAGGAGACGAAGGCGCCGTCCTCCAGGAAGAGCTCCTTCTTGAGGCCCGTGAGCTTGAGCAGCATATGGAAACAGACGTCCCCCAGCGACACCCTGATCTCGAACACCCGGTCGTAAAGCGCCGTGGGGGTCTCGTCCGTCAGGTAGGCGGCGAGCGACAGGAGCACCTCCGGCCCCGCGCCCATCACCGCGTCGTAGCCGTACTGGCCCAACCCCTCCGTCGCCGGATCCCACGTGTGCAGGTCCACCAGGCCGCGCACCACGTGCAGCATCTTGCCGGTCTTCGGCGGCTCCTGACAGGCCGCCCCGCCCAGCAGAATCAGGACCGTGAGCATCCTCATCGGGGGCCCATTCTAGTAACCGGCGGCGTTCTTTGCTATCCTTCCGCGCCGATGCCCAAGGCCCTCCTCTTCGACCTCGACGGCGTCCTCGTCGACACCTACGAGGTCTGGTTCTATCTCCTCAACGACGTCGCCCAGCGCCACGGCTACCCGCCCGTCCACCGCGAGGTCTACCGGAGCTCCTGGGGCCAGGGGATCGAGGTCGACGTCAAGCTCTTCTATCCCCGCCACTCCGTCGAACAGGTCCGCGTGGAGTACTCGCGCTATTACGGCGACCACCTCCACCACCTGAACGTGATGGACGGCGCCGCCGACGCGCTCCGCGGCCTCGCGCTCCCGAAGGCCGTGATCACCAACAGCCCGACCGACCTGGCCGAACGCGCGCTCTCGACCGGGAAGCTCCGCGGCTACTTCGACACGATCGTCGGGAGCGACCAGGTGGCGAACTCCAAGCCGGCGCCGGACATGGTCCTTGAGGCCTGCAGGCGGCTGGGGGTGACGCCGACCGAGGCGCTCGTGATCGGCGACTCGCGCTTCGACGAGGGAGCCGCGAAGTCCGCCGGCACGCCCTTCGTCTGGTTCAAGTCCTTCGCCGAGCTGCGGATCTGAGGGCTACTTCTTCTCCAGGAGCTTGAGCTCGGTCTCGACGCGGACCGGAACCGTCGCCTTCCCCGCGACCAGCACCATGTCGACCGCCGCCTTCTGCGAGACGAACCGTCCGTGCGCGACCGAGAAGACGGCGCTCGACCTGCCCTTCGCGTCCCGTACCTGGACCTGCTCGGCGAGCGGCGCCTCGCCGTCCGGCTTGAACTCCACCTTGATTTCCTGCTCGATGAGCGCATTCCCGTCCGCCACGTCCGCGAGCTTCGAGCGGAGGACGTACCGCACGGCCCCCACGACCGGCAACTTGATCGTGAAGTCCCCCGACCAGGCGTCGCCCTTCTTCACACGGCCTTCCGGGAGGGGAGGGGCGAGCTGCTGCATCCGCGACTTGAAGGCCTCGTCGGAGAACATCTGGGCCAGCGCCTGCCGGGCCCGCTCGCGCCCGGCCTCGTCGTCGGCCACCCCCCGGCTCATCGCCTCGACCAGCTTCTCGTAGCCCTTCACCTCGAGCACTTTCCCCGCGGCGCTCATCGTCATGGCGAACGACTGCCCCACCAGCTTCGCCATCATCCGGGCGGCGGGATCGTCGGGCGGCTCCTTGTCCTTCTCGGAGTCGTAGTCGTACTCCTGGACGCCCGAGGCGCGCGCCGCGACCGCCTCGTACCGCGCCTCGATCGTCACGACGCCCATGGCGTCCACGTCCTTCACCACGAGCGCCACCGTCGTCGCCATCTGCTGCCGGACCGGCGTCCCGTTCACCTCGGACGAGACCTTCTGCGCCATCCGGTAGCGGATCGTCTCGCCCTTCTGGTACTTCCAGCGGAGCTCGACCCCTTCGTCCTGGAGGAGGAGGGCCAGCGCGAGGAGGAACATACAGCCCAATATAGACGTTGCCCTCGCGGTGTGATAGGGTTTCCCGCCGCCATGTTCCGAAACTTCCCCCGGGCGATGGAGTACCTGAACCGCGCGACCGACTACGAGCGCCAGCAGGCGCGCTACTCGCCGGCCACGTACGATCTCGACCGCATGCGCCGCCTTGCGGCCGCGTTCGGGAATATTGAACGCTCGTTCAAATCGCTCCACATCGCCGGCACGAAGGGCAAGGGATCGGTCGCCCACCTAGCGGAGGCGATCCTCCGGCGGGCGGGATACCGGACGGGGCTCCACACGTCGCCCCACCTGGTCGACCTGCTGGAACGCATCCGTATCGGCGGAGAGCCGGTCTCCGAGCGGGACTTCGTCTGGGCGATGAACAAGATGGAGCGGGCGCTCCGGCGGCTCAAGCCGACCTTTTTCGAGATCATGACCCAGGCGGCGTTCCTCCTCTTCGCGCGGGCCAGGGTGGACTATGCGGTCGTCGAGGTCGGCCTGGGCGGACGCCTCGACGCGACGAACGTCCTCACGCCCGTCGCGTGCGCGATCACGCGGATCGACTACGACCATATGGACAAGCTGGGCCATACGCTCGGGGAGATCGCCCGCGAGAAGGCGGGGATCATCAAGCCCGGAATCCCGGTGGTGACGGGCGCCCAGCGTCCCGCGGCGCTCCGGGAGATCCGCCGCCGGGCCACTCCCCTGATTCCCCACGTTTGGGCCCCCGCGCGGCCCCAGGCTGTGCTAAAATTCAAAGTAACAGGGGTCCGGGGCCAGGTGTATCGGTGCGAGCTCCCGGTGCTGGGCCGGCACCAGGCGGAGAATGCCGCCCTTGCGATCGGCCTGGTGGAAGCGTCGGGGGCGGAGGTGACGCCCAGGGATGTACGAGAGGCGTTCCGCCGCGTCCGTCTGCCCGGCCGGATCGAGGTCGTGGGCCGGCGTCCGTGGATCCTCGTCGACTCGGCGCACAATCCCGTCTCCGCGCGGGCCCTGGCGGAGGCGCTCCGGGCGCTGCCCCGGCGGCGGACGATCCTGGTGTTCGGTGCGTCGGCCGACAAGGATTGGCCCGGGATGCTCCGGGCGCTCCCGGGGATGGCGCTGTCCATCTTCACGCGGGCGCGCAACCCGCGGGCCGCGGATCCTGGGACGATGATGCGACGCGCGCGGGGGCCGGCGCTGCGGACGAGGAGCGTCGAGGAGGCGCTCGCGCTGGCCCGGACGGTGGCGGGGCCGGCGGACGCAATCGTCGTGGCGGGCTCGTTTTACGTGGCCGGAGAGGCGCTGGCCTGGCTTTCGAGAACGACATGAGCCGAGGATTAGGGGATCGGAGCGCGAGCCGGCTCTCCGTGGCGCGGATCGCCGTGGAGAAGCAGATGGTCAGCCAGTCGACCGTCGACCGGGTCCTCGAGCTCCTGGACGCCAAGAAGTCGGAGATCCCGCTGGGCGAGCTCCTCCTGCAGCTGGGCCACATCAGCTCCGAGCAGTTCAAGGAGCTCATGGCGCAGCATCACGCCTCGGGCGGGACCGCGCCCGACGACGCGCAACTCTTCGGCGAGACGGTCATCGCGCGCGGGCTGGCCACGCCCGACCAGGTGATCGGCGCGCTCAAGGAGCAGGCGGAACTCGCGGGCCAGGGGGTCTTCAAGAACCTGGGGGAGCTCCTCATCGAGCGCGGCGTCCTGACCTCCCAGCAGGTCAAGGGCCTGATCGAGGAGCAGGACCAGCAGATCATGTTCTGCCCGCGCTGCGGCGAGAAGTATAACGTGCTGAAGGCCTGGGAGAGCACGGCCAAATGTCCCGCCGACTCCCAGATTCTCGCCAGGGCCGGGCAGGACTCGACGGTCGGGGTGGCGGCCACGCTGGGCGCGGGCACGGCCGAGCGGGAGTCGCCGATCGGCATGGAATGCGGCGGCTGCCGGATCATCGAGCTGATCGCCCGCGGCTCGATGGGCGCGGTCTACAAGGCCAAGCACGTCGGCCTCAACCGCTACGTCGCCGTGAAGCTGCTCCCGTCGATGTCGCAGGACCCCGAGCTCGTCAAGCGGCTCCTGATCGAGGCGCGCGCGGTGGCGAAGCTGGAGCACGCGAACATCGTCCAGATCTACGACGTCGGCTTCCAGCGCGGCTACTTCTTCATCGTGATGCAGCTCATCAAGGGGCAGACGCTCGAGGCGCGCCTCTCGGAGATGCACGCGCTGCCGGTCCCGGTGGCGCTGGAGATCGCCCGCGACGTGGCGAGCGGGCTGGGCGCGGCCCACGCGAAGGGGATCATCCACCGCGACGTGAAGCCCGCCAACGTGATGCTGACCGAGGACGGCCGCGCGCGGCTCACCGACTTCGGCCTCGCCCAGGACACGGAGGACGAGGACGAGAAGTTGGGGCTCATCGTGGGGACGCCCTATTACATGTCGCCCGAACAGTGGCTGGGCCACAAGGCGGACGAGCGGAGCGACCTCTACTCGCTGGGCGTGATCCTCTACCAGATGGTCACGGGCCGCCGGCCCTTCGAGGGCGGGACGGTGAACGAGCTGATGCACGAGCACCTGAAGGTGGCGGCGGCCACGCCGAAGAAGCACGACCCGGAACTCTCCGACGGCCTTTGCGCGCTGGTGAAGAAGATGATCGCCAAGCCGCCCAAGAAGCGGTACGCGAACGTCGCCGCGTTCCTCGAGGACCTCAAAAGGGTCGTCCACGGCGAGGAGCCCGACGCGATGTCCGAGTTCGGGACGCTCGTCAAGTGCGGCTTCTGCGAGGCGTTCAACCCGCTGACCGAGCGGAAGTGCAAGGTCTGCGGCGAGTCCCTCCACGCGGGGGGGGGCCCGATCGAGATCGCGACCCGCGCCGACGAGTTCAAGTGCCCCGGCTGCGGCGGGATCAACAAGAAGGGGACCCGCCACTGCGGCGAGTGCGGGAAGCCCTTCTGCTCCCGCTGCAAGATGAGGCTCGCGGCCCTGCGCGGCCACTGCCACCACTGCGTGGCCCACCTCCCCCGCCGATGAGCGGTGGGAATCCCCCGCTCCGGGTGCTATAGTCGTCCCCCTCGGGCCGTAGCGCAGCCTGGCTAGCGCGGCTGCTTTGGGAGCAGCAGGTCGCGGGTTCAAATCCCGCCGGCCCGACCACTCATTGGTGGATGACCCCGCATCCCGACGGCCCGGTTATCACCCGCGCAGAGTTGCTCTACGCCCCGGATTCCGCTAAAGTACCGCCCTATGCCGAAGACCCTCTTCGAGAAGATCTGGGACGAGCACGTGGTCCTCGAGGAGCCCGGGTGCCCGGCGGTCCTCTACATCGACCTCCAGCTCATCCACGAGGTGACCTCCCCCCAGGCGTTCGCGGGGCTCCGCGCGCGCGGACTGAAAGTCCGGCGGCCGGACCGCACCGTCGCCACCGTCGACCACATCGTGCCCACGCACGACCCCAAGATCGGCATCCTCGACCCTCAGGCCAGGAACCTCATCGCCGAGCTCACCCGCGGATGCAGCGAGAACGGGATCACGTTCCACGGGATCGGCAGCCCCAACCAGGGGATCGTCCACGTGATCGGCCCCGAGCTCGGACTCACCCAGCCGGGGCAGACGATCGTCTGCGGCGACTCCCACACCTCGACCCACGGCGCGTTCGGCGCGCTCGCGTTCGGGATCGGCACCAGCGAGGTCGAGATGGTCCTCGCCACCCAGACGCTCCTCCAGAGAAAGCCTAAAACGATGGAGGTCAAGGTCGACGGGACGCTCCAGAAGGGCGTCGCGGCGAAGGACATCATCCTCGCCCTCATCGCGCAGATCGGCACCGGCGGCGGCACCGGCCACTGCCTGGAATACCGCGGCTCCGCCATCCGCGCCCTCAGCATGGACGAGCGGATGACCGTCTGCAACATGTCGATCGAGGCGGGCGCGAAGGCGGGCCTCGTCGCTCCCGACGACACCACCTACGGGTTCCTCGAGGGGCGGATGCACGCGCCGAAGAACTTCGACCGCTTCCGGCGGTACGTCACCGACGAGGGCGCGACCTTCGACAAATCGGTGAGCATCGACGCGGACACGCTCGAGCCGTACATCACGTACGGCACGAACCCGGGCGCGGGGATGCCGATCACGGGGATGATCCCGAAGGACACGCCCCAGAAGATGCTCGACTACATGGGCCTCGAGGCCGGGAAGCCGCTCCTGGGGCGGCCGATCGACGTCGTCTTCATCGGCAGCTGCACCAACTCGCGGATCAGCGACCTGCGCGCCGCGGCCAGCGTGCTCAAGGGGCGCAAGGTCAAGGCCCCGCGGGTCATGATCGTCCCCGGCAGCCACACCGTGAAGAAGCAGGCCGAGAGCGAGGGGCTCGACAAGATCTTCCGCGACGCCGGCGCCGAGTGGCGCGAACCCGGGTGCTCGATGTGCCTCGCCATGAACGGCGACGAGCTGAAGCCCGGCCAGACCTGCGTCTCGACCTCGAACCGCAACTTCGAGGGCCGGCAGGGCCCGGGCGGCCGGACGCTCCTCGCCAGCCCGCTGACAGCCGCGGCGAGCGCGATCGAGGGCGCAGTAGCCGACGTCCGAAAGTACATATAACGAAGTCGCCGGGCGATTTCGTTATAAGGAGGGTCCTTGGATCCGATCACGACGTTCAAGGGCACGTCGGTCTCGATCCCCATCCCGAACATCGACACCGACCAGATCACCCCCGCACGGTTCCTGAAGGGGACCGAGAAGAAGGGCCTGGGCAAGGTCTTCTTCGCCGACTGGCGGCTGGCCGCCGACTTCCCGCTCAACCGGCCCGGCGCGCAGGGCGCCTCGATCCTCGTCGCGGGCGACAACTACGGCTGCGGCAGCTCGCGCGAGCACGCGCCCTGGGCCATGTACGACTACGGGATCCGGGCCGTCGTCTCCACCTCGATCGCCGACATCCACCGGAACAACTGCCTGAAGAACGGCATCATCCCCATCTTCGTGGACCCGGCGACCCATCAGGAGGCGCTCGCGGCCGGCGAGAAGAACCTCGAGTTCGAGGTCGACCTGCCGAACCAGACGCTCCGGCTGCCGTCGGGCCGGAAGGCCGCCTTCCCGATCGACCCCTTCGCGAAGCGCTGCCTCGTCCAGGGGCTCGACGAACTGAGCTACCTCCAGTCGTTCGCGGCGAAAGTCGCGGAGTACGAGAAGGTCCACGACGCCGTTAAGTAATCATGCGATCCCTGCTGTGCCTGGCCCTCCTCCTGGGAACCGCCCCGCGGGATGAAGCGGATCTCCTTATCCGGGGGGCCGCGATCTACGACGGGAGCGGGAAGGAGAGCTTCGTCGGCGACCTCGCGATCAAAGGGGACGCGATCGTCGCCGTCGGCGCGTGGACGGGGACGGCGAAGGAGACGATCGACGCGAAGGGCCTCGTCGCCGCGCCCGGCTTCATCGACCTCCACTCCCACTCCGACGCGCCGATCCTGGCTCCCGAGACGCGCGACAACTACAACTTCACGGCGCAGGGCTGCACGACGATCGTCACCGGCAACTGCGGCGGAGGGAACGTCGACGTCGCGAAGATGTTCGAGACGCTCGACAAGCACGGCGCGGGCACGAACGTCGTCCACCTGATCCCCCACGGCGCGCTGCGCTCGCGCGTCTTCGGCTCGCAGCGGCGCCCGCCCACGGACGACGAACTCGCGAAGATGAAGACGCTCGTCGAGAAGGGCATGAAGGAGGGCGCGTGGGGGATGTCGACCGGGCTCATCTACGTGCCCGGGACGTACGCGAAGACGGACGAGATCGTGGAACTCGCGAAGGTCGTCCACGCCCACGGCGGGATCTACGCGAGCCACATCCGGAGCGAGGCGGCCAAGCTGCTGGAGGCGGTCGCGGAGGCGATCGAGGTGGGCGAGAAATCCGGCTGCCCGGTCCAGATCTCGCACCTCAAGTGCTCGACGAAGGAGGCCTGGGGGAAGATGGAGGAGGCGTGCGCGCTCATCGAGGCCGCGCGGGCGAAGGGACGGAAGGTGACGGCCGACCAGTACCCGTACACCGCCTCGTCGACGCGGCTCTCGGCCTACACGCTGCCGGCCT
>CAZSCC010000690.1:0-6918 GCA_964604905.1 uncultured Planctomycetales bacterium
GCGGAGGCGCTCGGATCGATCAGCGAGAACAAATGGGTCGAGGAGATCTACGGCGCGCTCCACCACAAGGACCCCGCGATCCGCGCCGTCGCGGCCCGCTCGCTGGGCCGGCTCAAGCACGAGAGGGCCATGCAGAAGCTCGAGGAGCCGCTCAAGGACACGAACGCCGAGGTCCACGCCGCGGCGTTGGAGTCGGTGGCCGAGCGGAAGGACAAGACCAGCGAGGCGATCCTCCACAAGGAGGCCCAGCGGACCGACGAGAACCTGGCGTCGCTCGCCATCGCGCTCCTCGTGAACTACCCGTCCGACGCGACGAAGGCGCTCCTCCTCAAGCTCGCCGCGAGCTACAAGCCCGGGTACGCCATCCCGTCGCTCCAGGCGCTGGGCGAACTCCGCGCCCCCGAGGCGTTCCCCGCGTTCGAGAAGGCGCTCCAGGCCAAGGAGTGGCCCATCCGCGTGGTCGCGATCCGCGGCCTGGGGAAGCTCAGGACCAGGGAGGCGGTGGACCTCCTCGTCGAACGCATGCCCAAGGAGGAAGGGCGGCTGCTCGCCGAGTGCGGCGACGCGCTCCGCGCCGCGACGGGGAAGGGCCTCGGCTACGCGCCCGGCGGCTGGAAGGAGTGGTGGGCCAACAACCGCGAGGCCTTCGAGTTCCCCGACCAGGTCGCCGCCCAGGCGGGCGGCGCGGGGACGACGACCTACCACGGCGTCCCGGTGCTCTCCAACCGCATGGCCTTCGTCGTGGACATCTCCGGCAGCATGTCCGAGGTGATCGGCGAGCAGACGAGGATGGAGCTCGCCAAGAAGGAGCTCGCCCGCGTCCTCTCCTCGCTCGGCAAGGACGCGACGGTGAACCTGATCTTCTTCGACGACCGGATCGAGCCCTTCGCCAAGCAGCTCATCCCGGCCAAGCCGAACCTGACGAAGATGCTGCAGATCCTCGCCCAGATCCAGCCGCGCGGGACGACCAACATCTACGACTCGCTCGAAGTCGCCTTCCTGCACAAGGACGTGGACACGATCTATCTCCTGAGCGACGGGGATCCGACGGCGGGCAAACTGACCGACCCCTCCGACATCCTCCGCGAGATCCGGCGCCTCAACCGCCTCCGCCAGATCGTGATCCACACGATCGCGATCCCCTCCAGCCCGTTCCTGAAGGCGCTGGCCGAGCAGAACGGCGGCCACTACGTCGAAGTAAAGTAAGTCCCAACTCCCAACGCGGCGGCCCCCATGAGGTCTTCGATTGCAAATCGGGTTTGGGGAGTCCCACTTCCTGCGCGGGGCCGACGATCTTGAAGATCTGATCCGCCCCGGCGATCGGCTCCGGGTACCACGCCCCGGGTTCCGTCTACGAAAGCACCTCCAGGTGCTCCACGTGCTCGCTCCGGACCGTGCGGGGGTGGCCGCTGTCGAGGCGGAGGACCAGGCCGTCGATCGGATCGATCTCCTCCACCACGCCGGGGAAGGCCTTCCCGTTCTGGCGCACGCGGACGCGCTTCCTCAGGATGAACGACCGGTCGCGCCAGGCCTTCCGGAAGTCGCGGAGGTTCCCGTCCATACGGCCGTACCAGTCGTCCAACGCCTCCAGGAGCGCCCGCGCGGTCGCCGGACGCGACGCTTCCTCGCCCAGGGAGGTCGCGTTCATCTCGGGCGGGTGGGCGTTCACGTTCATCCCGATCCCGACGATGAAGACGTCCGGGCGGCTCGAGATGAAGCGCGCCTCGACCAGGATGCCCGCGATCTTCCTGCCGTCGAGCAGGACGTCGTTCGGGAATCGGATCTGCGCCTCGTCGCCGGCGACGTCGGCCGCCGCCAGCGCGGCGAGGACCGTCACGAGCGGGACGCGGTCCGCCTCGATCTCCGGCCGCAGCACGATCGAACAGAGGAGGCCCTTCCCCTTCGGGGCCACCCACGTCCGGCCGAACCGGCCGCGCCCCTTCGTCTGCTCCTCGGCGAAGATCGCCGTCCCGTCGGGAGCGCCCTCCAGCGCGGCCTTCCACGCGAGGTCGTTCGTCGAGGCGCAGGTGTCGACGCAGTGGATCTCCCTCCCGACGACGCGGGTGTGGAGGCGCGACCGGATGGACTCGGCCGTCAGCCTCATTCGAATTCCAGGGAGATGTCGACGGCGGGCGCCGAGTGGGTCAGCGCGCCCACGCTCACGCGGTCGACGCCCGTCCGCGCGACCGCGCGCACGGTCTTCAGCGTCACGCCTCCCGACGCCTCGATCGGCAGGCCCGGGTTGATCTTCCGGACGAGCCCGACGGCGCGCCGGAGCCGCGCGACCGTGAAATTATCGAGCATGAGGACCTGGACGGGGAAGGACGCGAAGAGGAGCGCCTCGCCGATCGTCTGCGCCTCGATCACGATCGGGACCCGTTTGAGGGCGAGCTCGTAGACCTTCTCGCGCAGCGCTTCGAGGTCGCCGACGGCCGCGATGTGGTTGTCCTTGATCATCACGCCGTCGTGGAGCCCCATGCGGTGGTTGTGGCCGCCGCCGCAGCGGACGGCGTACTTCTCGAGCGCGCGGAGGCCGGGCGTCGTCTTCCGCGTGTCGAAGACCTTCGCGGGTTTCGCGAGGTCGACGAACCGGCGGGTGATCGTCGCCACTCCCGAGAGCTGCTGGAGGAAGTTGAGCGCGGTGCGCTCGCCGGCCAGGACGCGCCGCGCGGGGCCGGAGACGGTGGCCAGGACCGCTCCCTTCCGGAGGCGCTGCCCGTCGCGCGCCCCGGGGACAAACGACGCCCCCACGTGCCGGAAGGTCTCCGCGGCCTGCTCCATGCCGCAGACGACGAGGTCCTGCTTGGCGAGGAACCGTCCGCGGGCCCGGACGTTCCCGACGATGGGCGAGGTGAGGTCGCGGAACGCGCCGTCCTCCTGGAGGGCGCGCCGGACGATGTCCATGGAGCTAGGCCGCCTTGCCGTCGAGCAGCGCCTTCATGGCCTTGCCCATGTCGGCGGGGCTCTGGACGCAGGTGACGCCCGCGGTGCGGAGGGCCTCGTACTTCGCGGCGGCGGTGCCCTTCCCGCCCTGGATGATGGCGCCGGCGTGGCCCATGCGCTTGCCCGGAGGCGCCGTCTGACCGCCGATGAAGGCGACCACCGGCTTCTTGATGTTCCGCTTGATGAATTCGGCGGCCTCCTCTTCCATGGTGCCGCCGATCTCGCCGATCATCACGATCCCGCGCGTCCCGGCGTCCTTGTTGAAAAGGTCGAGGATGTCGATGAAGTCCGTCCCCTGCACCGGGTCGCCGCCGATCCCGACCGCCGAGGACTGCCCCAGCCCGAGCGCCGAGAGCTGCCACACGGCCTCGTAGGTCAGCGTGCCCGAGCGCGAGACCACGCCGATGTCGCCGGGCTTGTGGATGTAACCGGGCATGATGCCGAGCTTCGTCTGCCCCGGCGTGATGATGCCCGGGCAGTTGGGGCCGATCATGCGGGTCTTCTTCTCCCGCAGGAACGCGCGCAGGCGCACCTCGTCCATGATCGAGATGCCCTCCGTGATGCAGACGACGAGCGGGATGCCCGCCGCGGCCGCCTCCATCACGCCGTCCGCCGCCGCGGCGCCGGGCACGAAGATGCAGCTCGCGTTCGCGCCCGTCGCCTTCACCGCCTGCTCGACGGTGTTGAAGACGGGGACCTTCACGCCCTTCTTGGACTCCCACGACGTGCCGCCCTTGCCGGGGGTCACGCCCGCCACGACCACCGAGCCGTACTCCAGCATGCCGTTGCCGTGGGTGGAGCCGGCCTCGCCGGTCAGGCCCTGCACGACGATCTTGGTGTTCTTGTCGACGAGGATGCTCATATCAACCCTTCAGCTAGAAGCTCGAAGCCGGAAGGACGGCCTCGCGCCACCGGTCCTTCCAGCTTCCAGCTTCCAGCTTCGAACTATTTCTTCAGACCCGCCGCTTCGATGACTTTTCTCGCCCCGTCGGCCATGTCCGCGGCGGCGATGATCTTGAGCCCGCTGTCCTTGAGGATCTGCCGGCCGATCTCGACGTTCGTCCCCTCGAGCCGGACGACGACCGGGATCTTCACGTCCACTTCCTTGACCGCATCGACGATCCCCTGCGCAAGCACGTCGCAGCGCAGGATGCCGCCGAAGATGTTGATGAAAAGCGCCTTCACGTCGGGGTTGGCCAGGAGGAGTTTGAACGCCTTCTTCACCTGGTCCTTGTTCGCGCCGCCGCCCACGTCGAGGAAGTTGGCCGGCGCGCCGCCCGCCTGCTTGATGATGTCCATCGTCGCCATGGCGAGGCCCGCGCCGTTCACCATGCAGCCGATGTTCCCCTCCATCGAGACGTAGTTGAGGCCGTAGCTCGCGGCCTCGTGCTCGATCGGATCCTCCTCGGCCGCGTCGGCCATCGACTCGAGCTCGACCTGCTTCTTGAGCTCGATCGCGCGGTCGTCGATCCCCATCTTGCCGTCGAGCGCGAGGACGTCGCCCTTCTTCGTCACGACGAGCGGGTTGATCTCGAGGAGCGAGCAGTCCTTCTCGACGAACATCCGGGTGACCGCCATGACCATTTTAGTGAACTGCTTGAAGGTCTCGCCGGAGAGACCCAGCGCGTAGGCCACCCGGCGCGCCTGGTATCCCTGGAGACCGAGGCCCACGTCCCAGTGTTCCTTGACGATCGCCTCCGGGTCCTTCGCCGCGACCTCCTCGACCTCCATGCCTCCCTGGGTCGAGGCCATGAGGACGGGCTTGCCCGCCTTGCGGTCGAGGACGGCGCCGAGATAGAGCTCGCGGTCGATGTCGCAGCCCGCCTCGACGTAGACGCGCCGGACGACGCGGCCCTGGGGGCCGGACTGCTTCGTGACGAGCGGGTAGCCGAGGATCTTCCCGGCGATGTCTTTGGCCTCGGCCGCGCTCTTGACGAGCTTGACGCCGCCCTGCAGGCGGACGGTCTTGAGGTCCTTCTCGTAGACGGTCCCCTTGCCGCGGCCGCCGGCGTGGATCTGCGATTTCACGACGGCGACGGGCCCGCCGAGCTTCGTGAAGGCCTCGGCGGCCTGGTCCGGCGTCTCCGCGACGTGGCCCGCGGAGACGGGGATGCCGTACTTACGGAAGACTTCCTTCGCCTGGAACTCGTGGAGGTTCACCGGTGCCCTCTTTCTTCCGCGCGGGCGCGGGCTGGATGCCGCCCTTCATGCTGGGCGTAGTGATCTTGTCTTCCATGATCTTGCCGGGCTTGAACTTCACGACCTTGCGTTCAGGGATGAAGACCTCCTGCCTGGACTTGGGGTTGCGGGCGATCCGCCCCGCGCGCACGATGACCTCGAAGACGCCGAAGTTGCGGAGCTCGACCTTGTCCCCCTTGAGGAGGGCATCGACGATCATGTCGATCGTCCCCTGCACCACGCGGCGGGTGGAGGCGATCTCGAGCTCGTACTTCTCGGCGAGCGTTCGGACGATATCGTTCTTCGTCAGGGTGCCGCCCAAGGCCCCTCCACAGTAAGCAACTGGCGCATTAGAGCAGCCTACCTGTTGAGCGTCAAGGAATTAGGAAGCCCTCAGCTCTCAGCCGTCAGCTTTCAGCCCTTTCAGGCTGACCGCTGAAAGCTGATCGCTGACAGCTTCTTAAGGGATCACGTCCAGCATCGAGTAGAGGCCGGGTTTCGCGGTCGCGATCCATTTCGCCGCCACGATCGACCCCTGGGCGAAGATGTCGCGTGTCGACGCCCGGTGGATGATCTCGATCGAGTCCCCCAGCGTGCCGAAGATGATCCGATGCTCGCCGACCACGTCGCCCGAGCGGACGGAATGGACGCTGGGCTTCCGGCCGGTGGCGGCCTCGATCCGCTCGGCGAGCGTCCTGGCGGTCCCGCTGGGGGCGTCCTTCTTGAACCGGTGGTGGGTCTCGACGATGTCGATGTCGTAGTCCTTTCCGAGGGCCTTGGCGATCTCGGGGACGCGCTTGAAGAGCAGGTTGACGCCGACGCTGGTGTTGCTGGAAAGGATCACGGCGATCTTCCTGGCCGCCTCGGCGATCCTCCCCTTCTGCGCGTCGCTGAAGCCGGTCGTGCAGAGGACGGGGGGGGTGCCGGTCTTCAGACACTCCTCCAGGCGATCGAGGGAGGCCTCCGGGGTGGAGAAGTCGACGAGCGCGTCGACCCGTGCCGCCAGGCCCCGGACCACGCCGGGCGCCTCCACGACGTCGATGAGCGCGGCGACCTCGACGCCGGCCTCCCGGGCGGCCTTGGCCACCGCCTGCCCCATGCGCCCGCAGGCGCCGTTGATCGCGATCTTCATGGAAAACTGTTTACGAAATCGCGGCGCGATTTCGTTAACAGTTCAGGCCTCCTGAAGCCCCTCGAGCGTGGCGTCGATGTTGACGTGGTTCTGGACGACTTCGATGGCCTTCCGGATCTTCTCGGTGTCGGAGGGGAGGATCTTGAAGTTCGAGGCGTGGACGTCCGCCATCACCGTGTAGATGTCCTGGTCCACCTGCAGGACCGGGATCGTCGTGCGCTTGATCATCTTCGTCAGCGTCTCGGAGAGCTTCTCCTTGCCGCAGACCACGATCGACGAGAGCGTGAAGTCCTTCCGCCCGCTGATGTACATCGCCGAGAGCGCCGCGACGAGCAGGTCCTCCCGGTCCACCGGGCAGATCAGCGTCACCTGTCCCGTCAGCTGGTCGAGGGCCGCGCCGGCGCTCATCGCACCCAGCACGACCTTCCCGAGCGGCGCGCCCATGCCGGACTCGCCGTTGAGCACCTTCCCGCGGAAGCGCTCGAAGAGGTTGAGCATCGTCGCCCGCGCGAGGTCGGCCTCGTAGGGGATCACGCCCAGCAGGCGCACCCCCATCATGTCGAGCACGCGGCGCATCCACTTGTCGATCCGCTCGTACTCGTGCGGGTAGGCCTTGTTGACGATCACGCCCAGGACCTCGACCCCGGCGCGCTCGAAGTAGGCCT
>CAZSCC010000691.1:0-13947 GCA_964604905.1 uncultured Planctomycetales bacterium
AAGGACCTGAGCCTCGAGCGGCCCATCCGGGTCGACGAGCGTCGCGAGACGGAGAAGGCGCTGGGCACCGAGATGAGCCGCCGGAACATCTACCCGTTCTTCGCCGAGCTCAGGAGGCAGAAGGAAGCCCGAGCAGGGGGAATCACTTTTTTCCGTGAGACGGGGTCCTTCCGGTCCATTAGGATGTCGGCGTGAAGGAAGAGACCCTCGTCAAGAACATCGTCAAGTACAAGAAGGTCCTGGGCGGCATGCTCACCGCCATGGTGGGCGACTACAGCGTCGCCGAGGACCTCTTCCAGGAAGTCGCCGTCATCATGACCCGCAAGCGGGAGACGGCCGACGAGGACTGCCGGTTCGTCGCCTGGGCCCGGCAGATCGCCATCAACGTCGTCCGCGACTACCGGAAGAAGATGGCCCGCTCGAAGGTCCGCATCCTCGAGGACGCCGCGCTCGAGGGGATCGCCCGGGTCTTCGAGGAGACCGACGAGCCCCTCTGGGACTTGCGGCGCGAGGCCCTCCAGCGCTGCGCCGAGAAGCTCCCCGAGCGGGAGCGGTCGCTGATCCAGCGCCGCTACGACGCGGAGGAGCCCATCGAGGATCTCGCCTCGTCGCTCTCCACCACCCGGGGGGCGGTCGATACGATGCTCTACCGGATCCGGAAGGCGCTCCACCACTGCGTGGAGGGGCGGCTCCGGAAGCTGGGGTTGTCGTGAGCGCTCGCGACTGGGACCTCCTGATCCACCGCCACCTCGAGGGAGACCTCGGGGAGGAGGAGGCGCGCGCGCTGAGCGAGCGGGTCGCCGCCGATCCCGCGCTCCGCCGGCGGCTGGCCGAGATGGCCTTCGACCAGGCGCAGCTGCGCGACGTGCTCGAGACCGAGAGGGCCGTCGAGACGGGCGCCTGCCCGATCGCCCCTCCCGCGCGCGAGCCCGCGCGGTGGTCCCGGGGATCGCTTGCCGCGGCGGCGTCGATCCTGGTCGCCGTCGGCGTCGCGCTCTTCATCGGATTCCGTCCCAAGGAGCAGCCCCCGGTCCGGCCCTCCGAGGCCGTCCCCGCCGCTCTCAAGGTCGCGGTCCCGAAGAAGAAGGAAAAGAAGGAGCCGCCCCCGGCGGGGTTCCGCGGGAAGGTCGCCGGGACCGTCCTCCGCAAGACGGACGCCCACGTCGTCCTGACCGTCTCGGCGCCCGAGGAGTTCGCCGGGAGGACGATCAACCTCCAGAACGAGCGCAAGCCGGTCACCGAGCGCCTGAAGATCCACGCCTCGTATCTCCGGAAGCTCGACCTCGGCCAGGAAGTGGTGGTCGACGTACGCCCCATGGACGGCGGCGATTTCGCCCTCGGCGAGCTGACCGAGGAGCAGGCGGGCTGGGCCTTGAAGGAAGAAAAGAAGAAACAGGAACGAAAACCCGATCCCAAGAAGCCTCCCGTGCGGGAGGGCGAAGGGGACCGGAAAGAGGACAAATAGGAGGACGAGCCGATGAGGATCCTGATCGCGGCGATGTTCATGGCGGGCGCGATGGGCGCCGGGTGGGCGCAGGACGTGGAGAAGGGCGAGAAGGGCAAGGAGACGCCGAAGCCGAAGGCCGAGGGCGGCAAGGACGGAGCCGGCGCGGGCTTCCTGACCCTCGACCAGGTCGATTCGAACGGAGACGGCAAGGTCACGCGCGCGGAGCTCGAGGCCGCGCTCAAGAAGCTCGGCGGCGTGCGGGAAGGCGACAAGAAGGCCCCGCCGAAGCCCGAGGGGGCGAAGGATGGCGTGAAGGAAGGCGACAAGAAGGCGCCGCCCAAGCCGGAAGGGGCCCGGGAAGGCGACAAGAAGGCGCCGCCGAAGCCGGACGGGGCCAAGGAAGGCGTCAAGGAAGGCGACAAGTAACCTGGATTTCCCGGAGCCGCAGGGGTGCTCGCGCGCGCCTCTGCGGCTCTTTTATTTCACGGCGAACGGTGGCCGAACGGGCTCTCGGAGCGCAGCAGGGAGCGGCGCCGGGTGGGCCGGGTCTCAAGCGCCTGGCGGATGCGGTCGATCCCCTCGCCCGCCAGCAGGTTCGCCTTGACGAGGAAGTCGTCCGCCCCCACGTCCACCGCCTCCCGGATGTTCTCGGGATTGGCGAAGGCGGTGAGCACGATGATGGGGACGTTGGAGAGCTCCGCGTAGCCCCGGATCGTGCGGATCGCCTCCAAGCCGTTCATCCGCGGCATGTTGATGTCCATGAGGATCAGGTGGGGCTTCTCGGACGTGGCGATCGCGACGCCCACCCGTCCGTCGGGCGCCGTGAGCACCTCCACGTCCAGCCGGCCCAGAAGCGCGACCAGGAGCAGGCTAATGTCGGGATCGTCCTCGATGACGAGGATCTTTTTCCTGGGACGGTCCATGGGGATACCGGGCACCTGATCCTCCCACCTTCAGCTTCCGCTTTCCGACCTCGGAAAGGAGCAAACCTCATGCCCAGCGTCCCGAGGCCCGTCAAGAGATGGAAAGGACGCCCGGCTACGAAATAGTATAGCCGTCCCAACATTGTTGTGCCCCGGTATCATGGGAAATAGCCGGCCTGCCGATTTCGCGAAGGATCGGGCCGGCCGGCGTTACCAACGTACGTGCTCAGGACGGTGACCTTGGGGCTCGCATCCGACCCGGCGTCCTTCTTCGACGAGATGTATCCCCGCGTCCACCGCTTCCTCTCCGCCGCGACGGGCGCGGACCGGGGGGACGTCGAGGACTTGGCGCAGGAGACCCTGCTCGAGGCCTGGCGCTCGCGCGACCGGTTCCGCGGCGAGGCGTCGCCCCTCACGTGGGTGCTGGCGATCGCGAAGAACCGGGTCCGCCTGCGCCGCCGCGAGCGGGGGGTCGAGGGCGAGGCGGAGCGGGTGCTCCGGGCGATCGCGTCCCTCCGGGCGGAGGAACTGCCCGCCGACCTCGTCCAGGGCGAGGAGATGAAGCACCGGGTGCGGCAGGCGCTGGAGGCCCTGGAGCCCTCCTACGCCGAAGTCCTGATGCAGCGCTACTACGAGGGGCTCTCCGTCCGCGCGATCGCGGAGCGGCGGGGGGAGGGCGAGAAGGCCGTCGAGTCCCGTCTCCACCGCGCGAAGGAGGCGTTCCGCGAGTGCCTCGAACGAGGAGAGGACGATGATCGAAGGGAATGACGCGTTCGACCGGAATCTCGAGCGGCTGATCCGCGCCGCCGCGGACCCGCCGTCGCCCGCCGCTCGCGTGCGTCGCGAGTTCCTGGCCCGTGTGGAAGGGAAGAGTCCGTCCGAAAGCCGTATGGGGAGGATGACCGCCATGGCCGCATCGCTGATCGTCGCCGCCGCGATCCTCTATTCCGTCCTCGCGCCGCAGTCGGGGGTGAAGCCCGCGACCTCCCGGGTCCCGAGTCCTGAGCGCGGAGTCGATCCGGCTGCGGTCCCGTCGAAGGGAACGGGGAGTGAGCCGGCCCCTCTGCCCATCCCGATTCCTCCGGCGCCTGCGACGGCCGTGACGGCGAAGGACGACGGGATGACGCTCACCTGCGCCCTGTCGCCCGCCCGCGCGGCGGTCCGTGAGTTGAGCCTCGAGGGAACCGCGCCCCTTCCCGATGGCACGGAAGTGATGGTCACGGTGATCCGGCTCCACGAGGAGTTCGCGGGAGGGCGGCTCTCGCCCCGTGGCGTCCGTGCGGCGGGCGGGCGCGCCAAAGTCGAAGGCAAGCGCTTCAGGATCTCGCCCCTCTGGGACGGCCCCGGGCGCTACGTCGTCACGGTCGCGATCGACGAGAGCCAGCGGCCCGAGCTGGTCGAGCCGCTCAAGCGGTTTCTGCGGCGGCCCTCGACCTTCGAGTTCGCCGGCTGGGGGGACGAGCTGTCGGGCCAGCTGGGTCCGAAGCTGCGCGACCTGGACGCGGTCTCGCGGGAGTGTCTCGACATGGTGGCTCGGATCGAGAAGCTGGCCGGGAGCGAGTCGGCCTGGGTGAAGGAGAAGCGGAACGTCGACGCCCGCGGCGCGGACGTGATCCTGACGAAGGAGGCCGAGGAGGCGCTGAAGGAGACCGCCCGGCTGATGGCGCGCCTCGAGAAGTCGGACGTGAAGGCGCTCTTCCCGGCGGCGCACGACGAGATGTTCTTCACGCTCCGGAGCATGCACGGCAACGCGCAGCACTTCTCCTACGAGTCCGGCAAGTTCGCCGGCGCGAAGTCCTACCACTCCGGGGGGGACGCGGTCAAGACCCACCGGCAGCAGCCCTTCAACTTCGAGAACCTGAAGAAGTACCTGGGCGAGGTCCCCTCGATCGCGGGCCGCGAGGTCGCGCTCTGGATGGTGAAGGACCTCCGCCGGGGCGCCTCGCGGGAGTCCTACGCCGAGCTCCTGAAGGCGGAGGCGAAGCACGCCGGTCTCGAGCCGTTGGCCGACCGCCTCTCGAAGGCCGCGCCCGAAGAGTTCGACGCGCTCGAGACCGAGATCCGCGCGGGGAAGTGAGGGGCCGCAGATGAGGAAGTCCCCATGACCTGCGTAGGCGTGTTGCTCCTGGTCTTCGCGGTCCACAGTAGCGTTGTCACGTTTGTCTATCGCTCCGAAGCTGACCGAGTCGTCGTGGCCTTTGGGATGATGGTCCTGTGGGTTGGTGGATTCACGTGCCTGGTCCTGGGGATTCTGAGGGACCTGCGGGACAAGCGGGTCGCCCGGATGATCCCGCCCGGGAGATGATTCGAGTTGGCCCCCTGACCGGGTAGACGTAGAAAGTGCACCCTTGACGGCGGCCTGACCGCCACCCCGCGAAACCTCCCTTTCTTTTCCATCCCTATCGCCGATCCACGCCCAGGGAAGGGGGCGCCCCATACGGCCCTCTCCCGGAACCGGCGACTTTGGCCACAATTCCGTCTGCATATGTTGGAAGGAATATTGAAGGGATGACAAGGTCCGTATTCTCAATTCAGACTCCCAAGCCCTGACAGGCCCCGCGAGAGAGACTCCAGGTGATGGGACCGCCCCGTTCCTCCCTCAAGGTCCCGCTTGGCTCCATTACCAGAAGCTGAAGATGTAGAAGGCCTCTCGTTGCCCATAGAACGTCCCGGCTGAGTTCTGGGTGACGATCCTGTAGTAGTAGGAGGCGAGTCCCTGGAGCGCGCTAAGATCTGCCGATACGAGAATCGGCCCTGATTCGGAATAGGGCACTTGGGAAGTCACGAGGCCATACGCAGGCGTTGTTCCGTACTCGAACCAGACATTTGTCGTATACCCCACGGGGTTGATTAGGCTTCCGTTCAAGCGTGCACTCGTGCGCCTGATCGAGGTCGGGTCACCCGTGAGAGCGCTTGTCGCTCCGCTCGACGAGGTTGCTGATACCTCGGCGGAGTCCGGGCCTTCTCCTGTCGCGTTACTCCCCGTTACCACGTAGTAGTACGCCGTTCCATTGAGCCGTCCCGTATCGAGATGCGGAGTAGCGACGCCCAACATTCGAGTCCCTCCCTGTAGGGAGGCGTAATTATCCTGGGTCAAGCCTGGCACCGTCGCCCGATACAGGGTGTAAGAGGCCGCTTCCGCCACGGGATCCCACGAGAGGATCACCTGCCCATCGCCCGCTGAGGCCCAGGCATTGGTGGGCGCAAAGGGAGCGAGGAGTCCAGGAAAGGTGGCCGAAGCGGCGAGCGGGTAGACTCCGAGGCCATAAGTGTCGTCGATGACGGAATTGGCGGCCGTGATGGTGTACATCGCCCCGCTCGTCTGAATCGTGGTGCCGACCGTCACAGTAGTCGTGCCGACACTCGCCGAGATGGCCGTCAATCCGCCGCTGAAGCTGAACTGGCTGCCGTTGGGATTCACGCTGGTTGCGTCAATGGGCGCACTGAACCACACGGTCACCTTGTTCCCGGCCGTGGCGGCGGCACGAACCACCGAAAGGGCGAACCTGATAGTGATCGCGTCGGATCCGAGGCCGCCTGAATAGTCCGTGGCCGATACCTGGATCCGGTTATCGCCGGGGACCAACGTCACTGTAAATCTCCAGTGGTACTTGGTCACGACCCCTGTCCAAAGGCAACCAATAGGACACGGGGTGTCAACGCGGTTCACGGTGGCCGACCCGGTTTGTCCGGTCGTCTGATTGGTGACCGCGACGGTGGCGAGGGGCCAGCTCTGGCTGCCTCCGACGTCCACGGTACTCTGAGACGTGGCGCAGGTGTCGTTCGAGGTGGGCGAACTGATCTCAAACTCGGGAATGGCGGGGGCCGAAGAACTGTCCTCCTCACAGGCTGACAACCCCAGGACCAGGATTGAAAGGACCACTCTCGTTCCAAGCGCCATCTTCCTCCACGGTCTCACGGATCACCTCCCGTCTGCACCTGTTGGATCTCATCTTCCAGTTCGGAATTCTCTGAGAATCGTTTTGCGGAAAGGGAGGGACTTTCCGTTTTCCAGCGCGGCGAGTCGGTGCAGGAGTGACGGTGACCCCCTTGTCAGAGTGATCACGTTTGATCCGAAAGTCTGTGGGCGTTGTGTCAGAAACTAACATTTGGTGTTAGTAAATGACTCCGCGCCTCCGCGGCTACTTCGCGTCCTTCGCGCAGCGGAAGCCGATATGGTTGGCGGCGGAGACGGTCTCGCCCTTCATGCGGCTCCCCATGACGTAGCGGGCGCAGTAGCTGTCGGCGCACAGGAAGGATCCGCCGCGCTGCACCCGCTTGGGCACCCCCGGCTCGTCGGGATCGTGGCTCGAGGACGGCCCCTTCGGATCGTCGGACGGGCTGGACTTGTAATAGTCCTCCCGGTACCAGTCGGAACACCACTCCCAGACGTTTCCCGACATCTCGCTGAGGCCGTACCCGTTGGGCGGGTAGGTCGTCACGGGAGCGGTCGTCACGTAGCCGTCCTCGGCCGTGTTGAGCTTCGGGAACTCGCCCTGCCAGATGTTGGTCATCCATTTCCCGCCGGGCTTGAGCTCGCTCCCCCAGGCGAACCGGCAGCCGGCCAGCCCGCCGCGAGAGGCGAACTCCCATTCGGCTTCCGTGGGGAGCCGCTTGCCCGCCCACCGGGCGTAAGCCTCCGCGTCGTCGTAGCAGACGTGGACCACCGGATGGGTGTCGCGCCCCTGGATCGTGCTGCCCGGCCCTTCCGGGTGGCGCCAGTCGGCGCCGGCGACGAACTTGAACCAGGTCGCCCGCGGGTGCTCCTGCCCCTCCACCCTCTGCCCGGGCAGGAAGACGAACGAGCCGGGCGGGAGGTTCGCCATCGGCTTCTCCGCCACGGTGACGAACTTCGCGGCCTCGACGAACTTCGCGAACTCGGCGTTCGTCACCTCGGTGCGATCCATGAAGAAGGCGCCGACGATCACCTTATGGATGGGCCGCGCATCGGTCATCTGCGGGTGGTCGCTCCCCATGTCGAAGCTCCCCCCGGGGATCCAGACCATCCCGGGCGGCGGAGGAGGAGGCGGCTCCACCTTCCAGAAGCGCGCGCGGATCGATCCGTACGCGAGCCAGCCGAGGAAGAGGAGGAGCAGGAAGCCGGCGGGCAGGACGACCGGCCAGAAGGAGGAGGGTTCGTTCGCCTTTGCCATGGGGCGGCTATTGTACCTGCTTTCGGACCTTCGCCAAGAGCGCCTTCAGCCCGGCGATCGCCTCCACGTGCCGCGGATCGCCGGCGAGGTTCGCGTGCTCGCCCGGGTCGGCGTCGTGATCGTAGAGCTCGGCCCCAGCGCGGCCGTCGTCCCACTCGGTGTAGCGCCACCGCTCGGTGCGGACGCTCCGGCCCATGATCGCCCCCCGCTTCACCTGCGTGTGCGCCGCCTTGTCCCACGCGGCGCGCGGGTCGGCGAGCAGCGGCCGCAGGCTCCGGCCTTCCAGGCCCGCGGGGAGCTCGAAGCCCGCGAGGTCGGCGAGGGTCGGATAGAGGTCGAGCAGCTCCACCGTCCGGCCGCACGCCTTCCCGTTCCCCTTCGCGCCCGGGGCGTAGACGACGAGCGGGACGCGCGCCGACTCCTCGAAGAGGCTCATCTTCTGCCACTGGCCGTGCTCGCCGAGCAGCCAGCCGTGGTCGCCGAAGAAGACGACGATCGTGTTCTCCGCGCGGCCCGAGCGCTCGAGGCCCTCGAGCAGCCGGCCCAGCTGGGCGTCCATGTAGCTCACGCTCGCGTAGTACGAACGGATCATCCGCCGCTGGTCCTCCGGCGCGACGCCGTAGTGGGGCGGCTTGACCGAGAGCGCCGCGGGCGGGACCTTGTCGGCGTGCTCCCGCGGGGCGGCGATCTTCTCCATCGGGTACATCTCGAACCACGCGGGTGGCGCGACGCACGGCACGTGGGGGCGGAAGAATCCCACCGCCAGGAAGAGCGGCCGGTCGCGCTTCTCGTTCAGGATCCGGATCGCCTCGGTCGCGATCTTCCCGTCGGTGTGTTCCTCGTCGGGTCCGTCGGAGTGATACCACGTGAGCGCGCCGCCGATGTTCTTGTTGGCCGGCGTGTAGTTGATGACTTTCGCCTCGTCGTCCTTCTCCCGCCCGCGGGGGTTGATCACGCGGTCCCACGACGCGGGATCGTCCACTCCGTCCGTCCCGATCTGGGCGGGGACGCCGTAGTGGAAGATTTTCCCGATCCGCACGGCGGCGTACCCCTGCTTCCGGAAGAACTGCGGGGAGCTGAGCGCGTCGGGGAGGGCCTTCCGGAAGTTCGTCTGGTTCTCGACGACGCCGGTCGTGTCGGGCCGCCTGCCGGTCATGAACGACGAGCGGCTGGGGTTGCAGAGCGGGTACTGGCAGTACGCGCGGTCGAACCGCACGCCGCGCGCGGCGAGGCGGTCGATGTTCGGCGTCCGCACGAGCGGGTGGCCGTACGCCCCCAGCCCGCTGTTCAGGTCGTCGGAGACGATGAAGAGGATGTCGGGGGGCGCCTTCCGGGAAGCGGTCGCCCGGTCCGCGCAGGAGGCCGGGAGCAGAAGGAGGAGGAGCGCGATCGCCCGGGTCATTTCCACGGCTGCACTCCGACCCGATCCGCCCAGGCGTCCCACTTCGCCGCCATCTCCTTCACCCGCGCGGGCTCCTTGTCGGCGAGGCCGGTCATCTCGGTGCGGTCGGCCTCGAGGTCGTAGAGCTCCCACCCGCCCTTGTGGCGGGCGACAAGCTTCCATTTTCCCTGGCGGACGGCCTTGTTCCCCTCGTGTTCCCAGTAGATCGTCTCGTGCCCCTCGCGCGTCCCGGCCCGGAAGATCGGGGCGAGGCTCTTTCCCTCGAGCGGGGTGATCTGGCGGCCCTGGAAAGTCTTCGGGTACTCCGCGCCGGCGACGTCGAGGCAGGTCGCCATGAGGTCGATCAGGTGGCCGGGCTGGCTGGTGAGCCCGCCGCCCTTCCGGATCACGGCCGGCCAGTGGGCGATGAGCGGGGTCGCGATCCCGCCCTCGTGGACCCAGTGCTTGTAGAGCCGGAACGGCGTGTTCGAGGCGTTGGCCCACGGGAGGCCGTAGCTCTCGAACGACTCTTTCGTGCCGATCTCCGCGCCCTTCTTGCCTCGGTGGATCTCCTCCGCGCAGCCGCCGTTGTCGGCGAGGAAGAGGACGAGGGTGTTGTCGTCCAGCTTCTCGAGCACGCGGCCGATGTTCTGGTCCATCCGGTCGATCTGGGCGGCGTAGACGGCCATCCGGAGGTCGCGTTCGTCGGCGTCCTTCACGTCGGTCCACGCGGGAGCCTTCTCGTCGCGCGGCGTGAGCGGCCACTTCGCGTCCACGATTCCCATCTCGATCTGCTTCCGGTGGCGGCGCTCGCGGAGCGCGTCCCAGCCGACCTTGTACGTGCCGCGGTACTTCGCGATCTCCTCGGGCCGCGCGTGGAGCGGCCAGTGGGGCGAGGTGAAGGCGAGGTAGAGGAAGTACGGCTTCTTGAGGTCCTTCGCCTCGTCGATGAACTTCACCGCGTGGTCGCTGAAGGCGTCGGTCATGTAGAAGTTCTCGCCGGACGAGGTGGTGGGCTCGCCGTCGAGCGCCATCTTCCGTCCCTTGTCGAGGCCGAAGTAGTTGCTCCCCCCGCTGATGAGGCTGTAGGTGCGGTCGAAGCCGCGGTCGACCGGCCAGTGGGGGCGGTTCTCGCCGACGTGCCACTTGCCGGCCATGAGGGTGCGGTAGCCGGCGGGGCGGAGCGCCTCGGCGATCGTGACGCAGCGGTCGTTGAGGAAGCCCTGGTAGGCGGGGGTCCCGCGATTCTCGACCATGTGGCCCACGCCCGCCTGGTGGGCGTAGAGCCCGGTGAGGAGCGCCGCGCGGGTGGGGCAGCAGCGGGCGCCGTTGTAGAACTGGGTGAAGCGCAGGCCGCCCGCGGCGAGGCGGTCGAGCTGGGGCGTCCGGATCTCCGACCCGTAGCAGCCGAGGTCGGAGAAGCCCATGTCGTCGGCCATGATGACGACGATGTTGGGCTTCGCGGCCTGCGGCCGGGCCGCAGCGGCGAGGATCAGGGCGAGGAGGCTGAGACGGATCATGATACAGGGTTCAACAGCCCCGCCCCGCTCGGAGTTTCCCCCAAACGCTCCGGAGGCCGGACTACTTGCCGGCGGCGTTCCGGTGCCGGCCCCACCAGATGATCCACTCCTGAGAGGTGGTCCATTTCTCGCCGGTGATGGCCGCGAGGGCCTTGATCGTGGCGGGCAGCACGTCCTGGGCGAGCTTCTTCCGGGGGTCGTCGCCGCCGCCACCCGGGACGCCGAGGTCGACGCCGGCGTTGCCGGTGTTGTTCTTCTTGCTCTTGGCGTCCTGGCCGGTGATCTTCTCGTACTTCTTCATCAGCTCGATGATCGGGTCGATCGAGGTCGACTTCTTGATCTCGCCCGCCGTCGCGAGCGCCGCCTTGGCGATCTTGGCGTCCTTGTCCTCGAACCGCCCCTGGATCGTGGGGAGGGCGCCGTCGTCGCCCAGCTTGCCGAGGGCTTCCAGGATCGCGACGGCCAGGTCGGCCATGTCCTTGGTGCAGCCGCCGAGCGTGCCCAGGAGGACCGGGGTGGCCTTCTTCTTGTATTCGCTGAAGAGACCCAGGCCCTTGGCCGCGGCGATGCGCACGGGCATCTCTTCGCCCGCCAGGACGCCGGCCAGCCGGCTGAGGGTCTTCTCGTGCGGGGTCCTGGAGAGTTCGGTCGCGGCCGTGGCGCGGGCCGCGGTCGGGGCTCCCTTGATGGAGACCTTGAACCGCTCGAGGGCCTCTTCGGCCGCCTTGTCGTCGCCGGCGACGAGCGCCAGCAGCAGGATCGTGTTGAGCATGATCGTCTTCTCCCGTATGGCCCTACTCGATGAACGTGGATGATACGCCCCCAAAAGTACGAAATCCATAAAATTCCCCATAATGGGGAGTCACCCATGAGCGCTTCCGCGGATTTCTCTGGGCGGGGCCGTGTCTTCCTCGTATCCTCGGGAATCCATTGAGGGGCAGGCCATGGCGAAGGAACCCGAGCGCATCTCCGTTCAGCACATCCTGATCTCGTTCGCGGGGGCGGGGACCTCCGCCACGCGGACGAAGGCGGCGGCCGAGAAGCTGGCGGGCGAGACCCTGGCCCGCGCGAAGAAGGGCGAAGACTTCGACGCGCTCGTCCGGGAGCTCACCGACGACTCGCCTCCCGGCATCTACGCCATGTGCAACCGGGGACAGCGCGCGAAATCGTCCGGCGAGTACGAGCGCGACGGCATGGTCCCTGCGTTCGGCAACGTGGGCTTCGTCCTCCCGGTGGGCGGCATCGACACGGCGGCCTTCGACCCCCGGACCAGCCCCTACGGCTGGCACATCATCAAGCGCCTGACGTGATAGATTTCAAAGAGTTTGAAATCTATCACTTCCCCAGGCCGCGAAGGTAGGCGTACAGGTCCGCGAGCTCCTCGGCCTTCAGCCCTTTGAGCAGGTCGTTGGGCATGAGGGACGCGGTCCCCGGCTTCATGGCCGCGACGTCGGCGGTCGCCACCCGCGCGGTCGTCGTCGCGCCCGTCTGGACGATGTAGCCGTCGGCCGATTCGAAGACGACGATCCCCGTGTAGACTTGGCCGTCCTTCGTCTGGAACGCCGTGGTCCGGTAGAGCGGGGCCACGTCCTTGTTGGGGTTCGAGATCGCCTCGAACAGGTCGTCGCGCGAGAAGCGGGCGGCCGCGCCCGCCAGGTTGGGCCCGAGCGCCCCCTGCACCGCATGGCACGTCTGGCACCCGCGCGCGCGGAAGACCGCCTCGCCGCGCGCCCCGTCGCCCTTCTCCCAGGGGACCGCCTTCAGGCGGGCGGCGAGGACGAGCGGGTCCTCGCCCTCGCCCTCCAGGTCGCGCCGCCGGTCGGGGTTCCTCCGGACGAACTCGTCGAAGAGCGGCTGGTAGGCGCGCTTGAGCGCCGCCGGGTCGGTCCCCGCCTCCTTGATCGAGGGGCTGAAATCCATGCTCGCCATCAGGAGGGCCGCGACCTGGGCGCGCAGCTCCCCCTTGACGGGCTCCAGCGCGAGGCGCCGGAGGAGCCTGAGGAGGATCGCCTGGTTCCCCGGCGACTCGTCGCGCCCGAGCTTCTCGAGGGCCTCGAGCGCGATCCTCGAGACCTGGGCGTTGGAGGCCTCGATCGCCGTCATGAAGCGGTCGCGATCCTCGGCCATCGGGTACTTCGCGAGGCGGAGGGCGATCGCGTCCCGGAGGCCGAAGTTGCCCCACTGGGCGCGCAGCTCGGGGAAGATGTCCCGCGCGGGGAGGGTCGAGAGGAGGTCGAGGAGCGGCTCCGACCAGGGGAACGACACGTCCTTCCGCACCCTCTCGAGGAAGAGCTGCGCGGCCCGCCTCTTCTCGAACGGCTCCAGCGCGGCGGCCAGGGCCACGTGACCCGGGTCGACGAAGGCGGAGTGCTTGAGGAGTTCCTCCGCCACCGCCGGCTCCCGCTTCAGGAAGAGCGCCGTCAGCTCCCCGAGCCGCGGCCCCCACGTGAGCTTGGTCCGCAGCGCGTGCCCCTCGAGCTTGCGGCCGACCGAGAGCATCGCGTGGGTGATCCTCGCCGCGAGGCCCTCCGGCCACGCGCCCTTGAGGCGCGAGAGGACGATGAGGTAGTGGGCGTCGTCCGTGGGGTGGCTCTTCTCCGTGAGGAAGGCCGCGACTTTCTTCACGCTCTCCGCGTCCTCGTCCTCGAGCATGGCCAGGAGCCGCGCGGCCTCGAGATCGAGGCGGGCGTCGCCTGACGGGAAGACGGAGCGGACCGCCTTCAGGATCTCCGCGCGGGCCTCGGGAGCGGGCGCCTCGGCGAGCGCGTAGTTCGAATGGACCTCGACCGCGGGCTTGTCGATGTTCGTGTCGCCGAGGGCCGCCATGATGAGGCGCACGGCGTCCGCCCGGGGTCTGGGATCTTTTGTCCGACCCAGGGCCACGGTGCCCATCAGGGCGACGAACTTCCGGTCTCCGCCCGATCCCAGGACGGCGAGCCCCTCGGTGAGGAGGGGATAAGGGTCGTCGGGGGTCCTCGGAACGCCGATGGCGCGGGCCTGCTGGAGGGGCGCCGGGGTCGCCACCCAGAGGCGCGCGGCCGCCTGGCGGCAACGCGCGTCCTCGGCGAGAGAGAAGCTCGCCAGGAGCCCGGCGATCGCGTCGCCCTCGATCTCCCGGGCGCGGTCGGCCAGCGACTCGAGCGCCGAGCGCTGGACGGCCGGATCGGCGTCCTTCGCGAGCGCCAGGAGCGCCTCCGCGCCCCCCTTGGGCAGCCGGCGGCCGAGCGACCAGGCGACGCGGGCGCGCAGCGGAGCGGAGAGGCTCTTCGCCGCGGAGACAGGCACGCCTTCGAAGATCTCGGTGAGCACCTCGACCGCTCTGACCCGCGCGGCCGCGCTCTGCTTCTCATCTGCCAGCGCGGCCTGGAAGGGCCCGGGGCCGAGCTTCCGGGCGAGCGGCTCCCAGCGGGCGCGCGACCAGGCGTCGAGCGGTTGGGGCGCGTGCAGCACCTTCTCGAGATCGCCCGCGGGGGCCGAGGCCTTTCCGCCCTCGGCCTCGATGCGGAAGACCGAGCCCTTCGTG
>CAZSCC010000692.1:0-12136 GCA_964604905.1 uncultured Planctomycetales bacterium
TCTATGAGTACCAGGACACCGTAGACGGGGCCCATCTCCCGGGCGTCGATGCCATTGTTTGTCTAGCGGGTGGTCGAGGTAGAATCGCGGACGACGGAGGGGGCGGTCTTGTCGAGGGTGTACGCCTGGCCAAAAGTGAACGGGCCGGCCAGCGGGTTGGCGCTTCCGTCGACGATGGAGTTGTCGTCCAGGACGTCGAGGCGGAGCGTCCCGTTTCCGGTGCCCGTGCCGACGGTGACGGTGTAGAGGCTTCCGCTGCCGGAGACGCCGGTTACGGAGGGGTTCGCAACCCCGCCGGTGGTCGTGAAGGCGAAGTCGGAGGCGTTCACGCCGCTGACGTTCTCGGTGAAGGTCACGGTGAAGTCGACGGAGGCGGCGTTCGTGGGGTTGGCGCCCGCGCGGGTGACCGACAAGACCTGGGGCGCCGTGGAGTTGAGGATGAGCTGGCCCATTCGGGCCTCGGCCGAGAACCAGGTCCAGGTCCCCGTGTCGACCGGGGCGACGTCCCGGACATTCAGGATCCAGGTGCCCGCGGGGTTCTCGCCCCAGAAGGCGTTCGTGACGAAGGTCCAGTTCAGATTATCGGTGCCGTCGCCCCCAGCGACGATGAAGAGCCGGCTGACCGTCCCGGCCGGCGAGGTGAGGTACGCCTCGAGGTCGCCGCGGTAGGTGTGGGTGGCCACGAGCGTGACCAGCATCTCCTCAAGCGGGGTGGTCGAGGCGATCTGGAAAAGGCGCTCGATGCCGGTGGCGTTGTTGTCGGGGATCGCGCCGCCCACGACCGCGACGGTGCCGGTGGACTCGGTCTGGAGCGCGGTGACGCCGGAGTAGAGGACGGCCTGCTGCGTGAGCGCGTTCGCGTCGATCATCCCGAATCCGTAGTTCTGGTTGAACGCGCGGCCGGCCGCGTTGGTCTTCCACGCCGAGCTCGCGGTGACGCCGTCGCCGCCGCCGGTGAGGGTGTTGTCGGTGGGGTCGACGAGGGCTGAGCTGCGGGCGAGCAGGTGCTTGGCGAAGCGGACGTTGAGGCCCGGCTGGACCTGCTTGGCGAGGGCGACGATGCCCGCCGCAAGCGGCGTGGCGGAGGAGGTGCCGCCGAAGGTGCTCGTGTAATTCAGGTCGACAAGAGGATCGGAATCGCCTCCGGTGCGGTTGTACCCCTGGGAGTCCGTGCGGTCGACCGTGGTGATCCCGAAGCCGCCGCTGGTGTTGGAGGGAGCGGTGATGAAGACGTTGGCCCCGAACGAGCTGTAGCTGGAGAACCGGCCGTTGCTGCCGATGGCGGCGACGGCGATCACGTCGGGGCTGCTCTGGACGTCGCTCTTGTTGGAATCTTGTCCCGCCGCGCCCCGTTCGTTCCCGGCGGCGAAGAGGTGGATCGTCCCGGCGAGCGCGGAGGTCTCGACGGCGTTGCGCTCGGCCTGGCTGTCGACGAACGGGGTCGAGTAGCCGTAGCTGTGGTTCTTGACCTTGATGGCGGTGTTGCCGCCGCTGCTGTGGTAGAGCGTGGCGTCGACGAACATCTGGGTGGTCTGGTTCTTGAAGTCGATGCGGAGGCCCGAGAGGGAGGCGAGGGGGGCGGCGCCGGTAACGCCGATGCCGTTGCCGCCGCGCGCCGCGGCGACGCCGCCCACCGAGGTGCCGTGCCGGTCCTGGCTCGATACGGGGTTGTTGTGGACCGGGCTGGGATCGGCGTCGTTCTGGCCGAAGTCCCAGCTGTTGGCCGCGGAGTGGTTGGCCTGGAGGTCCTCGTGGCCGATCTCCAGGCAGTCGTCGACGATGCCGATCAGGACGCCTGCGCCGGTGATGTCGCGGTTCCAGGCCGCGATGACGTTGGCGTGGGTGGCGCTGGGGCCGTTGCCGAGATGCCACCCGCCGGGGGAGCTGAGGTACTCCGGATCATCGGGGACGAAGGCGCAGTGGACCCGCTGGAGACGTTCGTTCCGGAAGGCCTTGCGCACGCGGCCGTCCTTGGAGAGGCGGGCCAGGTCGCCGCCGGCGAAGACGTGGGCGTCCCGATCGCTCCGCAGGGTGTGGACGTGGACCAGGCCGTGCTCGCGCGCGTAGGCCGCCGGATCGGTCCCCGCGCGGAGGAAGACGAGGAACTCGGCGGCCCCCGTGGGCGCCGCCGGGGCGGGCTTCTTGACGACGGTGGGCATGACGGGAATGGGGGAGGGCGGGGGAGGGGCCGGGGTCGAGGCGGCCCGGTTTGAGACCCCCTGGGGCGCGGTCTCGGGGAGGGTTGACGTGACCGTGACCGCGATCGCGGCCACCGCGCCGGCGACGGCGGCCACGCCGAGGATGAGCCTGCCGATCCCGCCTCCCGCCCTGGCGTTCATAATTTCCCGCCCAGTATACCCTCGGGGAGGGGATGGGATCACGAAGAAAGGCGCGCCGATTTCCGTCGCCGGGGCGGGGGTCTCGGGGTATCCTTTCCCGGTGCTCAGAGGAGAAAGACTCATGAAGACCCCCGCCCTCGCGATCGCCGCGTTCCTCGCCTTCGCCGCCACGCTCCACGCCCAGGAGAAGGTGAAGCTCGAACTCCGCGCGAAGAAGGGGGACAAGTACACCCACACGTCGAAGGAGTCCAACGACGGCAAGATCCTGATCACCTTCGGCGGGATGGAGATCGCCCAGGAGGTCAAGGAGCGCGAGGTCCGGACGTACACCGACGAGGTCCTCGAGGTCGAGGGCGTCCAGCCGACGAAGGTCCGTCGCAAGCACGGCGAGTGGCACCAGTCGAAGACCGCGCCCGGCCAGGAGGAGCCCACGAAGACCGACAAGGCCCTGGCGGGGAAGACGATCGTCCTCAAGAAGGCGGGGGACAAGACGGAGTACGAGGGGGCGGAGGGGATCCCGGCGGCCGAGCTGAAGAAGAACCGGCTGCGCCACGACGCCATGCTCGCCGGCCTGCCCGCCGATCCGGTCGCCGTCGGCACCACTTGGCCCATCGACGAGAAGAAGCTCAAGGAGGATTTCGCCGACGACGGGGAAGGGGGGATGGAGATCACCGCTCTCAAGGCCACGGGCAAGCTTGAGAAGATCGAGGATCACAAGGGGGTCCGCTGCGCCGTCCTCCTGATCGACATCACCGGCGACGGCATTCTGATGGGCCAGAAGGACCTGGCGATCAAGCTCAAGCTGAAGGCCTGGATCTGGCTGGCGCTCGACTCGGGCCGGCCGCTCACGATGAAGGGCGACGGCACGGGCGACCTCGCCGGCGAGCTGGAGCAGGACGGCAACAAGGTCAAGATGGACGGCAAGTTCACCTTCAAGGCCGAAGGGGAGATGAAGTACGAATAGCCGACCGACAGAGGCGGCCAGAAGAGCGGGGTAGGCGTTCCCGGAGGGTCGGAACTCCCAAACCCCAACTCCCAATCCGGAGGGGAAGGGCGGCTACGGGCCGAGACAGGCCTTCCCGGTAGGATCGTCTCGGGGGGGCGCGGGACCGAGACAATCCTTCCTGGTAGGATCGTCTCGGGCCCGGGCCCGGTCGCCAAAGTCGTCTTCCCGTCCTCTGGCTTCCAGCTTCTTGCTTCTAGCTTCCAGCGCTGATCGTCAGCTTCACGATCTTGTCGCCCATCTGGATCTTGTCGACCACGTCCTGGCCGGCGCTCACTTGGCCGAAGACGGTGTGGACGCCGTCGAGGTGGGGCGTGGGCCCGTGGGTGATGAAGAACTGGGAGCCGCCGCTGCAGCGGCCGGAGGTCTTCGCGCCGGTCTTGGGGTCGTGCTTGCACTGGCCCTTGTGGGCCATCGAGAGGGCGCCCTTGCCGTGCTTGCGCGAGGGATGGATCTCGCACTCGATCTCGTAGCCGGGGCCGCCCACGCCGCTGCCGAGGGGGCAGCCGCCCTGGACCATGAAGTCGGGGATCACGCGGTGGAACTTCAGGCCGTCGTAGTAGCCCTTGGCCGCGAGCGTCTCGAAGTTGGCGACCGTCGCGGGCGCCTCCTTGTCGAAGAGCTCGATCGTGATCGTCCCCTTGTTCGTCTCGAAGACCGCCTGCTTGCCCATGGCTCGATTCTCCTCGTTGGGTTCCCGAGAATATAGTCGGGGCCCGGCTTGTTTCCTATAATAATATGGTGACGTCCCTCCTCCTCCTCGCGGCCTTCCTCGTCCCCCAGGACTTTCCCGTCCCCAAGAAGAAGGCCCAGGCGAAGATCGTGGCCGTCCGTCCCGAGAAGACGGACGTGAAGGTCGGCGAGACGTTCAAGGTCGCCTTCGACCTCGAGATCACCCCCAAGTGGTACATCTATCCCACCACGAAGACGACGACCGGAAAGCCGACGACCTTCCTGATGGAGGGAGCCGAAGGGGCCGGAAAGGTCGAGGAGCCCAAGCCGAAGGTCCACCCGGCGGAGGACGGGCTCGAGGCGTACGAGTACCACGACGGGTCGGTCACGATGACCGTCCCGCTGCGCCTCAAGCCGGGCGCCGTGCCCGGCCCGCTGGAGGTCAAGGGCAAGCTCGCCTACCAGATCTGCGCCGCGGTCTGCATCGACGGATCGACCGACTTCTCCTTCAACGTGACGGTCGTGGCCGGGGTGGTCGAGGCGGCGCCGGTCGACGCGTCGGGCTACTCCGAATACGGCTTCGTCGGCCTCATCCTGCTGGGTGTGCTGGGGGGCCTGGTCTCGCTGGTGATGCCCTGCACCTACCCGATGATCCCGATCACGCTCACCTTTTTCGTGAAGCAGGCCGCGGGGTCGCGGCGGCACGGGCTGGTCCTCTCCACGCTGTACTCGCTCGGGATCATCGTGACCTTCACGGGCCTGGGGTTCCTGATGTCGGTCCTGCTGGGGGCCGGGGGGGCGCGCACCTTCGCGGCCGACCCGTGGGTGAACATCGCCGTGGGGGCGCTCTTCCTATGGTTCACCGGATCGCTCTTCGGCTGGTACGAGATCCAGCTGCCGTTCGGGCTGGGATCGCGGCTGGCCGGGGGGGGGCAGCGGAAGGGGTCGGGCGGGGCGTTCATCCTGGGGCTCCTCTTCGCGGTCGTGACGTTCACCTGCACGATCCCGATCGCCGGGACGATCCTCACGTTCGCCGCCGGGCAGCACCGGCTGGCGGCGTTCATGGCGATGCTCTTCTACTCGATCACCATGGCGGTCCCGTTCTTCCTGATGGGGGTCTTCCCGGGGATGATCAAGGAGGTCCCCAAGAGCGGGGGCTGGATGACCACCGTCAAGGTCTCGATGGCGTTCGTCGAGCTCGCGCTGGCGATCTTCTATTTCGGCAAGGCGGACCAGTCGTGGGAGTTCAACGTGCTGACGCGCTGGGTGGTGCTGGCCGCCTACGCGGGGGCCTGCTTCGTGGTGGCCGTCTACCTGCTGCGCTTCTTCCGGGCGCGCCCCACGGCGGGCCGGTCGGCCATCGCGGCGGTCTTCCTCCTCATGGGCGGCTACATGGCCTACGGGTTCACGGGGAAGCGGCTCGGGCTCATGGAGACCATCCTTCTCCCGCCGCCCACGCACGGGACCACGCTGCCCGCGGGTCTCCTGGAGGCGAAGCGGCTGGGGAAGCCCCTCTTCGCCGAGTTCACGGGGATCACCTGATCGAACTGCCAGGCGAACCGCGGGACGGTTCTGGCGGACGCGAAGGTGGAGGCGTTGCTGGAGAAGTACGTCGTGGCGGAGCTCTACACCGACCGCAAGGGCCGCCGGTCCAGGCCGATGGACGAGGAGAACAACGCGCTGCTCAACGACAAGTATGGCGCGGCGCTCCCGCTCTACGTCCTCTTCACGCCGGAGGGGGCGGAAGTGGCCCGCATCGGCGGGCGTCCCTCCGTGGACGAGTTCGTCGCCTTCCTCAAGAAGGGCCTGGAATCCGTTCCCGCCAAGGGCAACGGGCCCGCCCCCAAGTAGGGGATGATCCGGGCCCTCCCGCGCGTTGACGGACCGGGGGGCGCGATGTAAAACGGTACCCCAGGAGGGTGAGCCCGGATGTCCAACCTGCCGCCGGCGACCGACCAGAACTGGAAGACCGAAGTCGAGGGCGCCCCGGCCGCGCTCGTCGACTTCTGGAGCGAGGGCTGAGGCGGCTGCAAGGTGCTCGCTCCCGTGGTGGAGCAGATCGCGAAGGACTACGCAGGGAGGATGAAGGTCATGGGCGCCAAGATCGACGACGCGGGCGCCACGGCCGCCGCGCTCGGCATCTTCGGGCTCCCGACCGTGCTCCTCTACAAGGCCGGCAAGGAAGTGGGGCGCCTGAGCGGCCCCGTCAAGAAAGAGAAACTCGTCGACGAGATCCTGAAGAAGATCGGAATCTAGGAGGTACCGTGTCCAATCTCGCGGCCGTCAACGACGGCAACTTCGCGGCCGAGGTGCTCAAGGCGCCCGCCGCCATCGTGGACTTCTGGGCGGAGTGGTG
Source organism: uncultured Planctomycetales bacterium (assembly GCA_964604905.1). Classification (GTDB taxonomy): domain Bacteria; phylum Planctomycetota; class MHYJ01; order MHYJ01; family JACPRB01; genus JACQFK01. The sequence continues at coordinate 6,371 of CAZSCC010000692.1, forward strand.
ACCCAGCTGCGTCAAACTGACTCCCGTGGTGGAGCAGCTGGAGAAGGAGTACAAGGGCAAGGTCAAGATCGTCGCCGCCGACGTGGGGGAGAACGAGGAGGCCGCCTCCTCGCTCGGCATCGCCTCGATCCCCTGCGTCATCTACTTCAAGGAGGGCAAGGAGGTCTCGCGCATCGTGGGCGCGTACCCCAAGCAGAAGTTCGTCGACGAGATCAAGTCCCAGTTCGGGGTCTAAGAAAGTTGGCCGCAGAAGCACAGCGGTGCAGAGCAGACGTTCTTTGAGGGTCCGGCCCTCCGCCTCCGCGATTCCTGATTCGCGATTCGTGGTTATGTCGAACTTCCCCGCTCGTCCCCTTACTAATACCCCGGTACTGGAGGATTCGAGATGAAGCACGCGGTGTTGACGGCGTTCTGTCTCGCGGCCGGAGCGGGCGCGGCGTTCGCGCAGGACGGGGGCGAGAAGAAGTTCGACGACCTCAAGCGCGAGTTCGAGCGCTCGATGAAGGGGCTCCAGGAGAAGTTCGAGCAGGAGCGCGCGCGGCTCGAGAAGGAGTTCAAGGCGACCCGCGAGCGGCTGCTCGAGAAGCGCGTGGAGCCGCCGGGCGAGGGGAAGAAGAAGCCCCTCGGTGGCATCGAGGGGATGCTGGGCGAGCTTCTCAAGCGGGTCGAATCGCTCGAGAAGAAGCTGGAGAAGGAGGCCCCTCGCCTCCGCGAGCTGCCCCGGAACTTCGATTTCGACTTCAAGAAGCGCTTCGAGGGCGGCGGCATGCCCGACGAGTGGCGCAAGTGGATGGAGCAGATGCCCCGCTTCAAGGGCGCCGAGGACTTCAAGTTCGAGTTCCGCAAGGACGCGCCCAAGAAGGAGAAGAAGGAGAAGGAGAAAGAATAGGCCGCTCTCCGCCGCCGGCCTCCGTCGTCGAGCTTCCAGCTTCTTTTGTTGGCAAAGGGTACGGGCGCCGATAGAATTCCCCCCATGCCCGCGGACTTCATCCTCGATCCGTCCACGTTCAGCATCGAGCGCCCGATCTTCGACCGCGCGAAGATCGCCGAGGTCCTCCCGCACCGCGACGCGCTGGCCCTGGTCGACGGCATCTTCCATCTCGACGAGAAGGCCTTCACGGTCGGCGGGTGGAAGGACGTCAAGGGGGACGAGTTCTGGGTCTCGGGCCACTTTCCGGGCAACCCGATCCTCCCGGGCGTCGTCCTGGTCGAGGCGCTCGCCCAGGTCTCCCTCGTCGCGTACAAGCATCTGATGCCGGAGATCCGCGACAAGCTGGTGGTCTTCGCGGGGATCGACGGCGTCCGCTTTCGCGGGGCCGTCCGGCCCGGGGACCGCGTCTTCATCGTCTCGCGCCTCAAGGAGATCTCCCGCCGCGGCCTCAAGTGCGACAGCCAGGGGATCGTGAACGGCAAGCTCGTCGTCGAAGGCGTGATGTTCGCCATCGTCGCGGGATGACGATCGCCCGCGCCGCCGCCTTCCTGGCCCGCCGCCTCTCCGCGCACCCCGAGATCGCCGTCATCCTGGGCTCGGGCCTCGGCGACCTCGACCTGGGCCCCATGACCGACCGCCTCCCCTACGCGAAGATCCCCGGCTTCCCGCGGGCCGGGGTCGGCGGCCACGCCGGCGTGCTGACTGCGGGCGGGCGGGTCGCGGTGCTGCGCGGCCGGTCCCACTACTACGAAGGCCGATCGATGGAAGAAGTCGTGCGGCCGGTGCGGATCCTGGCGCGGTTGGGCGTGAGGACGCTGGTGCTCACGAACGCCGCGGGGGCGGTCAACCCGAAGTTCCGCCCCGGCGATCTCATGCTGATCCGCGACCACCTCAACTTGATGGGGGTCCACCCGCTCAGGGGGGCCCCGAGCTTTGTCGACATGACGGAGGTCTACGACCGGGGCCTCCGGAAGAGGCTGCGCCTGCGCGAGGGGGTCTACGCGGCGATGCCCGGGCCGTCGTACGAGACGCCCGCGGAGATCCGGATGCTGCGCACGCTGGGCGCGGATGCGGTCGGGATGTCCACGGTGCCGGAGGCGATCGCGGCGCGGGAGGTGGGCCTGCGGGTCCTGGGAATCTCCCTCATCACGAACCTGGGCGCCGGGATGGGGAAGCGTCCGCTCTCGCACGCGGAAGTGCTCGAGGCCTCCGCCCGGGCGCGGGGGAAGATGGAGCGGCTTCTTCGAGGGATCTTGAAAGGGATGCTCGGTTCCGGACCGTCTTAGTATATTGAAAAGGTCGGTGACCCCCGTTATAGTGGGGGCTCTCTGGAGGGATGAAGCGATGAAGCTCACGGTCGCGATCGGTCTCCTGGCCGCGGCGATGCTGGCGGCGTGCGGTCCCAGCGGGCGGCAGGAAGGCGTCGTGAAGTTCAAGGGCGCGACGCCCAACACCTCTCTCCAGAAGGCCAAGGGCGACAACCGCGAACTCTCGACCTACTGCCCCGCGTGCAGGCGCGCGGTCGACCCCGGCACCTCGCCGTGCCCGGACAAGAAGGGCTGCAACATCCAGATCACCTGGACCGGCCCCTATCCGTGCGGCGCGTGCAAGGCGACCGGCCGCTGCAGCGCCTGCTACTGGATGGAGCAGCCCGAAGGAGACTGCTACAACTGCAAGGGCACGGGCAACCGCATCTACCTGGGCCAGTCCAAGGAGTGCCCCGACTGCAAGGGCAAGGGCAAGTGCCCGATCTGCGAGGGCAAGAAGGCGTGCGACTACTGCAGCGGCGCCAAAACGCTCTCCTACGACCTCGTGAAGGACAGGGCCAGGAAGGCCGTCAAGTCCTCCACGGACGATGAGGACGCGAAGCCTCAGCCCAAGCCGGAAGAGAAGAAGCCTGAAGAGAAGAAGCCCGAGGAAAAGAAGCCGGAAGAGAAGCCTTCCGAAGAAAAGAAATAGCCGGGGGCTTCCATCGCTCGCTACACCATCGGCCGGGCCCTCATGGGCCTGGGCCTGTGCCTCGTCGGGGTGAGCGTCCTGCTGGGGATCTCCCTCAACTCCGAGCGCGTCTACGCCCTCTACCTTCCCCCTGCCCTGATCCTCTACGTGATCGGCCACCTGCTGTGCAAAGGGAAAGCCGGAAGCCAGTAGGTGGAAGCTGGAAGCTCGAAGCCTAAAGCCAGAGGGGGAGGGGCGGGAAGACGCGCCGGTCCCCGGGTTCCGGAACCGAAGCAAGCTAGAAGCTGGATGCTTGAAGCCGAAGGGGTTCGCGCAGGGGCGCTGGCTCGTTCTGGCTTCGAGCTTTCAGCTTCCAGCTTCTTGCTACTTCCTCAGATTGATCTGCCGGACGTTCATGTCCGAATCGGACGCGAGGAAGATCGTGCGGCCGGGGGCCACCGGGGCCGCATGGATGAACGCCGGCAGCTGGTTGACCGTGACGACGATGTCACCGCCCTCGGCCATCCAGGCGAGGTCGGTCCAGTCGGATGAGACGAGCTTCCTCTCGAGCACCATCACCTTGAGTTCCGTCCGCTTCGCGCCTTCGACGTCGTAGAGCGCCACGCGGCCGGGGAATTCCAGGGCCAGGAGCTTGTAACGGCCGCCGGTCTCGGGGGCGTCGAAGCGGATGCCGGCCGTGAAGGGGCGCTTGGGGTCGTTCATGCGCATCTGGAGCGCCATCCCGCTCTTGCCGCCCACCCGGGCGGGCGTCAGGCCGAGGATCGCCACCCCGGCGGGGAAGTGGAGCCCGGTGGCCGCGCCCTCGTCCTTCACCGGGGCGGGCGAGCCTGACGCCTTGGCCTCCCAGGTCCAGGCGCCTCCCGGAGAGAGGTCGGTGGGGACGAACTCCCAGAAGCTCGACTGGCGGAGCACGTGGGCGTAGGTCTTGAGGACGGACGCCTCGTCGAAGAGCCCGGCGTACCCGGCGCGGAGCTCGCGGATCAGCGTCTTCGTCCGGGCGTAGTCGCTGCCCTCCGAGGCGCGCGGGATCTCGGAGGAGAGGAGCGCCGCCGTCGCCCGCACGACCTCGGCCTTCAACTCCGGGTCGAACGACCAGAGAGCCTCGAGGTCCGACATCTCGCGCCGCGCGGGGGCGAACTTCCCCGCGCGCGCGCCCGCCTGGGCGGCCGCGAGGCGCTCGCGCGCCTGTCGCCGCCCGAGTTCGCGCAGCTTGTCGAGGCGGGAGGGCGGCCCGGGGGCGCGGAGGCCGGCCGCGAGCGAGAACCAGCGGACCGCGTCGGCCAGCCGGGTGGGCGCGTCGGAGTAGAGCCACGCGGTCCCCGCCGCGCGGGCGAAGAGGGCGTTCGACCGGCCGATCGCCTCGGCGGAGTCCCCTTCCGCCGCCGCGGCCAGCAGGAGGAGGTCCGGCGCCCGCAGCTCGCCGATCACGAGGGCCTTGTCGCCTCCCGATCGCAGGACGAAGTTGATCGCGTGGGGCGGGCCCAGCCGGATCCGCCCGGGGGCGTTGAACGTGGCGAGCGTGATCTCCTTCTTCGACTGGTCGAGCAGGGCGACGCCCACGCCCGCCCGGTTGAAGAGCCAGGCGATGTCGAGGGCGTCGAGCAGGTCCGAGAGGACCTGGTAGGCCACGCGGTCGTCGCCCTTCTGGAGCGCGTCGCCCAGCACGAAACGCGCGTCGTTCAAGAGATCCACGGGGAACTGCGCCTCGGGGCGCGTCGCGTAGAGGCGGTCGTAGTTGAGGCCCGCCACGAGCAGGCGGTCCTTCTCCGCCGGGTCGCGCGGCTGGCGGAGGAAGCCCACGACCCCGTCGTACGCCTCCTTGCCGACGCGCTTCGTCAGGCGCCGCTCGAAGGCCTGATGGACCGGGGCGTAGGCCTGGGCGAGCGGGTCGTTGAATTCGCGCTCCGAGCGGGCGATCTCGGTCTCGATCGCGGCCAGCCGCCCGCCCCGCGTCTCGGGGACCCACTCCTTCGCCGAGGCGGCCCGCTCGCGCGCCTCGCGGAAGCGGCCGGCCTCGAGCAGCTTCGCGATCGAGGAGTCCGCCTCGTCGAACTTCCGCTCGACGAGCTGCGGGATCTGGGTGAGCTCGGCCTGCACCTTCGAGCCCGCCGTGCTGATGGTGAGGAGAGGCCGCGGGAAGCGCTCCAGCTCGCGTCGGCGGGCCACCGGGTCCGAGTCGGCCTTGAGCTTCCCCGCCGCGTCGTTCGCCGTCTTTTCCAGGTGCTTGGAGAACCGCAGGAGCTCCACCTCCACCCGCTGTTTCACCTCGGGGGAGGTGACGGCCCGGAGGGCCGCGTCGTACTTCTCCAGGATCATCTTCCAGGAGGCGAGGTCGCCGAGACGGTTCGATTCGTACTCGATCGCCTCGGCGAGGATCCGGTTGTCGGGCGAGTCCGCGGCCACCGGCTGAAGGCCGGACTTCGGCTGGATGGTCGGCTTCTTTCCGGGGAGGAGGATCAGGAGGAGGACGAGGAGGAGGAGCCCTCCCGCTCCGGCGCCGGCGCCGATCTTGACCCGCCGCGGCAGCTGCTTGAGCTCGTCGAGGGTCTTGGGGATCCGGAGGGGGACCTTGGCGTCGACCGCCCGGCCGGCGAGGAAGGCCTCCAGCGCGTCCGCGGCGGCGCCCGCGGTGGCATAGCGGTCCTCGGGCTTCTTGGCGATCATCTTGAGGATGATGTCGTTGAGGGGCCGGGGGATCGCCGCGTTGAGCTTCGAGGGCGGGATGGCCGCGTCGTGGATGTGCTTGTTGAGCACCGCGAGCGCGGTGGCCCCCACGAACGGACGCTTCCCGGTGACGAGGTAGTAGAGCGTGATGCCGGTGGCGTAGACGTCGCAGACGGGCGTGGCCTTCTGGCCGCGGGCCTGCTCGGGCGACA
>CAZSCC010000693.1:0-1956 GCA_964604905.1 uncultured Planctomycetales bacterium
ATGCTCACGATCAAGGGCATCTACGGCCGCGAGATGTACGAGACGTGGTACCAGATGACCGTGCTGGTCCAGGGCGGCCTCGACATCGGCCCCGTCATCACCCACCGGTTCCCCTGCGACGACTTCGACAAGGCCTTCGAGGTCGTGCGCGGCGGGAACTGCGGAAAGGTGATCCTCGACTGGGGAACCGCTTGAGCCGATCGGTTCGGCCGCATCCCGCCGCCCCCCCCGCCTGTTCCATGTATTGGCCACGGAGACACAGAGACACGGAGAAGAACCCTTTCTAGAATCCCATGTTCGGAGGCTAAGCGGGGAAGGTGTTTGGAACGAAAGACTGCTCCGTGTCTCCGTGCCTCTGTGATCAATCTCTGGGGTGAGCCTGATCGAAGGGAGATCGACCATGAGACGCGTCGTCGCGATCGCCGTCGCCGTGCTGTGCCTCTCCGCCGCGCCGCAGGAACGGCCCGCGAAGCGCAACGTCCTCTTCCTGGTGGCGGACGACCTCGGGCTCGACCTCGGGTGCTACGGGTCCTTCGTCCGCACCCCCAACCTGGACCGGCTGGCGCAGGCCGGGACTCGCTTCACGCACGCGTTTGCGACCGTGGCCTCCTGCAGCGCGAGCCGGGCGGTGATGCTCACCGGGCTCTACACTCATTCGAACGGCCAGTACGGCCACGCCCACCCCCCCTACAACTTCCACACCTTCCCGAACGTGCGGAGCCTCCCGAAGGTCCTCCGCGAGGCCGGATATCGGACGGGCGTCCTGGGGAAGCTCCACGTCAATCCGCCCGGCGTCTACACCTTCGACGTCGAGAGCCCCGGCGGGGGAGTGACCGGCATCGCCGAGCAGGCGCGGAAGTTCTTCTCGGAAGTCGGAGAGAAGCCGTTCTTCCTCCACGTGGGCTTCCATGAGCCGCATCGCGCCGGGAAGGGGTTCGGGAACGAGAAGGCCCACAAGGGTGTCCCTCCCCAGCCGTACGACCCGAAGGAGGTCCGGCTCCCCTATTTCCTGCCCGACGTCCCCGAGGCGCGCGAGGAGATCGCCGAGTACGCCCAGGCGGTGAGCCGGATGGACCATGGGGTGGGGCTCGTCCTCGATGCGCTCCGGGAGGCGAAGCTGGCCGAGAGCACGCTCGTCGTCTTCCTGAGCGACAACGGCATCCCGTTCCCCGGCGCCAAGACCACGCAGTACGACGCGGGCCTCCGGCTCCCGCTGCTTGTCTCCTCGCCCGCTCAGAAGCGACGGGGCGGGACGGCCCCGGCCATGGCCAGCTGGGTGGACCTCGCCCCCACGGCCCTCGAATGGGCGGGCGTGAAGGCGCCCCCCGAGATGCCCGGCCGCTCGGTCCTCCCGGTCCTCGACGAGGAGAGCCCGAAGGGGTGGGACGTGATCTTCGGCTCCCACGTCTTCCACGAGACCCAGATGTACTACCCCATGCGGACGATCCGGACGCGGACCCATAAGCTGATCCTGAACCTCGCCCATTCTCTGGAGTTCCCTTTCGCCTCCGACCTCTTCGCGTCGAAGACGTGGCAGGCGCTCCGGTCGCAGGGATTGAAGAAGATGGGCGAGCGGAGCGTGGAGGCCTACGTCCAACGCCCGCGGGAGGAGCTGTACGACCTCGAGAAGGACCCGAACGAGCTCGTCAACGTCGCGGCCGATCCCAAGCAGGCGGGCGTGCTGGCCGACCTCCGCGCGCGCCTCAAGGAGTGGCAGCAGGGGACGAAGGACCCGTGGCTCTCCAAGTACACCTACGAGTGACGGGCGATCGCCCCGTCCCCATCGTCTCTTGTTTTCCTGACCGTATTAGTAGTATAAGGCTTATCCCCTTGAGTCAAGTTCACCCCATGGGTTGGGGTGGAGGCGCCTTGACTCCTCCCACGAGGCTCCGCATCGGCGCCGGGCCCATTCGAACCGCTTGCTCCAGTAGCCTGTGAAAGAGCAGACCTCGTGAT
>CAZSCC010000694.1:0-16114 GCA_964604905.1 uncultured Planctomycetales bacterium
GGAGGAGGCGGGGGGGGCGGCGGGTGCGGGGCGACGGGGCTGGAGTGGGTGATCGCGGCGGGTTTCGTCCTGGGGCTCAGGCGTCGACGGTAGGACTCAACACAAAGGCACGAAGAACACCCAAGAGACCCTGATCTGAGGCGGTCACAGAACCCGCTTGCGGACGCGAAGATACAAAGCTTTACCCAAAGGCACTGTTGTACGATCCGAGCAGCTCTTGCACGGGATCGGCCCGATCGACATGCTGATGCTCCGGCCGCCCTCGTAGGTCGGGCGCTCCACGGGGAGGGCAAACCCCAGCGCCGTCACCGCGAGGATGAGGAGGCATCCGACGAGCAGCCCCATCGCCCATCCGGAGGTCCAACGCCCGGGTCCGTGCATCCGTTGGAACCCCGGCCCTTGAGCCCCAGACTCAGGAGAACCCTTCAGCGAAGGCTCCTCGTACCTCTTCGGCGCGACTCGCGGCGGGCCGCCTCGACATTCCCGAAGAATGGATCACCGTTGTCCAGCCACCCCTTCGTGTCCGCCAAGTAGGCCCGCTGCCCATCGGGTCGGACCGGCATGAGCAAGGCTGCAGGCTTGCCGCGGCGCGTGATGACGAACTCCTCGTTCCCGCACGCCACTCGAACGATGAGTTCGGAAAGGTGGGCCTTCGCCTCCGCGACGGACACGGCCTTCCTGGTCATACGGGTAATCTGGGTCATCCTCGAGAAGTTGTCAGCGCGATTCCAAACTGTTAACGAAATCGCGCCTCGATTTCGTTAACAGTTTGCTCTGGAACTCTGGATCTCTGAGTCTCGGCGGCTCTGCGGTCGATCGGGAGTCTTGAAACAGCCTAATGGCGCGCCCGCTCGAGGGCGTTCGGGTTGCGCAGCATCTTCTGAGTCATCGCCCGGATCTCCTCGGCCGCAGGGCCGAGCCGGGGGTCCAGGGCCATCGACAGCCCCGCCTTCTGGCGGATCGTCTTGACGATCCATCGGAGCTCGCCCACCAGCTCGTCCTGGTTGTCGCCCACTTCGGTCAGCGCGCGGCCGTACTCCTTCGCCTTCGCCGTCGCCTCGGGGCCCTCGAGCCCCATCCCGTCCCTCCGGAAGTCGGCGTTCAGCTTCGCCACGGAGTCCGGCGTCTTCATCTTCTCCCGGCGCACCGCCTCGCGCGTCTCCACCTCGGAGAGCATCGCCTCCATCTCCGAGAGGAACGCCGCCGCCTCCGGCCGCTTCGCCTTCTGCTCCGCGAGCCACGCCTTCATGCCCCGGGAGAACTCGAGGTACTCGTCGATCCGCTTCCGGATGGTCCTGACGAAGAGGAGCGTGTCGTCCTGCAGCTTCTCCATCTCGGCCCGCTTCTCCTTCTGCCGGCCGGCGGGGAAGATCTCGTTGAAGCGATCGCGCACGCTGCACGTGTTGATGCCCTGGTTCTTCTCCTTCTGGCCTTCGAGGTCCAGGATGTACTCGCAGGGGCCCAGGCCCAGGGTGTTCCGGACCACGTCCACGACCGTGAACGCCTCGGGCGGGGTCTCCTTCACGCGGTTGATCGGATAGATCACCGCGGGGCCGCGGAAGGTCATCTTCGGGTGGGCGAGAGGCTGGAGCCAGCCCTGCCCCTCGGAGTCGATCCAGCACGGATAGGGAAAGCTCCCGAGCACCGTGGTCCAGCGCTTGCGGTCGCTCCCCATCTTCCGCTGCCAGTCGTCGAACCACTCCTGGCGGAAGAAATCGCCCCCCTTCTGCTTCTGCACGAGCATCTCCCAGCTGTCGGAGAGCCCGTTCGTGCGCGTGAAGTCCACTCGCCACTGGGCGGGGAACGGCGCCTTCCACTCGAGAGGCACGACCTTCTTCGCATCCGCCTCCCGGACGTCCGCCGCGTGCCAGAGGCCGGGAGCCGTCAGGATCGCCAGCCAGACCTTGCGCCCCTTGCCGAAGGCGATCTCGGAGCCCGAGACCACCCGCCGCTCCCCTTCCCCCGACAGCGTGACCCGCACGTCCTGCTCCCGGTTCTCGAAGACGCACACGCCCAGCGCGTCCCCCGCCCCGAGCGGATGGATGAGGAAGTTCTCGCTGGGGAGCTCCGTCGACGCGAGCGGGATCCGGACGGCGTCGATCAGGATGTCGTCGGCGAAGAAATCGGGGAGCACCACGTAGCGCGAGGGGCACTCCACCCGCACCCGCCCGGCGCCGCCGAGGGGCTCGATCTCGACCGCCGGGTCGCTCCGCTTGAGCCGGAACCGCGCGACGACCTCGATCCCCTTCGACGTCTTCCAGGCGGCCTCGAGGCACGCGGCGCCGCGGGCGTTCTCGACGAGCGACGCGCGCTCGAGGCGGGAGGCGGCGTCGCCGCCGGCGTCCGCGATCCGGAGGACGGCCCGGGAGACGGCCCCGCCGGGGCCCGTCGTGTAGACCTCCGGCCCCGTCGCCTCGCGACGGACGACCAGGACGAGGCGGCCGTTGGTCAGCACCGCGTCCCCCTTGAAGGACGGGAGGGTCTGGTCGCGAGGGATCGGGGCCCAACCCGACCGCTCCGAGAGCGCCCCCGGGGTGAGCGGCGTCGCCGAGGGGCCCGCGGTATCCCAAGCGGAAAGCCCCGCGGCCTGCGGGGCGAAGAGGACCCAGATCAGCACCGTCATCATGAGAGCGTCTCCTTCACCGAGGGGATGACACCCGGGCGCCCCCGATCTCCCCCTCTCTATACGGATCGAGGGGAGGCCGGGGTGAATCCGGCCGCAGAGCCGGGATTTGGGTCCTTCAGGGCATATTCCCCTAACTCAAGCAGGCCCCATGAGTGGGATGTTTGCCCCCTTGTTCCTTCCCAGCAGGTCGCGGAGACGGAGCGGGCCAAGGTGAACGCATTGCTCCATCAGGCGGCGGGAGAGCAGGCCGCGCGATCGAGACGTGAATCGGTTGAATCGAAGGTGAACTCGTCGATGTTCACCGGCGCCCAGCCGGGATATCGAACTCGTCCAACACCGCTTCTACAGTGGGACCGAAGAATCTGTTGGTAAGCCGAGGATCAAGGATCTCAATCGCCACAACTTTGCCGTTCTTGTCCAAGTCAGCTACAACCTTCTTTGGTATGAGTTCACACTGCCGCACCGATAGTCCCGGGGTTGGAGCGACCAGATAGATCATCGCGATCCCGGCTTCGTCGACGTCGATGCTATGAACTCTCATTATCGCTTCCTCTTCGGCTGCCTTTTGGGCAGCGGGCTGACTTCGTAAATACTGTGGACCCTCATCGGATCTCCAGGAAAGAATACCACACGATAGACAATGCCTTCGATTTCAGCTTCGCGGACCATGGCTCCAGGAGCCTCGCCTGGGTATTCCGCTTCAAAGTGATCCAACACTTCATCAACCAACTCTCCGGAAAGATTCCGGAAGAGCATCTTCCTGCGTGCCGCCTCAGTCGGTTCCCAATGTGCCAAGCATCCTCACTGCCAATATCAAGTATAGGGAATCGAGAGCTAAACCTCAATGCCATCCATAGTTCGCTCTGCGGGGCCGGGGTGAATCCGGCCGCAGAGCCGGGACCCCGGTACTTTTCGACCCCCGGCCTCCCACGTAAAGATCGAATCCCTATGCGTTTTTCGTTTCTCTTCATGTTCTGCGCCGTCATGGCGCCCGGCGCCGCCGCGCGGCAGGATCCCCCGGATCGCGACGGCGTCGAGTTCTTCGAGAAGAGGATCCGGCCGGTGCTGGCGGACCGCTGCTACTCCTGCCACAGCGCCAGGGCCGAGAAGCTCAAGGGCGACCTGCTCCTCGACACCCGCCAGGGACTCCTCAAGGGAGGCTCGGAAGGCCCCGCGATCGTGCCGGGTCGCCCGGATCAGAGCCGGCTCATCCGCGCCCTCCGCTACACGGACGAAGACCTCCGGATGCCCCCCAAGGGCCGCCTCACGGCCGAGCAGGTGGCCGACTTCGAGGCCTGGGTCAAACGGGGCGCGCCCGATCCGCGCGGGGAAACGGTCGCGGCCCCGCGCTCGGCCCCCCACTGGGCCTTCCAGCCCCCCCGGGACCCGCGCGTCCCCGACGTGAAGCGGGCGTCGTGGGTGAAGACGCCCGTCGACGCCTTCATCCTCGCGAAGCTCGAGGAGAAGGGCCTCAGGCCCGCACCTCCCGCCGACCCGCGGACGCTTCTGCGGCGGGCGACGTTCGACCTCAGCGGCCTCCCGCCTACCCCCCAGGAGACCGACGCCTTCGAGAAGGACGCCTCGCCGGACGCGTTCGAACGGGTCGTCGAACGGCTCCTCGCCTCGCCGCAGTACGGCGAGCGCTGGGGCCGCCACTGGCTGGACGTCGCCCGCTACGCCGACACGAAGGGCTACGCCTTCGAGGAGCGCCGCTTCGCCTACTCCTGGGCCTACCGCGACTGGGTGATCCGGGCGTTCAACGAGGACCTGCCCTACGACCGGTTCCTGATGCTTCAGATCGCGGCCGATCGCATAGAGGGCGACCCGCGCGACCTCGTCGCCCCGGCGTTCCTCACGATCGGCCGGCGCTTCCTGAACAACTTCCCGGACATCGTCGACGACCGCCTCGACGTCGTGTTCCGCGGCACCCAGGCGCTCTCGATCGGCTGCGCCCGCTGCCACGACCACAAGTACGACCCGATCCCGACGAAGGACTACTACTCGCTCTACGGCGTCCTCGCCGGCCGCGAGCCCGAGGAGGCGCCGCTCGCGGGCGCGCCCCCCGCGACCTCCTCGCACGAGGCCTATGCCAAGGAGAAGACGCTGCGGGAGGAGGAGGTCCGGACGTTCCGCGAGACCCGCGGCGGGGAGACCGTCGCGGAGCTGAAGACGCCGGCGAAGATCGCCGAGTACCTCCTCGCCGCCCACGAGATGCGCGACCTGACCGACCTCCAGCTCCGCCCCGAGGCCAAGCGGCGGAAGCTCAACCCCGCGATCCTGCCCCGCTGGTGGTTCTTCCTCCGGAAGGCCGCGGAGGAGCGCGACCCGATCTTCGACGAGTGGCGCGCCGCGCCGGACCGGGAGACGGCGGAGAGCTACGGAGAGCGGCTCGCGACGCGCGACGACGTGATGCGCCGCGTCCTCTTCGACCCGGTGCCCGCGATCGAGAACCTCTTCTATCCCGACGGCGGGCCCACAAAAAAGAAGCCCATGGACCCCGTGGACCTCCTCTTCGACGAGCCCGACGCGAAGAAGCTCCGCGACCTCCAGAACAAGGTGAAGGAACTCGAGTTCACCCACGCAGGCGCGCCGCCCCGCGGCATGGGGCTCGAAGAGGATCCCGCCGCGCCCGACCCCCGCGTCTTCATCCGGGGAAACCCGGCGAGCCTCGGGGAGCAGGTCCCCCGCCGCTTCCTGGCCGCGCTCTCGGGGCCGCAGCGGACTCCCTTCGCGGCCGGGAGCGGGCGGCTCGAGCTCGCGCGGGCGATCGCCTCCCGCGACAACCCGCTCACCGCGCGCGTGATGGTCAACCGGGTCTGGCACCACCACTTCGGCGCGGGGCTGGTGCGCACCCCGAGCGACTTCGGCGTCCGAAGCGATCCTCCCAGCCACCCCGAGCTCCTCGACTGGCTCGCCTGCCGCTTTGTCGAATCCGGGTGGTCCGTCAAGGCGCTCCACCGCGCGATCCTGCTCTCCAGCGCCTGGCAGCAGGCGAGCGAGGGCGACCCGGAGGCCGCGCGAGTCGATCCCGAGAACGTCCTCCTCTGGCGCGCCCACCCGCGGCGGCTCGACCTCGAGGCGCTCCGCGACTCGCTCCTCAGGGTCGCGGGCCGGCTGGACCTCTCGATGGGCGGACGCGGAAGCGACATCGTCTCCAGCCGCCGCCGCACCGTCTACGCGACCGTCAACCGGGAGACGCTCCCGAGCCTCTTCCGCACGTTCGACTTCGCCCTCCCCGACCTCCACGCGCCCCAGCGCCACACGACGACCGTCCCGCAGCAGGCGCTCTTCATGATGAACAGCCCGTTCGTCCTCGACCAGGCCCGCGCCCTTGCGGCCCGCCCCGACGTGGCGATGGAAGCGGACGCGGAGCTCCGGATCGCCCGCCTCTACCGCCTGCTCTTCGGCCGCGCCCCCACCCCGCGCGAGGTCGAGCTCGGCCGGCGGTTCGTGGAGACGCCCTGCGAGGACGCGTCGCTGGCCCCGTGGGCGAAGTACGCCCAGGTGCTCCTGCAATCGAACGAGTTCATGTATGTCGACTGAACGGAACCTGTCCCGCCGCGAGATGCTCTGCCGGTCCGGGATGGGCATGGGCGCGCTGGCGCTCGCGAACCTGATGCGCCAAGCCGGCCTGGCGGCCGACGAGACGCGCCCCCTCGCGCCGAAGCGGCCCCCCTTCGCGGCGAAGGCGAAGCGCGTCATCCACCTCTTCATGAACGGCGGCGTCTCCCACGTGGACTCGTTCGACCCCAAGCCCGCGCTGGCGAAGTACGCGGGCCGGTCGCTCCCGGTGGGCAACCTGCAGACGGAACGGAAGACGGGGACATCGTTCCCGTCGCCCTTCCCGTTCCGGAAGCGCGGCCAAAGCGGCCTCGAGGTGAGCGACCTCTTCCCCCACGTGGCCGCGCGCGCGGACGACCTCTGCGTCATCCGCTCGATGCACACCGGGCAGCCCAACCACGAGCCCTGCCTCATGCTGATGAACTGCGGGGAGCAGCGGCTGATCCGGCCCAGCCTGGGCTCGTGGATCACCTACGGCCTGGGCACCGAGAACCAGAACCTCCCGGGCTTCGTCGCGATGTGCCCGGGGGGCACCCCGACCCAGGAGCAGGAGAACTGGCGCGCCGGCTTCCTCCCCGGCGCCTACCAGGGCACCTACATCGACAGCCAGCACACGCAGGTCGAGAAGCTGATCGAGCACACGAAGAACGGCGCGGTCCCGCTCCTCGAGCAGCGCCGGCAGCTCGACCTGCTGCTGGAGCTCAACCGCGACCACCGGGACGGGAGGCCGCAGAACCCCCAGCTCGAGGCGCGCCTCCAGTCGTTCGAGCTCGCGTACCGGATGCAGATGGAAGCGGCCGACGCGTTCGACGTCTCCCGAGAGCCCAAGCACGTCCAGGACCTCTATGGCCCCGGCGTCCAGGCCCGCCAGCTCCTCATGGCCCGGCGGCTCCTGGAGAAGGGCGTCCGCTTCGTCCAGGTCTGGACCGGCAAGGGCCTCCCCTGGGACAACCACCAGGACTGCGAGGCGGGACATCGGAAGCTGGCCGGGGAGTGCGACCGGGCGATCGCGGCGCTCCTCACGGACCTCAAGCAGCGCGGGATGCTCGAGGACACGCTCGTCCTCTGGGCCGGCGAGTTCGGGCGCACGCCCGTCTTCGAGCTCCCCGACGAGAACAGCGGCGCCGGCAAGGGGCGCGACCACAACCCCTACGGCTTCTCCGTCTGGCTGGCGGGCGGCGGCGTCAAGGGGGGCATGGCCTACGGCGCCACCGACGAGTTCGGCTGGAAGGCGGCGGAGAACAAGGTCCACGTCCACGACCTCCACGCCACGATCCTCCACCTGCTCGGCTTCGACCACGAGAAGTTCACCTATCGCTACGCGGGCCGGGACTTCCGGCTGACCGACGTGCACGGCCGCGTCGTCCGGGAGATCCTCGCGTGACCCCGACCCGGCGGGAATTCCTCGCGGCCTCCGCGGCCCTCGCCGCCGGCTGCGCCGGCCCCTCGAGGCGGACGGCCGGACCCGAGCTCGTCGCCGCCACGACCTGCGAGATCGGCGAGAACCCGATGTGGCATCCCGACCTGGGCAAGGTCTTCTACCTCGACATCGCGCCGGGAAAGGTCTACGAGTACGACCCGTCCTCCGGGAAGCACCGCCTCTTCACCCAGGGGCCCGTCACCGGCGGGATGATCGTGCAGGAGGACGGCCGCATGGTCCTCCTCCAGGACGGCCGGATCTCGATCCTCGGCCTGGACGGAGTCCAGAAGGAGGTCCTGAAGGGGCTCTCGCCCCAGGGCGTCCGCTTCAACGACGGGATTGCCGACCCCGAGGGCCGCATCTACACGGGCGAACTCGGCGGGCAGGGGCGCGTCTTCCGGATCGACCCGGACGGCCAGGTCACCCCTCTTTTCGACGGGATCGCGATCCCCAACGGCTGGGGCTTCACCCCCGACCTCCGGCGGATGTACTTCACCGACTCGAAGCCCCGCCACCTCTACCTGCTGGACTACGACCGGAAGAGCGGCGCGCTCTCCAACCGCCGGCTCTTCGCCGAGATCCCGCTCGCCGAGGGCGTCCCGGACGGGATGTCCGTCGACGCGGAGGGCCACGTCTGGACCGCCGTCTGGTTCGGCGCGCGCGTGAAGCGGTACGCGCCCGACGGGAGGCTCGACCGCGAGGTCCACTTCCCGGTGCGCCAGACCTCCGCCGTCTGCTTCGGGGGCCGGGACCTGGACGAGATGTACGTCACGAGTTCGGCCACTCCTCTTGCAGACGAACTCAAGCCGCCGGGGTATGATGTCTCGGCGGCGCCCCGCGGGGGCGGCCTCTACCGGGTCCGCGTGGAGGGCGTCCGGGGGAAGCCCGCCTTCCGCTCGCGCCTGCGGGAATAGGATCCACCACAAAGGCACAAAGAACACAAAGACCAGAAAGAACCAAAAGAACAGGAACCGGAATCAAGGAATGAGGTTCGAGGTCCCGAGGACCGGTCTCGGACGTCGACGGCCCATGAACCTCAGCGAACTCTCCATGTTCCAGGGAAGTCCAGGTGGAATCGTGAGCACGTTTCTCACCACAAAAGGCACAAAGAACACCAAGAAGATCCTCTGTCCGGAGGAGAGAATGAGTCTTCTTTGTGAGCTTTGTGCCTTCGTGCTGAAACCCATGCTCACGTTTCAAGTTGGACATGCCTAGATGTTCTTTATCTACTTTCCGTTCTTTCTGTACTTTCTGTCCTTCATGTTCTTTATCCTCTCTGTGTTCTTTGTGGCTTTGTGGTGAAGGTTCCGGGTTAAGGAAGCCCCATGGAATTCACGCTCAAGGCGCGCCTGACCCGCAGCGACCCCGCGCTCGGAATGTGGGTCACGCTCGAATCCGCGTCGATCACCGAGATCGCCGCCGCGGTCGGGCTCGACTGGATCGTGGTCGACACCGAGCACGGGGCGCTGGATTTCCGAGAGGTGCTCGACCACGCCCGCGCCGCCGCCCGGACGCCGACGGCCCCGCTCGTCCGCATCCCCGAGATCGAGCAGGGGACGATCAAGCGCGTCCTCGACCTCGGAGCGGAGGGCATCCTGGTCCCGATGGTCCGCTCGGCCGAGGACGTCCGGACCGCCGTCCGGTTCGCGAAGTACCCGCCCGCGGGCGTGCGGGGGATCAGCGTCGAGCGCGCGACGCAGTGGGGATTGGGCCTCAAGGACTACCTCGAGCGGGCGAACCGGGAGACGCTCGTCATCCCGATCATCGAGAACACCGAGGCCGCCGACGCGTTCGACGCCATCCTCGAGGTCCCCGGCGTGGACGCGCTCTTCTTCGGCCCCTTCGACTTCGCGGCCTCGATGGGCCGCCTGGGCGTCTGGGACGACCCGGAGGTCCTGCGCCGCATCGAGACGCTCCGGAAGAAGGCGCAGGCGCGGGGCATGCCGGTCGGGATCGTCGCCACGAGCCCGGAGGACGCACGCCGCCGCGCCGGGGAGGGCTACCGGTTGATCGGCCTGGGCTTCGACGCCCTCCTCATGATCCGGTCGCTCAAGGAGATGCTCGCGGCGCTCGGGCGGCCGGTCCCGAAGGGCGGCTGGTAATGGCCGAGGGAGCGGCCGGCCGCTTCGTCGTGGGCCTGACCCGCGACTTCCTCGCTCCCGACGGAACGCTCGCGTATCGCGACATCGGCCTCGATCTCCTGGACGCCGAGCCCGGAATCGAGCGCCGGTTCCTGGAGACGAGCCCGGCCGTGATGCGCCCCGAGGACCTGCGCGGGCTGGACGCGGTGATCTCGCTCGGCCCCCGCTACGCGCCCTCGAGCCTGGCCGGCGCGGAGCGACTCCTCGCCATCGTCCGCTTCGGCGTGGGGTACGACCTCGTCGACGTGCCCGCCTGCACGGCCGCCGACGTCGCGGTCGTCATCACCGCCGGGGCGGTCAACCGCTCGATGGCCGAGGCGATCCTCGCGTGGATGCTCGCCCTGGGCCATCGCGTGGTCGAGAAGGACCGCCTGGTCCGCGAGGGCCGCTGGGGCGAAAAGGCGGCCTTCATGGGAGGGGAGCTCCGCGACCGCACGCTCGGGATCGTGGGGCTCGGCGGGATCGGACGGACGCTCGCGGAGATGGTCCGCGGCCTGGGCATGAAGCGGACGCTGGCGCACGATCCCTACGCCCCGCCGGAACAGGCGGCGGCGGCCGGCGTGGATCTCGTGCCCCTCGAGCGGCTGCTCCGCGAGTCCGACTACGTCTCCATCAACTGCCCGCTCAACGACGAGACGCGGGGCCTGATCGGCCGCGACCGCCTCGCGCTCATGAAGCCCGGGGCCTTCCTCATCAACACGGCGCGCGGCGGGATCGTGGACGAGGCGGCGCTCGCGGAGGCGCTCCGGTCGGGGCGCCTGGCCGGCGCGGCGGTCGACGTCTTCGAGTCCGAACCCGCGGACGGGCGCCACCCGCTCGCGGGGATCGGCACGACGATCCTCGCGCCCCACGCGATCGGCTGGACCCACGAGCTCTTCCGGGACATCGGAAGGGCCGCCTGCCTCGCGGCGCGGGCGCTCGCGCGGGGCGAGGTCCCCCCGGGCGTCGTCAACCGCGAGGTCCTCGATCGCGGGGGATTCCGGAAAAAGTTCGCCCGCAGAGGTACGTAGCATGGCCCGGCGACCCACGTGGAACCAGTGCGCCACCGATGGGCCGCAGAGGCACAGAGTCGCGGAGCAGACGTCCCCATCAGGATTGCTCCCCCTTCGCCCTCGAGCATGGAATTCAGGAAAGGGTCTTCTCCGTGTATCTGTGGCCCATCGAGTGTTTTGCAACAGCTTTGTAGAAGCGGAGGATAGAGAACCATGATCCGATTCGCCGCCGCTCTCTCCGTGCTCGCCGCCTTGACGGCCCCTCAGGAGCCCGGGCCACTCCAGAAGAGCCTGGCCGACCTCGAGGTCCAGGGCCCGTGGGTCTACAACGACCCGGCCGCCGGGTTCGCCGAGGCGAAGAAGAGCGGCAAGCCGATGCTCGTCGTCTTCCGCTGAGTGCCCTGAGGCGCCTGCAAGGGCGTGGACCGGCAGGTGGCCGGTCGGGATCCCCGGGTGGCGGACCTGCTGGAGAAGTTCGTCTGTGTCCGCCTGGTCCAGGCGAACGGGATGGACCTGTCGCTCTTCCAGTTCGACTACAACCTGACGTGGGCCGTGCTTTTCCTGAACGCCGACCGGACGATCTACGGGCGCTTCGGCACCCGCTCCACGCACGACCCGAACAAGGACCTCTCCCTCGACGGATTCCGGAAGGCCATGGAAGGGGCGCTGGCGCTCCATCAGGGCTACCCCTCGAACAAGGCCTCGCTCGCGGGCAAGACCGGTCCCAAGCCCCGCCATCCCGCCCCCGAGGGGTATCCCACGCTCAAGAAGTTCTATACCCCCGCGGTGACGCCGGGGAAGCCCGACAGCTGCCTTCACTGCCACCAGATCACGAACAACGAGTTCCGCTTCTATCGCGGAGCCAGCCAGTCCATCCCCGATGACGTGCTCTTCGACTACCCCATGCCGGACAACCTGGGCCTGTCGCTCGACCCGGCGGAGAAGGCGACCGTGAAGGCGGTGGCGCCCGGCTCCTCCGCGGAAAAGGACGGGTTCAAGGCCGGCGACGGGATCCTCGCTCTCGAAGGCCAGCCGATCCTCTCCATCGCGGACGCGCAATGGGTGCTGACCCACGCGAAGCAGGCCCGGTCGATCAAGGCCGAGGTGAGCCGCGGCGGGGAGAAGCGGTCCATGACCCTCTCCCTTCCGGCCGGCTGGCGGAGGAAGGGCGACATTTCGTGGCGCGGCTCGAACGAGATCTTCTCGCCCCTGCCCGACGACAGCCAGGACCTGGACGCGGACGAGAGGAAGAAGCTGGGCCTCGCAGCGGGGGCGACCGCCATCAGGGTCCGCTGGGCCGGAAAGGGGTTCCAGAAGGACGACCTGATCGTGGAAGTGGACGGCCAGCGGACGTGGACCGCGAGCGACGTCCTGGCCTACGTGGCCCAGAAGAGGCTGCCGGGGGATACGATCGCGGTGGCGGTCCTCCGCGCCGGCAAGGAAGCTCGCCTCCAGCTCAAGCTGGAATTCAAGCAATGAACCGCGTCAGCGCTCCCGGCGGACGGCCTTGTAGGGGGATGCGAATGAGAGCCCTTCCACTCACGCTCGCCCTCCTCGCCCTCGGCGCCGCGCCGCGCGAGGAGAAGCCGAGCTTCCTCTTCGTGATCGCCGACGACTGGGGCTGGCCCCACGCGGGGGCGTACGGCGACCGGGTCGTCCGGACGCCGGCCTTCGACCGCCTGGCCGCCGAGGGGGCGCTCTTCACGAACGCCCACTGCGCCTCGCCCTCCTGCACGCCGTCGCGCTGCGCCGTCCTGACGGGGCAGGCCATCCACCGGACCGAGGAGGCGGGGAACCTCTGGAGCACGCTCCCGGCGAAGTTCGACGTCTACCCGGAGCTCCTCGAGGCGAAGGGGTACGCGACCGGATGCTCGGGCAAAACCTGGGGACCGGGCAACCTCGAGGCGGGCGGCCGGACGAAGAACCCCTGCGGCCCCGGCTTCCCGAGCTTCGGCGAGTTCCTGAAAAAGCTGCCCGACGGGAAGCCCTTCTGCTTCTGGTTCGGCGGCGTCTTCCACAACGGCTTCGATCCCCACCGGCCCTTCGACAAGGGCGCCGGCCTCGCGGCGGGGATGAAGCTCGAGGACGTGACCGTCCCGCCCTATCTGCCCGACACGCCCGAGGTGCGGAGCGACATCCTCGACTACTACGTCGAGGTGCAGCGCTTCGACCGCGACCTGGGCGGCGTGCTCCGCGCGCTCGAGGCCGCGGGGCGGGCCGCGAACACGATCGTCGTCGTCACCAGCGACAACGGCTGGCCCTTCCCGCGGGGGAAAGGGAACCTCTACGACGCGGGATCGCGGGTGCCGCTGGCGCTCCGTTGGCCCGCCCGCGTGAAGCCCGGCCGCGTGGTCGAGGAGTTCGCGAGCCTCACCGACGTGGCCCCGACGTTCCTCGAGGCCGCGGGGCTCAAGACGCCCGCCGCGATGACCGGCCGGAACCTGCTCGATGCCGGGCGCGACCGGATCTTCCTCGAGCGCGAGCGCCACACGAACTCCCGAAAGGGGGGCCTCAGCTATCCCATGAGGGCCGTCCGGACGAAGGAGCACCTCTACCTCCGGAACCTCCGGCCCGACCGCTGGCCCGCGGGCGACCCGGAGAAGCACGAGATCCCCGACAACCCCCACCCGCAGGTCGACGTCGGCATCTTCGCCGACTGCGACCAGGGGCCCACCAAGGAGCTCGTGATGGCCGATCGCGGGAGCCGCCATTTCCGCCTGGCCTTCGAGAAGCGCCCCGCGGAGGAGCTCTACGACCTCGCCCGGGACCCTCAGCAGCTGGAGAACGTCGCGGGCCGGCCGGAGCACGCGGAGGCGCAGAAGAAGCTCCGGGCCGACCTCGACCGCTGGATGGCCGAGACGGCCGACCCGCGCGCCCTGAACGACGACGACCGCTGGGACCGCTATCCCTACATCGGCGGGGCGAAGAAGAAATGAAACTGCTGGCGCTGGCGCTCCTCTTCGCCCTCGTTCCCGCCCAGGAGAAGAAGCGGCCGCCGAACGTCCTGCTCATCTACACCGACGACCAGAGCCTCCGGACGCTGGGCTGTTACGGCGACCAGGGCGCCTGGCCGTGGGTCCGGACGCCGAACATCGACCGCTTGGCGTCGGAGGGCGTGCGGTTCACGACGGCGTACGGGGCCGCGTGGTGCACGCCCAGCCGCGCGAGCCTGCTCACGGGGCTGCTGCCCCACGCGATCCAGGGCCTCGAGATCCCCCAGGTCGTGGGCAAGGGCACGTACGACCCCAAGGTCTGCCGCTTCTGGCCCGGCGAGCTCCGCAAGGCCGGCTATCACACGGCCATGGTGGGCAAGTGGCACATCGGGCAGGACCCCGGCCACGGCCGCGAGTGGGACCGTTCCTTCGTCTGGAACCAGGGGGACATCGTGGGCGACTGGTACAACGGCCAGCCCATGAGCCTGGACGGCGCGCCCAAGGAGAAGGTCCCCGGCTACTCGACGGACAATTACACGCAGTACGCCGTGGACTACGTGAAGCGCGACAAGGGCGAAAAAGCCGACAAGCCGTGGCTCCTCTGGCTCTGCTACAACGCCCCGCACCTCCCCAACACGTTCCATCCCCGGCACGCGGACGACTACAAGGACGCGGAGGTCCCGATCCCCGCCGACATCCAGGGCCCGCGCGAGGGGAAGCCCGCCTATCTCAGGAACTACTCGGTCTGGCAGGACGAGGAGGGCGTGCCGACCACCCGGGACTGGTATCTCAAGAAGCGCGTGCCGCTCGCCACGCTGGTGCGCGACTACAACAAGCTGGTCCGCGCGGTGGACGAGGGGATCGGCCGGATCCGGAAGGCGCTCGAGGAGTCCGGCCAGCTCGAGAACACGATCGTGATCTTCACCTCAGACCAGGGGTTCGCCTGGGGGGAGAAGGGCTTCGCCTGGAAGGTGGGCCCCTACGACGCGAACATGCGGATGCCCCTGATCGTCCGTTGGCCCGGCGTGGCGAAGCCGGGGGGCGTCTGCCGCGAGCCGGCGGCGGTCTACGACCTGGCCCCCACGATCTTCGCCGCGGCGGGCGCGCCGCCGCCCTGGGCGATGCACGGCCGCGACCTCCGGCCGCTGCTCGAGAAGCCCGAGACCCGCTGGGACCGGCCGCTCCTCCTGGAGAACTTCTTCAAGTCGTTCGGCTCCCAGACCGACCCGGCGCTCACGGGCAAGAACGCCATGTCGGGGATCCCGTGGTGGATCCTGCTCCGCCAGGGGAGGCACAAGTACATCCGGACGCTGGTGGAGGACGAGATCGAGGAGCTCTACGACCTCGAGGCCGACCCGGGCGAGTCGAAGAACCTCGCGCTCGACCCGGCGCACCGCGCCGATCTCGCGCTCTTCCGCGGGCGCTTCGTGGCCGAACTCCGGCGCACGAACGCCGGTCTGGTCGACCGCCTGCCGAAGCCCCGCACGGCGGAATGAGCTCCCGGCGCTCCTCCTGCGCCGGCACAATCGGCCGTTTTACTGCACCCTCGAAGACACCCGGCTCAAGGATCTGAAGGACTTCGCCCGTCCCTGGGACGATGACCGCACCCGGGTCTCTGCGGGGGCCGGGATCTCCTCAGCCGCGCTTCCCGTCATGAAAGGGGAGATGGGAGTCCGCCGCCCCCGTCGCAATCACCCGGCCCTTGCATCCGTGTAAGACGCGCCCCCGCCGGGGCTGCATTCCGACGCCGGGCGCGTGAAGTTCCGCCCCCCGCGATCCGATATCCTCCTTGGATGGCGAACGGCGTGGTGTACACTCAAGAGGCGCGCTCGAGATGAAGGCCATGGATGACCTTGCTCCCGTTTCATGCGACTTCTGCCAGGCGGGCATTCCGCGAGTGGACTTCCAGGAAGGCCGCGCCGTCAAGGTCGCGGGAAGGAACTACTGCCGGCGCTGCATGACCGTGGCGATCGAGCGGGGGAAGAACCCCGATCGGCCGCCCGACCTGCGCACGCCGCGGCCCGCACGGCTTCCGAGCACCCCGGATCGCAGGCGCCACGAGCGGAAGGATACGCGGCTCTTCCTGGAACTCAGCCTCTACCTGGAGGACGGCCGGCTCCAGCATCGCGGAAACGCGGTGATGCGGAACGTCTCCCTTTCCGGCGCCCTCCTGGGAGGCCTGATCCTGCCCGGCCAGGGCATCCCCGCCGAGGCCCAACGGATGGGGATCCGGCTTCTCGAGGGGCCCCTCAAGGGGCAGGAGATCCTGTGCCGCGTCATCCGCATCATCCCCAGGGAGGAGTGTCATTAGCCGCCCTATAGTGCACCACGTGTAGCCGGGTTTACTGCACCACCCATGTGCGGGTTATAGTGCACCACTGATGTTCGGGTGAATGTGCACCACCCGTGTGCGGGTTAAAGTGCACCACTTCGGTCGATTC
>CAZSCC010000695.1:0-1799 GCA_964604905.1 uncultured Planctomycetales bacterium
AACGCGAGGAGCGAGAGCCCCGTCACGCCGGCGTCGAACTCCTCGTCGCCCGGGTTGGGCGAGCAGGTCGCCTTGCACTGCTTGACGTAGCCGCTGACGTTCCAGGAGCCGTCGGGCGACTGGTGGCGCGCCAGCCAGCGGAGCGCCTCGAGCACGGCGTCCTCGGTCTTGGGCCCGCCGCCGCCGTTGGCGACGGAGAGCCTCTTGCCGCCCTGGCGGCCGCCGAACTTCCCGCCGCCGCCGCCCCCGCCGCCCACCGTGTCGTACGTGCCCCTGCCCTTGAAGGGCTTGTCGCTCACGAAGTCGAACGAGTCGCCTTTGGCCTTCTTGAACTCCTCGTCGTCGGGCGTCTCGGTCGTGGTGTCCTCCGGGACGTTCTTCATGAAGACCACGTCCTGGCTCTGTTTGACGATGTCGAGGATCTTCTCCCGTTCCGGCTGGTCCTTGGGCGGATCCATGATGGGGACCTCGCGCGGCTTGCGCGGAGGGGACATGACGACCACTTCCTCTTCCGCAGAGCTCTGGACGACCCAGAACCAGCCCAGGAGGAGGGCCACCACGACGTGGATGCCGGTCGAGAGCGACCACCACGGGGTCCTGCGGATCACGCCGTCCGCGGCGCCTTCGGATTCGGCGGCGGGGAGCATCTGGGCGGACTCGAAGTCCTCTTCTTCGGCTCGGTCGGTGTGCATACGTGCCCCTTTCCTGATTTCCTGATCGCTGGCACGCGTCCTGAACAAACGGGGCGCGTTGGAAAAGGTTCAGGTAGGATGGCGGAATGGACTGGATTCTGGCCGCGCTCGCGCCGGCGCTGATCGCGGGAGTCCTTTACGCGACCGGCTGGGCCCATCCCGCGATCCTGGCCTATCACGTGCTCTGCGCGACGGCGATCCTTCGCGCGCAGCGCCGGATCCGCCCGCTCTTCGCGTGGCACGCCTCGACGGGGAAGTGGGCCGCGGGCGCGAGCGTCCTCTTCGTCACGGCCCTTTTCCTGCCGCTCCTTATCTGGGATCCGCGCACGATCCGGGAGTCCGCCGCGGCGGCGCTCTTCCCGTGGAAGCGGGCGGACCTGGGCTACCTCCTCTTCGGGGCCTACACGATGATCGTGCACTGCCCGCTGGAAGAGGTCTTCTGGCGGGGGGCGGTGACGAAGCCGGAGGCGCCGGCGGCGGTCGCGATTGCGGGGAACGCAGCCTTCTTTTATCTGGTGCACGTGGGGGCGATGGCCTACACGCTGGGCGGGCTCGGGTGGCTCCTGGCCCTCCCGACGGGGCTGGCGGGGGCCGGGTGGTCCTTCATGACCCTCCGGTCGCGCTCGATCTGGCCGGCGCTCATCAGCCATTGGGTGGTGGATGCCGCGATCCTCGGAGGAATGTGGTTCTATTTTATCAGGGGATAGGGAGATAAGAGATCCTTGGAGATCGAGCGGGGGGAAGATATGATTTCCATCGCCTTATCTCCAAGGATCACCGTATCTCCTAGAAGAGCGGAGGAACTCCCTATGCATAAGATCGTGATTGCGCTGTCGCTCCCGGTGGCGCTCGCGGGCATCGTGCTCGCCGCGTGCGCCGGAGCCGCCCAGGACCAGAAGCTCACCCTCCCCTCCGACCCGAAGAACTACGGGCCGCTGGAGAAGATGGAGAACATGAAGGTCCCCGAGACGAACCCGATCACCCAGGAGAAGGCGACACTCGGCTGGATCCTCTGGTTCGACAAGCGGCTTTCGGGCGACGGCTCCCGCTCGTGTTATTCGTGCCACGTGAACGAGAAGGGGCTGACGGACGGCCTGGCGAAGAACA
>CAZSCC010000696.1:0-16517 GCA_964604905.1 uncultured Planctomycetales bacterium
CATTTTCGTGGCCACCGCCTCTCCGACCGCGGTTCCCAGGGAGCCGCGATCGGGATAGACCTGGACCCTCACCTTCTCGACCGCCAGGGTCCGAATCGGCTCTTCCATGCCCCCTCCGGCGACTCTCGTCGGATCTATATACTACGGCCGCAGAAGCGCCGGATCTCATCCGCGGAGATCGGAGTCATGGCCCCCTTCGTCCGCGCGACGAGCGCCCCAAGCGCGTTCCCGAAGAAGACGCAGTCCTCCAGGGAACGCCCCCGGAGCCACCCGTGGAGAAAGGCCGCGCTGAACGCGTCGCCCGAGCCGATCGTGTCGACCACGTCCACTTTCCACCCGGACACCTCGACCTCCTCGTCCCGCGTCACCGCAAACGCCCCTTTCTCCCCGCGCGTCACCACGCAGACGTCCAGGGACCACCGCCGCCTCACCTCACGTGCGATCGCCGGGGCGGATTTTCCCCGCAGGCCGAACAGCTCCCGGAGCCGGACCGCCTCCGCGTCGTTCAGCTTCACGAGGTCGGCGCGCTCCAGAGAATCCCGGAGGATCTCCCGGGAGTAGCACTCCTTCCTCAGGTTGATATCGAGAAACTTGATCGCGCCCCTGGAAGCGCCCAGCAACCGACAGAGCGCCCTCCGCGACGTCGGCGCGCGCTGGACGAGCGATCCGAAGCACACCGCGTCCGCCTCGATCTCCACGGGTTGGATGAAGTCGTACGCCACGTCCTTCACGATCCTGAAGTCGGGGATTCCCTTCGCATCGATCACCACCGGAACCGTCCCCGTGGGGCGGCCGTCGTCCCACTGGACGAACCCCGTCTCCATCCCGAGAGCGGTCAGCTGATCGAAGGCCTTCTTCCCCAGATCGTCCCGGCCGAGGCGCGTCACGACCACCGCGCGGTCGCCGAGCGAGGCCGCGCGGTAGGCGAAATTGCAGGGGGCCCCGCCGAGCGCCGGGCCGGCGGGCAGGAGATCCCAGAGCGTCTCGCCGAATGCGACGATCGTCTTCACGCGGGCGTAATTCACCACAAAGGGACGAAGAAAACAAAGGAATTGGTAGGATTCCCTTCATGAACTACCGGACGCTGGGACGTACCGGGCTCCAGGTCTCCGAAGTGGGCTTCGGCGCGTGGGGCATCGGCGCCAAGCAGTGGGTCGGGGCCGACGATGACGAATCGCTCCGGGCCCTCAATCGCGCCATCGACCTGGGACTTAACTTCATCGACACCGCGCTCGCCTACGGCGAGGGGCACAGCGAGGCGATCGTAGGCCGGGTCGTGAAGGCGCGGAAGGAGAAGGTCCATGTCGCGACCAAGATCCCTCCGAAGAACCGCCGATGGCCGGCCCAGCCGTCCGTCCCGGTCGGAGAGGTCTTCCCCGCCGACCACGTCGTGAGGTGCACCGAGGAGAGCCTCCGGCACCTCGGGCTCGAGACGATCGACCTCCAGCAGCTCCATGTCTGGACCGACGAGTTCGTCGGCCAGGGCGACTGGCTCGCCGCCCTCGAAGGGCTCAAGAAGCAGGGCAAGATCCGGCACTTCGGGATCTCGCTCGGCGAACACACGCCCGACAACGGGCTCCGGGCCGTCGAGTCGGGCGTCGTCGACACGGTCCAGGTGATCTACAACATCTTCGACCAGGGTCCCGAGGACCTGCTCCTCCCCCTCTGCCGGAAGATGAACGTCGGCGTCCTCGGGAGAGTGCCGCTGGACGAGGGAGGGCTCACCGGGAAGGTGACGCCCGAGACGGTGTTCCCCAAGGACGACTTCCGGAACAACTACTTCAAGGGCGACCGGAAGCGCGAGGTCTTCGAACGCGTCCAGAGGATCTCCAGGGACCTGGCCATCGGGCTCGACCGGCTTCCCGAAACGGCGATCCGGTTCACGCTCAGCCACCCGGCGGTCTCGACGGTCATCCCGGGCATGAGAAGCGTGAGGAACGCCGAATCCAACTGCGGGGCGGGCGACGGGAAAGGCCTCCCGCCCGAAACGATCGCGAAGCTACGTCCGCACCGCTGGATCCGTAATTACTATCAGGATTGAGGTATACTGACGGTATGAAGACGGTCGCGCTGCTCCTCGCCTGCGCCTCACTGGTCCAGGACGATTTCCTCCCGCTCCGTGAAGGCGCGAAGTGGACCTACGCCGTGGAGGAGCGCGCGGCGGATGCGGCGGAGACGAACCGCGACGTCGTTTCCGAGGTGCGCGGGCTCAAGGCGATCGGCGACGCCGATTGGACGGAGGTCTCCGACTTCCTGGGATACCCCACCTGCTTCCTACGCGTGACGGCCGCCAGCGTGGACCTGAAGGTCGAGGCCTCCGACGCCGCTCCGGTCCTGACCCTGCTCAAGCGGCCTCTCCGAGAGGGCGACACGTGGAAGGGGACGCTCGGCAAGGAAGACGTGACGTTCACCACGGGCCCCGAGGAACGCGTCGAGTTGGGCGATCGCGTCCTCAAGGCGATCCGCGTGACCTTCACGATCTCCGAGCCCAAGAAGCACCAGGGCCACGCTCCCACCCACGGCGACCTCTGGTTCGTCGCGGGCCTGGGGATCGTCAAGGCGCAGGTGACGAAGGACCTCGACTGTCATTCGGGGACGACGACCGTCTTCCGCTTGAAGAAGTAGGGTGGAGGGAGCAGGTCCCTCCCTCGCATACCCGCCCGAACCACCGATAGCGGTTCCGCGCGATCCAGGCATACACGGGGCGCGCGACCGCAAGCGGCGTGACCCACGCAATCCACGCCACCGTGAGAGGGGCCCGCCGCATCAACCGGAACCAGCCCTCCGCTCCGGTATAGACCCGCCCCTCGTCCACCACATGCATGGCTCCCAGCAGCGTCTCCTCAGGCACTCCGGGAGCGAACCCCCGCGCCTCGGGCGACTGGACGGGGACAAACCGCAGGGAGGAGGCGGTCGCCCAGAGCTCGAGCTTCCTCTTCGATCCCACGCAGAGCCCGCAGGTGGCATCATAGAGGACGGTGACCGCCGACGCGACGCGCGGCCACTCCGACGGCCACCACCGCGGCCCTCCGCGCCTCCGCAGGCCGGCCTCGATCTCGCAGGCCGCGAAGAAGAGGGCCGCCGCGCCGAACGCCCACGGCGTCACCCGGCCCGCCGCGAGGAGCGCGCACAGGGCGACCGTCTGCCACGGGTTCGAGAGGTAGTCCCTTATCATCGGTAGAGCTCCACGTACCTCGGATCCGCGGCCAGCCCCGGATGCTCCCGGCGGAGGACCGCCCCGGAATCCAGTCCGAGTTCCCTCGCCCTGCGGAAGTGCGCCAGGGCCGCCGCCGGGTCTCCGGCCAGCGCATAGGTCTCCCCGAGCGAGAACTCCGACGGGGCGTGGCGGGCGTTGCACTCCACCGAAAGCGCAAACTGCTCCCGAGCCGCCGCCACCCGCCTCTGCTTCAGCTGCAGCGATCCGAGATTGAAGTAGGACTGATAGTAATGAGGGGCGACCTCGATGGCGCGGCGGAACCGTCGCTCCGCCTCGTCTTCGTCCTTCTCCACGACGAGGGCGGCCAGCTGGTTCAGCGCGGGCACGGAATGGGGCCGGAGGCGCAGCGTCTCGCGGGCCGCCGCGATGGCCTCGGGGAGGCGCCCCAGCGCGGCCAGGGCCCGGGCGAGTTCGTGGCGGGCCCTCCACGGGGCGGGATGGGCCTGCGCGGCGCGCTCCAGTCGCGTCGCCCGCACCGCGGGGTCGCGCTGTGACATCCCCGCGGTGAACTCGCGGTCGGACACCGCCAGCGACCCCGCAAGAAAGGTTCCGAAGAGGCCCGCCAGGGACGCCGCGAGTGGGAGGGCCGGCCCGCTCCGGCCCCGCCCCTCCGTCCCCCCGACCCGTTCGATCATGCCCAGGAACGCCCAGAAGAGGAGTGCGTGGGAGACGTGGAGCGTGAGCGTGTTGAACAGCCCCGCCACGAGGAAGGCCGCCGCGCCCCCGCCGAGGCCGGCGAGGAGGGCGATCGCCTCCGGCTCGACCGCCGCCTTCACGTGGTACCGCCAGAGCCGCGCCGCGACGTAGACCACCAGGAGGAGCGCCAGGAGGCCGAGCGCGCCCGTCTCCGCCGCGGCCTGCGCCCAGATCGAGTGCGCGTCCTCGGCTTCCTTGAACGCCCCCGCTGGAGCGTACACGTGCGACGCCCGGAACTCGACTTCGCTCCGGTAGAGGGGATACTCGACCGCGAAGTTTCCCGGGCCCGCGCCCAGGATCGGGCGGGCCGCCAGCATCCGCAGCGCGCCCTTCCACGCCTCGATCCGGTAGGTCACCCCTCCGGACCGCGCCTGGGAAAGCTGAGTCTGCGCCTGGAGCGCGACGGGAATCACGACGAGGCACACGATCGCAATGCCTGCGGTCCTCGCGCCCGGCGAGCGCTTCCAGAGGAGGGCTCCGGCCGCGACCCCCGTCCCCGCGACCGCCCCGAGCCACCCCCCGCGCGACTCGGAGAGGATCAACAGGGCGAGGAGCGCAGCGGCCGACAGGCCGCAGAGCCATCGCCGCCTCCCTGCCGCGGCCTCCGCCGCGAGCACCGGGAAGAGCATCCCCGCAAGGGCCCCGGAGTAGTTGCTGTTCCCCTCGGTCGACACGACCGGCAACTCGGAGAGTCGCTGGTAGACCCCGATCGCCGCCAGCACGAGGCCGACGATTGCGAGCAGGATCGGGACGCCTTCGAGCACGAATTCCCGGTCGACGGAGCCCTCCCGGATCACCGAGAACAGGGCCACTCCGCCGCAGAGGATCAGGAGCGGCACCGCGGCCTCTCCCGGAGAGCGCGCGACCGCGAGCGACAGGGCGTTGGCGGCGACGAGGATCAACGCCGCCGTGAGGAGCGGCGCGGGGCCCCGCCGCCCTCCTCCGCGGAAGGCCCGGCGTCCCAGGAGGAGCGTCACCAGGGCGAGGAAGAGCGGGAGGCGGACCCCATCGTAGCCGTAGCCGGGGGCCCAGACCAGGGGCGACAGGAGGAGAAGGGCGAACCCCACCGAACTCAGGCGAATCCTGGCCGCCGGCTCAGACATCACGCCTCGGGCATCAAACGGGGAGCCACACCTTCACGACCGTCTCTTTCCCCTCCCTGCTCTCCAGGGTGATCTCCCCTCCGTGGGCGTGGACGATCTTGCGCGCGATGGCGAGGCCCATGCCCACACCTTGGGGCTTCGTGGTGAAGAAGGGGTCGAAGACACGCCCCAGGTTCTCCTCGGGAACTCCGCAGCCGTTGTCCTGGAACTCCACCCGGACGCCCTCGCGTGGATCGGCCTCTGAGCCCCGAGCGGGGGCGCAGCGGATCGTGAGGGCCCCCGATTTCCCGTCCATGGTGCAGGCATCGATCGCGTTGAGTCCCAGGTTGAGGAAGACCTGCTTGAGTTTGTCGGGGGATCCGCGGCAGAGCATGCTCCGGGGGATCTCGCGGTGGATCTTGACCCGCGGATCGCGGCGGGCCTCGAGGAGCAGGGCGGTTTCCTGGAGGACCTCGGAGAGGTCGAAGAGGCCCATGTCCATGGGCCGGTCGCTCGCGTAGTCGAGGAATTCGCTGATGATCTGATCCAGCCGGTCGCTTTCCCGCACGACCACCTGGAGCAACTGTCGGTCGTCCTCGTGGGGCAGCTTGCTGGTCTGGAGCTCCTGGGCCGCGCCTCGGATCGACGCCAGGGGGTTCCGGATCTCGTGCGCCATGGCGGCGCTCATCTCCAGGAGCGCTTTGAAGCGGTCGGCGCGGCGCGTCATCTCCTCCATCTGGGTGCGCAGCGAGAGGTCGGAGAGCATCGCGACCACGCCGCGCAGCGGCCCGCCCTCGCCTTCCGCCAGGCACGAGACGGCGACGCGCAGCGGCGCGCCGTTGACCTCGATCTCGTCGGCCACGCGACCCTCGCTGCGGGTGGCGCGGTGGAGGAGTTCGGCCACTTTGGGGGGCAACGCCCGGTCGAACTGCCTCCCGCGCGCCGACTCGGGATCGCCGATCCCGAGCAGCCGAGCGGCCTGGGCGTTGATGAACTGGATCTCGCCGAACCGATCGGCCGCGAGGACTCCGCCGGCCATGTTCTGGAGGATCTCGTCGTTGAGGATGCGGACCCGGCTGACCTCGGCGGTGAGGCGTCCGGAAAGCAGGGCGACGACGTGGAGCGAGAGTGCGAAGAAGAAGAGGTACGGCAGGACGAACTCGCGGCGGGAGGCGTAGTCCCTCACCAGCACGGGATCGACGAACGGCAGCTGGATCCCGACCTCCCGGGAGGTGGCTAGAAAGTACAGAGTGGAGACCGCGGCCAGGACGATCGACGCCGAGGAGGCCATCCCGATCGCCATGCGCAGACCGACGATCATGGCCGCCGCGATCACGGTCGCGAAGAACAGGAAGGCGAAGAAGCGGTCGATCCCCGTCAGGTACGTGAGCGTGCCGATGAGGGCGACGTCGAGAACGAGCTGCAGGATGGCCAAGGGGCGGAGACGGACGCCGGCGCGGGCGACGAAGAGATAGACGAGGTTCAGCAAGCACGCGCCCAGCAGGGTGTAATGGGGCGGCAGGTGGTTGCCCGAGAGAGGCTGGACGAGGAGGGTGGCGAAGATGCCGACCACCGCGATCGCGAGGCGGCCGAACATCAGCCACTTGAGCCGGGATTCCAGCTGGCGGTCCGCGGCCCCCGCGGGACGGCTGGCCTGGCCCGGCATTACTTCGACAGCTTGCCCTGGATCGCGATGATGGGCATGAAGATGGCGAGCACGATGAAGCCCACGATGACGCCCATGGTGGCGATCAGCAGGGGCTCGATCAGCGACGTCAGGGCCTTGACGGTGGCCCGGACCTCCTGGTCGTAGAACTCCGAGATCTTCATGAGCAACTTCTCGAGGGCGCCGGTCTTCTCGCCGATCGAGATCATGCGCGTGACCATGGGAGGGAACACCTTGGTCGCGGCGAGGGGATCGCCCAGCGTCTCGCCCTTCGAGACCGCGTCCTTGGCCTTAAGGACCGCCTCCTCGACCAGGATGTTGCCCGCCGTCGACGCGACGATGTCCAGCGCACCCAGCATGGGCACGCCCGACTGGATGAGCGTGGCGAACGTGCGTGAGAAGCGCGAGATGGCGACCTTTCGGAACAGCGGACCGAAGACCGGCATGTGGAGCAGGAGCCAATGCCACTGACGCTGCCCCTGTTTGGTCTTGATGTAGTACATGAACGCCCCGAAGAGGATGATGAAGACGATGGTGGCCTCGATGAAATGGTTCCTGAGGATCTCGCTGATGGCGATGAGGACCATCGTCGGGGTCGGCAGATCGTCCATCTGCATCTGGATGAAGATCTCCTGGAACTTCGGCACGATGCCGACGATCAGGCCGACCGTGATGGAGAGGATCAGGACCAGCGAGATGATCGGGTAGGTCATGGCGGCCTTGATCTCGCGCTTCAGCTCCTCCATGGCCTCCATGTAGTCGGCCAGGCGCTGCAGGATGACGTCCAGCTGGCCGGACGCCTCGCCGGCCTTGATCATGTTGACGAAGATCTTGGTGAAGAGCTTGGGATGCTCGGCCAGCGCGGTCGAGAAGTCGGACCCCGCGCGGACGCGCTCGATGGTCTTGTCCAGCACGTTCTTGAATCCCGGGTCGGAGGCCTGCTCGTGGAGGATCTCCAGCGACTCCAGCAGCGGGATGCCCGCGCTGATCATCGTGGAAAGCTGGCGGGTCAGGACCGCGATGTCCTTTGTCTTGACGTGGGGCCGGGGCGGGCCGAACATCCCGACCTTCTTGCCCCCTCTCTGCTCGTTGATGTTGGTGACGGTGAGCTTCTTCTTCTTGAGCTCGGCCTGCGCGGCGGCCTTGTCGGGCGCGCGGATCACGCTTTCGATCTTCTTCCCGTCAGCGGTCTTGGCGGAATAGGCGAAAACGGCCATCAGAATCTCCTTCGAGGGACTCTCGTAGTCTACCCTGAGACGGAAGGAATGTAAACGAAAGGGCCGCACGCGAGGAGACGAGGACTCCGGGGAGCAGGGGCCGCCCTACTCGTCGCTCATCGTCATGCGCAGGATCTCTTCGAGCGTGGTGCGCCCGCGCATGCCGTTGAGGAGGGCGGTCCGGCGGAGGGTGAGCATCCCCTTCTTCTGCATCGCGAGCTTCTTGATGTCGATGGAAGACCTCCGCTCGATGATCATCCGCTTGACGTCGTCGTCGATGTCCAAGGCCTCGAGGATGGCGAAGCGGCCGCGGTAGCCATTGGAGCACTGGGGGCAGCCCACCGCCTTCCACAGCTTGATGTCGTCGTCGGGCCTGAACCCGATGGCCGCGCGGTCCTCCGCGACGGGGATCTTGTCGACGGGCGCCTTGCAGCGCTCGCAAAGCCTACGGCAGAGGCGCTGGGCGGCGACCATGATGGTGGAGGAGGCGACCATGAACGGGTCGATGCCCATATCCACCAGGCGGGTGATGGAGCTCGCGGCATCGTTCGTATGGAGCGTCGAGAAGACGAGGTGGCCCGTGACGGCGGCCTTCACGGCGATGTCGGCCGTCTCGAAGTCCCGGATTTCGCCGATCATGATCGTATCCGGGTCCTGACGCAGCAGGCTCCGGAGCGCCACAGCGAACGTGAGCCCGCGCTTCACGTTGACCGGGACCTGAACCACCCCATCGAGCTGGTACTCGACCGGATCTTCGACCGTGCAGACGTTTTCCTCAGGGTTGAGCACCTCGCGGAGCGAGGCGTAGAGCGTGGTGGACTTCCCCGAGCCCGTCGGGCCCGTCACGAGCATCATGCCGTACGAGGCCGCC
Organism: uncultured Planctomycetales bacterium; assembly: GCA_964604905.1. Taxonomy (GTDB): domain Bacteria; phylum Planctomycetota; class MHYJ01; order MHYJ01; family JACPRB01; genus JACQFK01. The sequence goes on from CAZSCC010000696.1 coordinate 8,750, forward strand.
AGCGCCTTCCGGAAGAGCTTCTCCGCGTTCGGCTCGAAGCCCAGCTTGTCGATGCCGATGTTCAGGCTCGACGAGTCCAGGATGCGCAGCACCGCCTTCTCGCCGTGGACGGTGGGGAGGATCGACACGCGGAAGTCCACCTGACGGCCTTCGAAGCGCACCTGGAACTTGCCGTCCTGCGGGACGCGCCGCTCGGCGATGTCCAGGTTCGACATGATCTTGATGCGGCTGACGAGCGAGTTGATCATCGACTTGGGCGGCGCCAGTTGCTCCTTGAGGACGCCGTCCGCCCGGTAGCGCACCTTCACGTTCTTCTCGAACGGCTCGAGGTGGATGTCGCTCGCCCCCATCTTGAGGGCCTGCGCGATCAGCATGTTGACGAGCTTGATGACGGGCGACTCGCCCGTGTCGTCGCTGAGGGCCGACAGGTCGACCGTCTCCTCCTCCTGCTCCTTCTTGAGTTCGACGGAGGTGTCTCCCGCGGTCTCCGCCATGCCGTCCAGCACCTGCTCCATCTGGACCGCCTCGCGGTTGTAAGCCTTGTGGATCACCTTGCGGATGCTCCGCTCGCTCGAGACGACCGGCCGCAGGTCGCAGTTCGTGAGCGTCCGCACGTCGTCCAGCTTGAGGATGTCGAACGGGTTCCCCACCGCGAGCGTCAGGACGTTCCCGATCTTCGAAAGAGGGATGACACAATAGTAGCTGGCGAGCTCCTGGTTGATGACCTGCAGGGCCTCCTCGTCGAACACCGCCTTCTCGACGTCGACCGGCGGGATGTTGGTCTCGAGCGAGATCGCCGAGAGGTATCCCATCTCGTCGACCAGGTTGTGCTCGAGAAGCGTGTCGGCGTAGGACTTGTTCTCCTTGTCCGCGAAGACGGCGGCCTCGTCGGCCTTGCCCTCGTCGAGCACGCCGTGCTTCACGAGCACCTTCCGGATGCGCTGGTAGAACTTGTCCTTGATGGCCACGCTACTTCTTCTTCTCCGGAGGAGCGGCCTTGCCGTTCATCGGGCGGTGCTGCTTGAGGGCGTCGGCGATCTGCCTGCCCGTGGAGACGTAGAGGAAGAGCTGCGACCCGGAGATCTTCTCCAGCTTCTCGAAGACCTCCCCGGCGAGCACCCCCGAGACCGCGACCAACATCGCCTTCCCGATCTTGTCCAGCACGATGAACTGGTTCTGCCACATGAGCTCGGCGGGGACGGTCTCGAGCGCTTCCTTGGGAATGCGGTACTTCGACGCGTCGATGTAGGGAAGGCCGAACTGCCGGACCATGGTCCTGGCGATGTCCATCTCGGTGCAATAGCTCAACGCGACCAGCGCCTCCCCGAAGAATTCGCCTGTGGCGCGCTGGCGTTTCATCGTTTCCTGGACCTGCTCGTCCCGCAGGAGACCCTCCTCCACGAGGATCTCCCCCAGCTTCTTCCGGACGAGCTTTGAAATCTGCGCCATTTAAGAGTCTAAGAGATAGTCGGCTATATCCGCCCCCGGGATTATACGATTCGTCTGGGCGCACAAGGAAGGGGGGCCTGAAAATATCCCCTCCCGGAACCTCCCGGCGTCTAGGTCCGCTGGAACGTCTTCTTGAGGTCCTCCGGGTCGCCCGAGACCAGCAGGGCATCCTCGAAGGTCAGGTGCCCCGCACGGTACAGTTCGTAGAGGGACTGGTTCATGGTCTTCATCCCCATCTTGCCGGAGACCTGGATGATGGAGTAGACCTGGTGGGCCTTGTTCTCCCGGATGAGGGCGCGGACCGCCGGGGTGGCCAACATGATCTCACCGGCAAGGGCGCGGCCCTTCCCGTTCGATTTCGGAACCAGCTGCTGGCAGAAGACCGCGGTCAGCACGAACGATAACTGCGTGCGGACCTGCTGCTGCTGGCCCGTGGGGAAGACGTCGATGATGCGGTTGATGGTCTGGACCGCGTCCGACGTGTGCAGCGTGGCGAACGTCAGGTGGCCCGTCTCGCTGATCGTCAGGGCGGCCTCGATCGTCTCCATGTCGCGCATCTCACCGATCAGCACGACGTCCGGGTCCTGCCGCAGCACGTGGCGGAGCGACTCCTTGAAGCCGTGGGTGTCCGTCCCCACTTCGCGCTGGTTGATCAGGCAGTTCTTGTTCTTGTGGACGAATTCGATCGGGTCCTCGACCGTCATAATGTGGTAGTTGCCGCCCACGTTGATGTGGTCGATCATCGCGGCGAGAGTGGTCGACTTGCCCGACCCCGTCGCACCCGTCACGAGGACCAGGCCCTTAGGCACGTCGCACAGGTCGGTGCAGACCTTGCGCGGCAGGCCCAGGTCGTCGAAGCTGCGGACCGCATGCGGCACGAGCCGGAAGACGGCGCCCACCGAGCCGCGCTGGAGGAAGACGTTCGTCCGGAACCGCCCCAGGTTGTCCACGCCGAACGAGAAGTCCAGCTCGAGGTCCTTCTCGAAGCGGGCGATCTGGTCCTCCGAGAGGACGCCGTAGACCAGCTTCTGGGATTCCTCCTTGGTCAACGTGTCAAACTCGGTGGCCTTGAGCAATCCGTCCACGCGGATCCGCGGCGGGGACCCCGCGGTCAGGTGCAGATCGGAACCGCCGCGTTGGACCAGGAGCTGCAGGAGTTCTTCGAGGCTGACCATTTATTCCTCTTCTTCTTCGACCTTCTTGGCCTTGGCGATGATGCCTTCGGCCAGTTTGTGCGGCATGACGTCGTAGTGGGACGGCTCGATCGTGTAGGAGCCTTCGCCACCGGTGACCGAGCGGAGCTGGGTCTCGTAGTCCATGATCTCCATCATGGGGATCTGCGCGCGGACGACCTGCAGGCTTCCCTGCGAATCCATCCCCTGGATCCGCCCGCGACGCGAGTTGAGGTCGCCCGTGATGTCACCCATGAACTTCGAGGGGACGGTGATCTCGATGTGGACGATCGGCTCGAGGATGCACGGCCTCGACTTTGCGAACGCGTCCTTGAACGCCTTCGAGCCCGCAAGTTCGAACGACCCGGGGCCCGAGTCCACGTCGTGGTAGGAACCGTCGTAGACCTCGACCTCGACGTCGACCACCGGGTAGCCCGCGATGACGCCCTTCTCGATCGACTTCCGGATGCCCTTCTCGATGGCCGGGACGTACTGCTGGGGGATTCGCCCCTGCGTGATGGAGTCGGTGAACTTGAACCCCTCGCCGCGCGGAGTGGGCTTGAGGCGAAGGTAGACTTCGCCGTACTGCCCGTGCCCACCCGACTGCTTCCTGTGCTTGTGGTGGCCTTCCGCAGCGGCGACGATCGCCTCCTTGAGCGCCAGTTTGGGCGGATGGGTGATGACCTCTACGTGGAATTTCCGCTTGAGCCGCATGAGGATGACCTCGACGTGCAGCTTCGAACGGCCGGTGATGACGAGTTCGCCGGTACCGGGGTCTCTGGAGAAGTGGAACGTCGGATCGGAGTCGGCCATCTTGTGCATTGACTCCGACATCCGCGCCAAGTCCTGCTTGGTCTTGGGCTCCACCGCCTGCGAGACCATCGAGAGCGGGAATTCGAACTTGGGGTACTGGACGAGCGCGTGCGGGTCGCACACCGTGTCGCAGGTGTTGAGTTCGTCGACCTTGGTCACGCAGACGATGTCGCCCGCGACGGCCGCCGTCGTCGCCCGCTGGTCCTTCCCGAACGGCTTGTACATCGCGCCGATGCGGCTCGCCTTCCCCACCCGCTGGTTGAAGAGCGGCTGGTCGGAAGAGAGCGTGCCGGAGTAGACGCGGACATAGGAGAGCCGCTGGACCACGGGGTCGGCGATCGACTTGAAGACCTGTCCGGAGAACGGCCCCCCGGGCGGGCGCTCGACCTCCGCCTTCTTCTCCGGGTCCGTCCCCTTCCGGGGCCGCACGTCCAGCGGCGAGGGGGCGCACATGGCAATGAAGTCGAGGAACTCGGCCACGCCGACGTCCTTCTTCGCGGAGCTGCAGAGGATGGGGACGATCCTGCCCTGGGCAAGCGCGCCGGGCAGGGCCTTCAGGAGTTCGTCGGCGGCGACAGGCTTGCCCTCCAGGTATTTCTCGATGAGGGCGTCGTCCGCCTCCATGAGTTTCTCGCGCGCCTCGGAGGCCAGATCCTTGAGGTCCGCCGGGGCGGCGTCGGAATTCACGACGATGTTGACGACGCTCTTGAACGAGTCGCCCGATCCGGAGGGCAGGAGGACGGGGACGCACTCCTTGCCGAAGGTCTCGCGGATTGAGGCGACGAGCTCGGCGTACTTGACGTTCTCCTGGTCCATCTTGTTGATGGAGAGGATCCGCGCCACGCCGGCCTTCCCCGCGAGGTCCCACATCCTCCGGGTGTTCACTCGGATGCCGTCGACGGCGTTGACGCAGATCACGGCCGTCTCGACCGCGCTGAGTCCGCAGATCGCCTCCCCCAGGAAGTCGGGGTAGCCGGGCGCGTCGAGGAGGTTGATCTCACGACCTTGGACGTTGACGGAGGCGGCGGCGAGGTCGATGGAGTTCTTGCGATCCTTCTCCTCGGGCTCGAAGTCAAACGCGCTGGTCCCCTCGTCGATGCTCCCCTGGCGGCTGGTGGACTTGGCCTTGAACAGGATCATGTCGGCAAGCGCGGTCTTCCCCGAGGAGTTGTGTCCGACGAGGACGATATTCCTGATATCCTTGGTCTCGTACTTGGGCATCTCGGGATTCTCCTCCGAGGGGCGGGGTGAAGCCCGCCTTCCAAGCGTCCATGGCCCGGGCCGGAAGGCGGCCCGGGATCGTCGATCCGGAAGCGATTATAGCCTGCGGGTTGGAGAGGTGTCAAACAACCCCAGCCCAGAGTCCAGAGTCCGGAGTCGGCGCGGCGTGGGTCAGCGGGCCAGCATGGATCAGAAGCGATGGGATTTGAACCCTGGGCGCCCCCCTTGGAGAAGAGACGGCGGACCCGGGACTCGGGGCTACTGGGCGAGGACGATCTCGACCCGGCGGTTCTTCGACTTGTTCCGGGGATCGAGCGGCTGGTATTCTCCGTAGGCCTCGCAGACGACGCGGTGGGGATCGAATCCGCCCTTGTCGACGAGGTAGTGCATCACGGCGTGGGCCCGCTCGAAGGAGATCTCCCAGTTGCAGTGGAACTTGCTCTTGCTCCGACGGACGGGGTCGGCGTCCGAATGGCCTTCCACGCGGAGCATCCCGCCGGCGTGGTTGCGCCGGATGTAGTCGGCGATCTGAGACATGGCCTTCTCGCTGGCGCCGCTCAGGGTCGCCGATCCGCTTGCGAAGAAGACGTCGCTGGGGATGTCGATCACGGTGTCGTTGCCACGCTTGCGGATATCGACCTTCCCCTTGAGGTCGCCGGGCAATTCGGGCGAGGGGGCCGTGGCGCGAGAGGCCATGGAGACGGGTTGCGGGAGGCTGCGGGAGCGCTCGAGGGACTCGCAGCGGGCCTTGTAGGCGAGGAGTTCGGCCTCGGTCTGGGCCTTCTGGCGATTGAGTTCCTCCTGCTCTCGCGTGAGGTCGTCGATCTTGCGCTGCAGGTCGGGCGACGCGCAGCCGATGGATGCGGCGCCGGCGAAGACGAGGCTGACGGCGGCCAGGAGCTTCTTCGACATGGTCTCTTCCCCCTCGAGTGACGTCGGGAGCCCGTACAGGCCCCCTCTCTCCAGGAGTTATATCGTCCGTTCCCTCTTTCGTCAATTACAAAATATAACTTATGATCTAGCGCGCCCCCCCGCCGAACAGATCCAGGAGCCAGCGGCTGAACTGGTCCATCCTTCCCATGTACCCCCGGATGACCCGGTGGACGAACGATTCCCAGAAAAGCAGCACGAGGGCTCCCCCCGAGAGGAACGGGCCAAACGCGACGTACCCCATCCGCCGTAGGACGATCAGCTTCCCGATCCCGAAAACCGTCCCGAAGAGGCAGGCCACCATCAAGGTCAGCAACACCCCTTTCCACCCCAGAACCGCTCCCAGCATCGCCATGTACTTCACGTCGCCGAACCCCATGGCCTCCGTCTCGCCCAGCCGCTCGATCTTCTTCCGGAAGAGCCACTTCCCGAGGACCCCCACCCCCCAGATCGCCCCCCAGCCGACCGCCGCCCCGAACATCGAGTCGAGCAGGGCCGTGACGTGGGGGTTCTCCAGGAATCCCGGGAGCGCCGGCGCCCGCGGGGCCCCCAGGACCAGGAGGACCAGGCCCACGAACTCCAGCAGGCTCCCGTGGAGATGCGGTAGGGCCGGGAACGCCGCCGAGACGAGCACCCCGATCACGATCCCCGAGACCGTGACCTCGTCCGGCAGGATCCGGAAATCGAGGTCGATGAACGTGCACACGATCAGCGCCCCCAGGAACCAGGCGTGGAACGCGAAAAGCACCGCCTCGGAGAACCCGGGCCCCTTCGCTCCGAACAGCGCCCGCCAGCCCGCATAGAAATAGAGCGCGCCGGTGAGGAGCTCGATCAGCGCATAGCGCGGCGAGATCGGCGCCCTGCAGGAGCGGCACTTCCCCCCGAGCAGGAGCCAGCTCAGCACGGGCAGGTTGTCGTACCAGACGATCGGGTGGAGGCACTTCGTGCACCGCGACCGCGGTCTCACGATCGACATGCAGTGGCGCGGCAGACGGAAGATGCAGACGTTCAGGAAGGAGCCGATCAGGAGTCCCGCGGCGCCCGAGAAAACAAGCAGGACCAGCCTTTGGCTCTCGGACATGGAGCTATTGTAGGCCCACTCCGCACGGGACGTAAAGACCCAGCGGGACCGGGAGGGGCCCGGCTACTCGGGCTTCATCGAGACGCCGACCTGCCCGAGCTTCTTCCGGATCTCCTTGATCGAGGTGACCCCGAGGTTCTTGCTCTTGAGCAGGTCCTTCTCGGTCCGCGCGAGGAGGTCCCCCACGGTGACCACGCCCAGCTTCTCGAAGACCTTGCGGATGCGGCCCGACCACTCGAAATCGCTCAGGTTCTTCTTGAGGACCTCGTCGCTCACGGGACCCGCCGCGGCGGCGGCCGGCTCCAGGCCCGCCTCCTCCGGCGCCGCGACCAGCCCGCCCGGCCCGGAGGCCGTCGCGAGGCTCAACCCTTTCGAGCTGAGGAATTCCTTGAGCTCCCGGAGCGACGTGCGGCCGAAGTTCGGGATCCCCAGGAGGTCCTCCTCGCTCTTCTGGACGAGATCGCCCAGCGAGTTGACACCGAGTTTCTGCAGCGCGTTCCGGACTCGCGGCGAGAACGAGACCTCCGCCACCGGCTGGCCCAGGATCTGCTGCACCTTCGCCTCGCGGCGCGCGGCGTCCTCGTCGTAGAACATCGTCATCGACGCCTCGGCGTCCTTCAGGTAGAGGCCCGCGCGGCCGTGCCCCGGGAAATAATCGAGCACCGATTGGTAGCACTGCTCCGCCCGCTCGTAGTCCCCCCGGTCCTCGTACATCACCCCGAGGTTCATGATCGTGTTCCGGTGCGTCGGGCGCAGCTTGCGGAGCTGCTCGTAGAGCTCCATCGCCTTGCCGTCCTCCCCAGAGAGGTCCATGATGTACGCCAGGCGGAAGAGCGATTCCGGATACCCCGGCTCGGCCTCGAGCGATTTCTCGTACGCGGCCATCGCGTCGGCATGGTATCCCTGGAGGTCCGCCAGGAGCCCCTTCAGGTAGAGCGACCGGCCCGTGGGTTGCTTCTTCACCAGCCGGTCCACGTGCGCCTCGGCCTCCTCGTACAGGCCCGCCCGGATCCTGGCCTCGCAGAACGCGGCCGAGACGAGAGGGTCCGACGAGTCGGCGCTGTTCGCCTCCTTCAGCTGCTCGAGGGCGTCGGCCGGCCGG
>CAZSCC010000697.1:0-1753 GCA_964604905.1 uncultured Planctomycetales bacterium
GATGGCGCGACGGAGCTGAAAATCGAATTTCAGGACAAGGCACTCACTGTCCCCGTGAGCGTGAAGGACGCGGTCGTCGAGCGCCCCATCAGTTTCAAAAACGACGTGATGCCCGTCTTCATGCGCACCGGCTGCAACACCGGCTCGTGCCACGGCGCCGCACGCGGCAAGGACGGCTTCCGCCTTTCGCTCTTCGGCTTCGACCCGGACGGCGATTACCACCGCCTGACGCGCGAGATGTCCGGCCGCCGGATCAGCGTCGCGATGCCCGAGGAGTGTCTCCTGATCGAGAAGTCGACCGGCATCGTCAACCACACGGGCGGCGAGCGGTTCAAGGCGAAGAGCGAGATCTACGACACGCTCATCCGCTGGCTCGACAACGGGGCATTAAAGGACGCCGCCGACGTGGCCACGCCGGTCTCCCTCGAGCTCTATCCTCCGAAGCTCGTCCTGGAGGGCGAAGGCGCCGCCCAGCGCATGACGGTCCGCGCCAAGTACTCGGACGGCAGCGACCGCGACGTCACCCCGCTCGCCCGCTTCATGACGAACAACGACGTCTCGGCGAAGATCGACGAGGACGGCCGCGTCACCGCCGGCAAGCGGGGCGAGGCGTACGTCTTCGCCCGCTTCGCGACCTTCACCGTCGGCTCCCAGGCGATCGTGATCCCGAAGGGGGTCAAGTACGCGTGGTCCGACGTGCCGGAGAAGAACTACGTCGACACCCTCGTCTTCGACAAGCTCAAGAAGCTCCGGATGTTCCCAAGCGACCTCTGCAGCGACGAGGTGTTCCTCCGCCGCGCCTCGCTCGACCTCACGGGCCAGCTCCCCGGCCGCGCCGAGTACGACCGGTTCGCCTCCGACGCACGCCCCGACAAGCGCGAGAAGCTGATCGACGAGTTCCTCGCCCGCAAGGAATTCTCCGAGCTCTGGGTCATGAAGTGGGCCGAGCTCCTCCAGATCCGCACGGACGACAACCGCCAGGTGAGCTACAAGACCGCGCTCGGCTACTTCAACTGGCTGCAGGCGCGCGTCGAGGACAACGTGCCCTTCAACGAGATCGTGCGGGATCTCCTCTCCGCGAACGGCGGGACGTTCCAGAACCCGCCCTCGACCTTCTACCAGATCGAGCGCGAGACCCTCAAGACCTCCGAGAACGTGGCCCAGATCTTCATGGGCATGCGCATCCAGTGCGCCCAGTGCCACAACCACCCCTTCGACCGCTGGACGATGGACGACTACTACGGCTTCGCCGCCTTCTTCAGTCAGGTGGGCCGCAAGAACGCCGAGGACCCGCGCGAGCGGATCATCTTCGACCGCGGCGAGGGCGAGGTCCGCCACCCCCTGGGCGGCCGCACGATGGCCCCCAAGTTCCTGGGGGGCGACGTCCCCGCCCTGAAGGGGGAGGACCGCCGCCAAGTCCTGGCCGAGTGGATCGCGTCGCCCCGGAACCCCTACTTCGCGCGAAACGTCGCGAACATCGTCTGGGCCCACTTCTTCGGCCAGGGGATCATCGACCCGGTGGACGACGTCCGCGTCTCCAACCCTCCGTCCAACCCCGAGCTGCTAGACGCGCTCGCGAAGAGGCTGACCGACTACTCGTACGACTTCAAGAAGTTCGTCCGCGACATCTGCACCTCGCGCACCTACCAGCTCTCCACGCGGCCCAACGCCACGAACGGGACCGACACGCGCAATTTCGCGAAGGCCCCGCTCCGGCGCATCCGCGCGGAGGTGCTGCTGGACGTCATCTCCC